>CAYGLT010000024.1:0-35322 GCA_964350875.1 uncultured Phycisphaeraceae bacterium | reverse complement strand
CTCGCGTACGCCCCGCCGCCGCCCGTCGAACTCCCGAACTTGCTCAGCCGGTTGTTCACATACAGACATTCGAGCAGCAACTCCCCCGCGCACGCGAGGTCCTGCTCATTGTCGGCGTTCAGCCCCGCGCGCTTCGCGAGCGACCGCGCCGCATCGAGCAATCCATCCACATGCTCCATCGACGCGACCGCGTCCTTCGCGCTCACATCGTCGCCGAGTTCCAGACGCAGACTCTTCCCGAAACTCTCGACCACGCGCTCGGCGTCGTTCGCCGCGACCATGCGCCCGAGCACCTTCTTGGTCGCCTCGCCCAGAATCGCCTCGATGAGCCGGTCCTCCGTCGAGCGACCGTCGCCCGCCGCGCCCTCTTCGGAGAGCATCAGTTCAATCTTCCCACGGCACGCCGCGGGAAGGAAGGTCATATCGCAAACGCGCGGCACGACCTCCTCCTCGCCCGTCACGATGCCCCGCCGCTCCGCCGCCGAGATCAACGCCTCGAGCAGCGCGATCGACGCGCGCACCGACACGCCCGACGACTGGTTGATGTGCGGCGACTTGCGCGCCTGCGCAACCGTCTCCTCAAGAATCTCGTGCATCACCGCCGGCACACGCACACGCGGCGACGCGCCCTGCTCCCCGTTCACACGCTCCACGAACGCGTTCTCACGCGTGATGCGCATCGCTTCCTTCGTGTCCGCCGGGTAGTGCGTGCGGATCACCGAGCCGATGCGATCCTTCAGCGGCGTGACGATCCGCCCTCGATTGGTGTAGTCCTCCGGGTTCGCCGAGAACATCAGGCACACATCAAGGTCCAGCCGCACCGGGTACCCGCGGATCTGGATGTCGCGCTCTTCCAGAATGTTGAACAGCGCCACCTGAATACGCGGCGCCAGGTCGGGCAATTCATTGATTACGAAGATCCCACGGTTCGCGCGGGGGATCAGCCCGAAGTGCATCGACCGCTCGTCCGCCAGCGTGTGCCCCTGCGCGTGCTTCACGATGTCGATGTCGCCGATGAGGTCCGCGACCGTCACATCGGGCGTCGCCAGTTTCTCAAGGTACCGCTCGCGCCGGTGCATCCACGAGATCGGCGTGTCGTCGCCGAACTCCGCGATCGCGTCCTTGCCCGCGCGCGTCACCGGGCGCATCGGGTCGTCGGGCAGTTCGCACCCCTCGGCCGCGATCACCGGCGTCCACTCGTCGAGCAGGTTCACCATCGCGCGAAGGAGGCGCGTCTTCGCCTGCCCGCGCAGGCCCAGCAGCAGCGCGTCGTGCTTGGCGAGCAGCGCGTCGATCAGCGACGGGACCACCGTCCGCTCGTACCCAACGATCCCCGGGAACAGTTCGCCGCCACCCCGCAGGCGGGCGATCGTGTTCTCGCGGAGTTCGTCCTTCACCGAGCGCGGCCGGTAGCCCGACGCTTTCAGAGCCCCCAGCGTCGCCTCGCTGGGAGGGTTCGCGGCGTCGCGGGCTGGGATCTCGGCGGGCTTGCTCGGCATGGCGTGCTCTGGGCAGTGCAGGGTCACATCGGGGTGATATCCCTCACGGTAGGGGGGCCGCACTCCCCGGTGGGGTTCCCGCCGACCCTCCCGACCGATTGACCCTCGCCCGGCGCCGCCGTACCGTTGCCCCTCCCCCGGAGATGAGACCGAGGGAGCGATCCGGACGCCCGCGTCCGGCTCGGTTCGACACGCTGGCCCCATCGTCTAGTCCGGTCCAGGACGCCAGGTTCTCATCCTGGAAACCGGGGTTCGAATCCCCGTGGGGTCACTTACCCTTCGAGACACGCACTGCCTATCGGCGGCCCGTCGGCTTCTTTAAGCCCCGGGCCGCGTGTCGTTTTGGGTAGCGTCGGCCATACCTCAAACGGTGTTTGTCGACGCACACACATAGCTGCCGTGGGCACTGTGGCTCGATTAGGGTTCAGCCATGATCGAAAGTTCGTATCGTCGGATGATGGCCATGCATGGTCTCCGCGCGAGGCTGCAGTGCTTCCAGCCTGACTCGTTGCTTCATGATCCGAAGATCCTGTTCTTAGCGGGGAGTCGAAGAATCATCTAGGAGAATGGTGGCATGGCTTTCTGAACGCGAGTGGCAGCAATGACTCAGTGTTCCACAACGAGCCCGTCACGCAACATCATCGGCCTCATTTGGATGGTGGAATGCGTGATTCCGTGCGCCTCGGACAGGGCCGATCTGATCTCCTGCCTCAATGACTCGGCCGCGCTGAGCATCTTATCCTCAACAGAGACGCAGCACTCCAGCGAGAGCGTGCTCTCATCGATCGACCAGAGATGCACATGCGCAACGCCGAGCACACCCTCGACGCTCGCTACCGTTGTCGCGACTTCCTGCAATGACAACCCTTCCGGCACACTCTGCATCAGGAGCCGGATGCAACGCTTCATCGGTGGCCAAGACATCCAGACGATGTAGGTCGAGATGCCGACCGTCGCAAGGATGTCGGCCCAGTACCAGTCAAACAGAATAATTAGCGCCCCCGTGACGATGACAGCAACCGATGCGAGGGCGTCGGCGATGTTGTGAAGAAACGCCGCCTTGATATTCACGCTGTCTTTCGACATCGAGTATGTCAGGAGCGCGGTTGCGGCGTCTACAACAAGGGCGATTCCTGCGACGATGACCATCGTCCAGCCATCGACTTTGGGACGATCGAGCAGGCGGCTGACCGCTTCGATAAGAAGATAACCTGCGATAACCATGATCGAAGTGAGGTTGATGAGGGCGCCGATGACCTCGGCGCGACCGTAGCCGAATGTGCGCTGCTCGTCGGCGGGACGTCTCGAGATGCGCCGCGCGAGGAGCGCAAGCAGGAGCCCGGCGGCGTCGCTGAAGTTGTGCAGCGCATCCGCAATGAGGGATAGGCTTCCCGAAAGGAGGCCGCCGACGACCTGCGCAACGGTCAGCAGGACATTGATCCCGACCGCGATCGCGAGGCGCTGCGATCCAACATCATGCTGGTGCCGATGTCCGGCGCTCACTGCTGTCTGTCCCGTGTTGGGGGCGAACGAACGGTGGTCATGATGAGATATCCCCCTCTACCCGTGTCATCTTCGCTTGTACCACATTGCCCATTCGATCGCCGCAGATACTCCGAATAGTCCGCTTAGAAGGATGGGACGAGTGTCTAAATGCATATGACTATTCCGCGGCGATGATCGTGCGAAACCTGCGACGGAAAAGGCCAAGACTGCCACAAACGCGACGGTAAACACGATCGCCGTATGGAGACTGCGCCTCCCTCGTGTTCGTCGTAGGCTTGACGTGCACCGATGCGATCGAACAGCACGGCGTGACTTGATTCGTTGTCTGTTGCTTGGCATGTGTTCAGTCAGCCAGATCTGTAGTACTACGGCCTCCGATCCAGAGGTAGAGCGTCGGTAGTACGAAAAGCGTGAGAATGGTGGAACTCACAAGACCGCCGATGACAACGGTCGCGAGCGGGCGCTGTACCTCAGCTCCCATCCCGGTGTTGAGCGCCATGGGAACGAACCCGAGACTCGCGACAAGGGCAGTCATGAGTACCGGGCGGAGCCGGGCGAGACTGCCTTCCGTCACGGCGTCACGCATCGATTTGCCCTCGTCTCGGAGCTGATTGATGAATGTGATCATGACGACGCCGTTGAGCACAGCCACACCTGACAACGCGATGAAGCCAATGCCGGCGCTGATGCTGAACGGCATGCCGCGCAGCCACAGCGCGATGATGCCTCCGGTGAGCGCGAGCGGCACTCCGGTGTAGACCAGAATCGCATGGCGTGCATTGCCGAATGCGGTAAAGAGCATGATGAAGATCAGCGACAGGGCGAGAGGCACCACGATCAGCAGGCGCTGCCGAGCGCGAGCGAGATTCTCGAACTGCCCGCCCCAGGTGATGAAATAACCCTCCGGCAGCACAACCTGCTCATCCAACCGCCGCTGCGCTTCGGCCACAAACGATCCCATGTCTCGGCCCCGAATATTCGCCTGCACGACGATGCGGCGCTTGGCGTTCTCGCGACTGATCTGGTTCGGTCCCTCCGCGACATCAATGGTTGCCACGGCCTCCAGCGGGATGTAGCGGATGTCGGAGCCGATTCCGGCCCCGGCGAGGTCGGCCGATGCGAGTTCCACTCCTTCATCCTCCGGGAGAGGAATCGGAATCTGACGCACAAAGTCGACTTGATCCCGAAGAACTTCAGGGAGCCGAACGACGATTGGGAAGCGGCGGTCGCCCTCGTAGAGCGTGCCGGCTTCCGCGCCGCCGAACGCGATGGAGACGACTTCCTGCACATCGCTGACATTGAGCCCGTACCGGGCGATCTTGGTGCGATTGATGTCGACAGTGAGCACCGACAGGCCTGAGACTTGCTCAACCTTGACATCGGAAGCGCCTTCGATCTGCTGGAGAACAGCCGCGACCTCCGTGCCGGTCGCGAGCAACGCGTTGAGGTCATCACCGAAGATCTTGACGGCGAGATCGCTCCGCACGCCGCTGATCAACTCGTTGAAGCGAAGCTCGATCGGCTGGGAGATCTCATAGTTCTGCCCAGGAATAGTCGCTATGAACTTTTCGATTTGTTCGGCCAACTCTTCCTGCGTCGAAGCCCGCGTCCATTGCCCGCGCGGATGGAGCATGAGGTAAGTGTCGCTGACATTTGGCCCCATCGGATCCGTCGCGACTTCGGCGGTGCCGGTTCGCGCAAAGATGCTGGCGATCTCGTCGGGGAACTCATCGCGGAGCTTTGACTCGAGCGTCTTCTGCATCTCGACGCTGGTGGTGATCCCGATGCTCGGGATTCGCGCGGGCTGGACCGCCAGCGATCCTTCGCCGAGCTTGGGAACAAACTCGCTCCCCAGACGGGTCGCGATCAGCCCCGAGACCGCAAGCACGACCACGGCCACGCCGACGGTGACCCATTTCCAATGAAGAGCCCTTGCGAGGGCGATCCGGTACCCGGCCTTCATCCAACGAATCGGGAAGCTCTCTTTTTCGGAGAAGTTGCCGCGCAGAAACACTGCACAGGCGGCGGGCACAAAGGTGAATGTGAGCATCAGGGCGCCCGCGAGCGCGAGCAGGACCACGCCCGCCATCGGACGGAACATCTTGCCCTCGATGCCGGTCAAGGTGAGGACGGGGATGTACACGATCATGATGATGAGTATGCCGAAGAGCGTCGGCTTCGCGACCTGCCGCCCGGCCTCACCGATGATCGACAGCCTTTCGCTGTGCGTGAGACGGCGTCCTTTGTGCTTCTGTTCCTCCGATGCTCGTCGCACGATGTTCTCGACGAACACGACCGCGCCATCGACGATGATGCCGAAGTCCACGGCGCCGAGACTGAGGAGGTTCGCGCTGACTTTCTCCTGCACCATGCCTGTGACGGCGAAGAGCATCGAGAGCGGAATGGCGCACGCGACGATGATCGCCGCCCTGAGATTCCCCAGCAAGAGCAGCAAGACCACGACAACCAGAACCGCACCCTCGAAGAGGTTTTTCTGGATGGTGTGCAGGGTCGCATCGACAAGATAGGTCCGGTTGTAGAGCGTCTTGATCTCAACATTCGGTGGCAGCGTTCTCTCGATCTGCTGCATCCGATCATGCACATCCTCAGACACGGTCCGGCTGTTTGCACCAAGGAGCATCATCGCGGTGCCGATGATGACTTCCTGGCCGTCGTGCGTCGCGGCGCCGGTGCGAAGTTCCTTTCCGACTGCGACCTGGGCGACATCCCGGATGCGGACAGGCACCCCGTCGTCTGTCTTCAGGATGATGTCGCTGATGTCTTGCGAATCACGGATCAGGCCCGTCGCACGGACGAGGTAGGCTTCGCCCGCGTGCTCGATGTACCCGCCGCCGGCATTCGCGTTGTTCTCGGCAACCGCTTGCATGATGTCCCGGAACGACAGCCCGAACGCCATGAGCTTTGCAGGATCCGGCGTCACATGGAACTGTTCTTCGTACCCGCCGATGCTGTTGACCTCGGTCACGCCCGGCACGGTGCGGAGTTGTGGGCGTATCACCCAGTCTTGGATGGTTCGCAGGTCTTGTGGCGAGTACGGCGCACCTTCCGCGTTCGGACCGTTCGCCTCAACCGACCACATGTAGATCTCGCCGAGGCCTGTCGAGATCGGCCCCATCTGCGGCTCGGCCAGTCCCGGCGGCAACGACTCGCGAGCTTCCGTCAGCCGCTCCCCGACAAGCTGGCGCGCCAAGTAGATATCTGTCCCCTCCTCGAACACGACTGTAACCTGGGAGAGCCCGTATCGCGAGATTGATCTGATGTAGTCGATGTTCGGCAAACCGCCCATCGACCACTCGATAGGGAAGGTGATCTGCTGCTCAATTTCAACGGGTGACAGGGCGGGGACATTCGTGTTGATCTGGACTTGTACATTGGTGATGTCCGGCACGGCGTCGATGGGGAGCTTTGTGAAGCTGAAGATGCCGATGCCGACGAGGGCGAGTGTGGCAAGAAGAACCAGCACACGCTGACGGATCGAAAAATCGATGATCTTGGCAAGCATGCGTGATTCCTTAGTGCTCGTGTCCGGCGGCGCTCTTTCCGAGCTCGGCTTTCATGAGGAAGCTGTTGGTGACGACGATGGGCGTGCCAAGCGAGATCTCGTCGCTGAGGATCTCCACCGCCACATCGTTGCGACGGCCTAAACGAACCGGTCGGGGCTCGATGCCGTCGGAATCCTGAATGAAGACGACCTCACGCCCCTCGTAGGTTTGGATCGCACCAAGCGGCACGAGCCGGGCGACGGGCGACTTGCCCGTTTCGACCCGGGCGGTCACGAACTCCCCGGGCTTCCATGCACGATCGGCGTTCCGAACCACCACGCGAGTCTGAACGGTCCGGGTTCCTTCCGAGACCAGCGCGCTGACATAGGTGACCACGCCGGTAGTTGTGCGGTTCTCCGCATGAACGGTCACGGTTTGGCCTTCGCGGATAAGTCCGGCGTATTCCGAGTAAACGGCAATATTGAGCCAGACCGTGTCGAGGTTCGCGATCGTGAAGATTGATTCCCCGTCGGTAACCTTCTCGCCGGGCGTGATGTGTTTCTCGACGATGCGGCCGGCGGCCGGTGCTCGTAACTCGTACCGAGCGACCTCCGTATCCCGCTCGGCAGAGATGTTCGCGACTTGGGCCTCGCTCAGGCCCAAGAGATGTAGCCGGCGTTTGGCATTGTCGACCGATGACGCTGTGACCGCCGCGCTCTGCTGGGCTTGCTGCAGTTGCAGTCGGTAGGTGAAGTCGACATCCTCGAAGGCGCCGAAGTAGTCCGCCTGGCTGCTGTTGTAGGCCTCCTGCGTTGCGAGCAGTTCCGCCTGCGTCGAGAGGTTCTTGGCGCGCAGTTCACGCTCACGCGCGTAGTTTGCTTCAGAAGCCCTCAGTTTCGCGTAGGTGGAGATCAGCCGCCCCTTATTCACCCCGATAAGAAGGTCGGCCGACGACGCCCGAAGCGCGTCGAGCTCGGGATCGCTCCGAAGAATGGCGAGCAGCTTGGCAGTGTTCTCACTGATTGTCCGCTGACGGGTGAGTTCGGCGTCCGCGATAACCTTCGCCTGGACCGCCTGCAAGTAGGCGATCTTGGCTTCGCCGAGTTCGGGGCTCTCGATCACGGCGAGCAGCGTGCCCTCGTCGATCTCCTCGCCGAGGTACGCGAGCACTTCGGAGACAATCCCCGGAGCGCGTGGAGTGACATGCAGCACAGCGTCCTGGTTCAATCCGACCTCGGCCGGGAGCGTCACGTGCGTGGTGATCACGCCGCCGCCCAACGGCTCGATCACAACACCGGCTTCTTCCAGCTGTGCCGGGGATAACCTGACAACTTCATCGCCGTGCTCATCTTCGCCCCCCTGTTCATCGTGGCCTTCTTCGCCATGTCCGTCGTGCTCGCCGGACTCGGCTCCGTGGTCATGTCCATCATCCTCGGGATGCTCAGCGTGCGTGCTCGACTGGGAGCGGCCTGAATCACCACAGCCCGGAAGCACGAGCAGGGCGAGCAGTATGCACGCGGCGTTGACGGTATTCTTTGGGATCATTGCGGTGTCTCACTGAAAGAATCGCCCGTGGGGGAGTCGCGCCACGGCGCATCGGTCTGGGCGAGCTCACGAAGCATCGCTGCGGCCGCCTGCAGCCGATACAGCGCGTCGACATATGCGATTCGGGATTCGATAACAACCTGTTGCGCGTCGAGGAGACGCAGATAGTCGGCGCTGCCCCGCTCGTACGCCTGGCGTGTCAGGTCGAGGGTTCGCTGGGCTTTTGGCAAAAGAGTCTGTTGGTACCGAGTGGTTGCGATCCGCGCCGACTCGTAGGCCGCCCATGCTTCCGATACTTCTGCGATGAGTTGGAGCTGGACCTCTCTGAGTTGCGCAGCGCTCGAGAGCCGGTCCGCCATCGCGGCGCGGATGTTGCCCTGGTTGCGATCAAAGAGAGGTATCTCCATACCAACGCCTAGGTCGATTGTCGTTTCGCTCTCGGTATCGGAATACCGTGGGCCCGCCGATGCGATCAGGTTCGGCACGGCCTCGGCCTTCGCGAGTTCGTGGACGCTCCGGGCCCGTTCGATCGCGATGCGCGCGAGCGACACTCTGCTGTTCGCGGCCAGCGCGGCGGCGACGACCGCTTCCTGACTCGGAAAGTGCGGGAGCGATTGCGGCGTGTCCGTTAGAGGTATCTCGACAGTTCCGTCGATTCCGATCGCGGACGCGAGCGATCGACGGGCCGCGTGTGCGTCCAGCCGCGCGGAGTCGAGATCGATCTCCGCCTGCGCTTGGACAACCTCGGCGCGGAGCCGGTCCGGTTCGGTTGCGGCCCCGGCATCTACCTGTGCGTTCGCGGTGTCGAGGAGCTGCTGTGAGAGGTCGATGAGCTGGCGCCGGCTTTCCAGCCGTTCCTGCGCCGCCACGGCCGCGAAGTACGACCTTGCCACCCGGGAGGCGACGGCGAATTCTTCAGCGACGAATGCAGCTTTGGCCGCGAGCTCGTCAGCCTGCGCCACGTCCCTCGCGCGGTCGAGCTTGCCCCCCAGGACCAGTTCCTGGCTGAGCAGGTAGTTCGTTTCGCCGCCCTTCCCCGCCTCGGCGCCGAGAGACTCAGCGAAGAACTCGAACTGAGGGTTTGGATACAGCCCGGCCTGGATCACGCGACCGGCGGCGACATCGACCTGATAGCCGGCGCTTCGAAGACTGGGCGTATTGGCGATGGCGATGCGCACGGCGTCATCGACCGTCAGCGCTTCGAGCGCCGCGAGTTGGACGGCGGGTTCATCGTGTTGCGCATCCGGGGGCGTCGTCGCGGCAAGGCGCTGGTCAGAGTCTGTGTAGCGATCGCGCAACGATTGGTAGACGGCGTCGTCCCATGGACGATCCATCGGCCCGGCGCAACCGGCGCCGAGCAAGCAGCCCAGCAGGGCCGCCGTGAGCAAGCATTTCATTGGTATTCCCTGAGTGATTCGACACGAACAGAGCCACCGCGCGGGCGCGAAGGAACGCTTCTGGCGAACTCAAGGACTTAGAGAATCAGGACGGTGGCGGCCAAACTCTGCGCGACCTGCCGCGGGGGACCCGTGGATTCGGGAACGCTCCGCGCGATCCAATCACTCGGCCAGAAATCCGTGATTGGCTCGGGGACGGACGCAACCGGCGTGAGCACGCCGACCTCGAAACGCGGCCCCTGCTGGGAGTTTGCCAGCCAGTTTTGGGAGATGGGCCGATCGACGCAAGCGCCGGAATCGCAATCCTGCTCGGCGCACGACGATTCGGCAGCGGGTTGGTCATGCGCGGCGACATCGACCGGCTCCGACGCGCAGCACAGAGCGGTTGTCCATTCGATGTGCGAAGACCCGGATGCGTCGCGACACACGAGCAACCCGAGCGGGGTGGCAACGATCGAGGCGATGTACACCCAGAGCAGGAGCCATGCCGACGAGGTGTGCAGAACGCTGCGGGCCATCGCGACGATTCTAGCGACGGCTAGGTCGCGCGTTCAATGGCGTGTGCGATAAGTCCCGTCCCATTTTCGAACACACTACAGGCAATCGGGATAGCGACAGCACTGCCTGATCTGGGGGGTAAGGCGGCGCGAGATCTGGCCTCTGACTGATCTCGCTACATGCCGGATCGGATTCTCGGTTCAAGAGCGATGGAGAATGGCTCGACGGACTTGATCAGAATGTGTTGCGAACTCCGCTCCACCGCCGCACGCTTCTCCGCGTGGTCCTCGCCCCTGAGCGCCGCCTCCAGCCGCTCGATGAAGGCGTGCTCTTCGCGCACCGCCTCCTGCATCTCCCGATCGCTCATCGCCAGCCGGTCGAGGGATTCGACGCGCAGCTCCAGCTCGCCCCGTTCCTTTGTCAGTTCCTTCAGCCGTTCGTCGACGAAGACGCGGTTGGCCTCGCTGAGGTTGTCGAGCAGCGTTCGGGCTTGGGTGGCGATCTTGTCGAGCCTCGCGGTCGCCCTCCGCCGCGCCGCCGCGGCTTCGTTCGCCTCGCCCCCGCGCGCTTCGAGCATCGTCGCTTCGAGTCGTTTGCGCCCCTTTCGGCCCATGAAGGGTCTGTAGGCCTTGATGATCTCCTCGATGACCTTCTGCTCCATCTCGTCTTTGGCGATTCGCCCGCGCGAGCAGACGCTCTTGCCCTGACGGATGTATCCGCCGCACACATACGAATAGGACTTGGACTTCTCCCCCGACGCGTTGGTCTTGCTCGGTCGATCAATGCGTCCCTCGTAGGTGTTGCCGCAGCGGCCGCACTTCACCAGTCCTGACAGCAGGAACTTGGTCCGCTCTCCGCCCCAACCCCCGGGGGCGCCCTTCATCGATCGCGGCGCATACACACGCATGACGGGCGGCCTGTTCTTGTCGTGGCTGCGGATGATCTCGCGGGTCTTCTCCCACGCGCTCCTGCTCACGATCGCCTCGTGCGCGTCGCGCGTCACGATCCAGTCCGCCTCGTCGTTGTCCTCCAGCCTCCGCGCAGGGCTGTGCGCGCTGTGGCCCCCGGTCGCGTCGCGCTCGATGGCCCTGCCGCCCGCGATGCGGTAGAACCGCGCGTCGGTCCGCCGGTTCCACGCCATGTCCCCGCAGTAGGCGGGGTTGAGCAGGATCGCCCGCACGGTGGTGATCGACCATTTCCCGGAGTAGTGCGCCGCCCACTCCTTGCTCCGCGCCGATTCGACCCCCAGCCGGTTGAGGGCCGAGGCGACGGCCTTGAAGCCCTTGCGCTCCTCGGCGTACATGCGGAAGATGTCCTTCACGGCCTGGACGCGAACGGGATCGCCGAGTGTGAGCCTGCACCGGTCGCGCTTCGAGACCGCCACCGACTCGCCCTTGGCCAGCTCGCGCAGCGTCTTGCCTTCCTCATCAAGGAGCAGCTTGGTCCCGTCACGCTGGTAGCGCACGGTGAAAATGAAGCGGCCCGACATGCTCTCGTACCGCAGGTCGTACCCCATCGGCGGCGCGCCGCCCATCCACCAGCCCCCGCCGCCCCCGGAAGGGCCCCCGGACCCGCCCCCGGAGTCGGCGGCAGCGGATGTATTCTCGTCTGGCTCAGAGCCAGTACTGACCTCATCTGGCGTTGCCTTTGAGACCAGTCCCCTGATGACGACCTTGGCGAGGTCCTTGCTCTCCTGCCGCGCTTGCCACTGCTTCACGGGCCGGAGCAGGTCGTCGACCATCCCGCCGGTGAAACCCTCGCTGGCGTACATCACCTCGACGCCGCAGCGCTTCAAGATGTGGCGGTAGTACCCGGCTTCGTCGTTGTCGACACGCCCGAAGCGCTTCACATCGTAGCAGACGACGACATCGAAGCATCCGCCGACATCGCTAGTGCCGTCGTGATGGGCGTGCCTCGCCTTCGCGAAGCGCTCGGCGTCGGCGATCAACTGCTGGAACGCGCGCCTGCCCGCGGTCGAAGTGCCGCTGATCCCGTCGTCGACATAGTGACGCAAAAGGCGGATGCCGCGCTCGGCCGCGAACCGCTCGACCGCGGCCCGCTGGTCGCCGATCGATTGCTCCTGCCGATCCGTCGACCGGCGAAGATAGCCCACCCCGACGCGCATCGGCGGTGCGCCGCTCGTGTTCCCCAGGGAATGCCCTTGGGTGTTGGCGGGGAGGCTCGTCTCGGCGCTGTGCGGCCGACCGGCGAGATCCGGCCATGGTGGGGGTGGGGCGGAACTCGCGGCACCCGGGGCAGAGCCCGCCGACGGGCCCTTGATGGGGGTTTGAAGGCCCTTCGAAGACGAGTTCGGCGCATGGGATGTCTTCGACGCGCTCGCGAGTTTGCCCACTTTGAAGCTCCTGTTTGTGGCCCGGTCCGGAGGCGGTCCGGGGGTCACATACAGGGCTGGAAAGCGGGGGATAGCAAGTCGAATTAAGCGGTGTTCTGAGAGGCCGACATCCTGCCCGCTTGGCCCTTTCTGGCCTCGCCTTGGCTGGCGACGCGTCGCCCCCGGCGGTAGAAGGCACCTGCAACTCCAGCTGACTCACGCGAGGGCCGACCGATGGCGAACGAGCGCACCGATGCAAGTAAACTGGGCAAGAAGTCGGTGGGCGACCTGCTGTGCGAGTATGCCGCGATCATGCGAGAGCTTCAGAATCGCGGCGCCGTCAGAACCGCAAACAATCCAGCTGCGGATGTCGCCGAGTCGCTCGTCGCCGAAGCATTGGGCCTCACGCTTGCCACGGGATCGAACGCTGGGCACGACGCGGTCGACTCCGAGGGCGCGCGCTACCAGATCAAGGCGCGTCGGCTCACTAGCAAGAACACCTCACGCCAGATGTCAGTCCTGCGTCGCCTCGACGACGACCCGTTCGACTATCTGGTCGGCGTGCTCTTCAATGAAGACTTCACCGTACATCGCGCATGTTTAGCGCCGCATTCGTGCATTTTGACCCGTTCCGCTTTCGGCGAGTACACGAATGGGCATAACTTCCACCTACGCGATGAAGTTTGGGATGACCCGCTCGTGCGAGATGTCACCGAAGAGCTGCAAGCTGCGGAACGGAAGCGGGATTCACTCCTCTGATATTTGCACTGTCTGGCGTTACCACTCGCCCCCTTCCGCGATCATGTACCCCCTCGCGATAGGGGTCTTCTTCACGACCGAGATCGCCATCGCGAGCGCGTCCGGCCCGTCGTCGTGGGCGGCGTGGGGGAACCGGCGCAGCTGCTCGAGCAGCGTGGCGTGGCGGCGGGAAAACCTCAGTTTCCCCGCGGCGACAAGGGACTGGAGTGCCAGGATGCGGGTGTGCTTGTCGCTCGCGTGCGTGATCCCCTTGACGCTCAACGAGCGGCCGCGGTCGGCGGCGCGGCGCACGAGCTCGTCCTTGAGCACCTCCTGGAACTGCACCGACTCGAAGCCGAAGCAGGTGTACCGGCGGATCCGGTGGAGATCGATGATCCCGTTGACGATCTCGTCGGGCTTGCGCTTCCCGATGTCCGCGTCGAGGACATAGTGGATCTGGTTTTTGCTGTCGTAGAGGATGGTGACGATCGCGGTGTCGTCGCGCGCCGAGCCGGATTTGCCCATGCTCGGGTCGCACGCCCCGTAGACATCGCCCCAGCTGCCAACGGCGGCGATGAGCCGTTCGGCGTCGGGATGCTCGTCGTCCCAGTATACGAACTCCCTCGCGTCGAACACGCACTCGTCGGGATCAGAGGGCTCGTTCTGCTTCTCGGCGTCGAACGCCGCGGCGCCGATCTCCATCCTCAGCAGGCGCAGCTGCTCGTAGCTCTCAACCTGCGGCCAGAGCACCGACGCGCCTTCGAGCATGGCCTGCCTGTTGGCGTTAAGGAACGCCGCCGCGGCCTCCTTGCCAGAACGCCCTTCGTGCTCTTCGGCCCCGCGCGTGATCGCTTCCCACGCATCCCACAGATCGGCCCGCGCTGGGTGGGACTCGATGGCGCGGAAGACCCGGCCGGTCCACCCCGGGCTCTTTCCCGGGTCGACCAGGCGCGCGAGGACCGAGTCGTGGTGCAGGATCGTGCCCACCACGACCATGTTGGTCGAAGCAATTCCCGCAGGGATCACGCTCTTGAGCAGCCAGTCGTGGCGCTGGTCGCGCTGCTCGGGCGAACGCGCCGTCGCGTCGTTCTCTAGATCGTCGACGATGACCAGCCCGGGCCTCGACGCGCGGTTGCGCCGCCCGCGGATCTTCGAGCCCGAGCCCAAGGCCAAGATGCGCACGTCGCTGCGCGTGATGAGATCGCCTTTGGACCAGCGCTGGGACCCGGGCTTGACCCCCGGCGCTTCGCACACATCGGGGAAGTCTTCGCGCAGGCGCTCGTTGTCCTCGAGCTCCCGCTTGACCGCGACGAGCAGGTCCTTGGCCTGGTCCTGCGTGTCGCTGGCCAGGATGATGAACTCCTCCGTTCGGTAGCACGCGCACCAGAGGGGGTAGGCCAAGCTGACGATGGTGCTCTTGGCGTGCCCGCGCGGCGCCGCCACGGCAAGCCTGAGCCCCCGCCCCCGGCCCTGCCCCGGGGAGGGCGCAGTCGCGCCATCGAGCATCGTGAACAGGTACTGGTGCATCACCGATGGCGTCTTGACGAAGTGATCAGGCAGATATGTCTGCGCGAACTTCGACAGGCTTGACTCGCAGAGGGCTCGCCGCATCTGGCTGACGGCGAGGCGGGCCGCGGCGGGATCGGGGGCGCGCTGGAGAGGCGACGGGCTTGCCCGGTCGCAGACATCTGGGTGTTTCGAGATCATCCGTGATCTCCTTCTTGGGGTGAGCCCCGACTCCGTCGGAGCGGTTGGTGTGGAGCGTGCGCCCGCGCGCACGCGGAACTCTTGATCACCGCGCAAACAACGCGGCGTTATTCAGGCGTCCATCCATGGCGCCCTGCTCAGTTGTCCTCGGGCGCAAAGCCCTCCTGCCCTTCGCGCTCGCGCGCCGCCCGCAGCGCCGGCGCTTCGAGCCCGCGCACGCGCTCGCCCAGCGACAGACGAGCCAGCGCGTTCTGGGCCGCTTCGAGCTTCATGCTCAGTTCGCCCCCGGAATCATTCCCGCCACCGGCTATGGCTTGGAGCCGCTCGATCTCGGCCGCGAGGGCGTCGTACTCCGGCGCGTTCAGCTCGTCGAAGCCCATCGCCCCCGGGGCGTTTCCGGGGGCGCCGACGCGGTGGGTGAGGTCCGCCGAGATCTTCGCGGTCGCGATGGGCAGGTACCCAAGGCTCTGAAGCGTGCGCACCACATCGCGCAGGACCTGCCACGAAGCCTGCTCGGCTTGGACCTTGACCGCCGAAGGGGTGCGTTTATCCCTCGACACCCGCCGCAGGCGCGAGACCACGGTCTCACCTTCCGTGAGCAGCCTGCCAACCATCTCTTCCACCATCGCCGGATCTCGCGCCACCGCGTTGGCGGCCCGCACCTCGCGGCGGTCGCGCAGCACCGTGCGGTCGCTGACGCGCAAGAGGGCCGCGATCTCCTGGGCGCTGTACCCCTCGGCGGTCAGGTACTCGACGCACGCGCGGCGGTCCTCCACCCCGAGATTGCCCGACGCGGCGAGCGTTCCGCCGCTCTGGATGTCGCGCACCATCTCGATGACCGAGCGCTGCTCCGGATTCCCAGGAGCGCTCATCGCTCGCCCCCGCTCCGCGCATACGCCTCGAGCGCGCCAGGCTCGATCGCGTCCTCGCCGACAAATGCGATGTAGCGGCGCACGATCACATCGCACCAGACCGGATCGATCTCGATCCCCACGCAGCGCCGGCCGAGCCGCTGGGCCGCGATGAGGGAGGTGCCGCCCCCGAGGAACGGGTCGAAGACCACACCGCCGCGCAGCGTCGAGTTGCGCATGGCACGCTCGGCCAGCTCGAGGGGCTTCTGGGTCGGGTGGCCGTACTCACGCGCCGGGTCGCGAGCGACCTCCCAGAGCGTGGTCTCGTTGGGCGGTCCGTGCCACGCATGCCCGCCCCCGGCCCCGGAAGCCTCAGCCCCGGAATCACCTCCGGAAGGGCCCGCGTCGCGTTTGGCGCGCCGGGGCTTCCAGCCGTAGAGGCAGAACTCGGTATGGGGGTTGTAGTCCGCGTACGACAGCGCGAAGCGCTCCTTGGCCCAGGTGATCACGGTCGACGCGTGGAGCCCGGCGCGATCAAACGCCTCGTGCATGGGCCCGAACTGTCGGTGGCCGTTCCAGACATAGGCTGCCGCGCCCGGCTTCAAGCGCGTCGCGGCCAGGGCGATCGACGCGAAGAGCATCGTCTCGTACTCGTCCTTCGAGCGCGCGTCGTTGACGAGCCGGCGGGCGTGATCCGCATGGGCGAGCTTCCCGGGGGCCGGTCGCTGGCCGACCTGGTAGTCGACGTTGTAGGGAGGGTCGGTGAAGAGCAGGTCGGCGGAGCTGGCGCGCAGGGCACGCTCGACAACGCCGTCATCGGCGCAGTCGCCGCAGACGACGAGGTGATCGCCGAGCCTGATGACATCGCCGAGCTTGGTGACGGTGATCCGCTCCGCCTCGGCGCGGGCGGCGTCGAGGTCGAACTCTTCGTCGGCGCCGGCGGCTTGATCGAGGCAGCGCGAGATCAGCTCGGCCGCTTCGCTGTCGTCGAAACCCGTGATCCCCAGATCAAACTCGGGCAGGGCGGTCAGCTCCGCGAGCAGGTCGGCGAGTTTGTGCTCGTCCCATCGGCCGGTGATCTTGTTGAGCGCGATGTTGAGCGCCTTCTCCTGCGCCTCGGGCAGGTCGACGACCGAGACTTCGACCTCGCGCTCGCCGAGGTCCTTCAGGACCGCGAGCCGCTGGTGCCCGCCGACCAGCCGCCCGGTGCGGCGGTTCCAGACGAGCGGCTCGACGCACCCGAAGGAACTCAGCGACTTCTTGAGCGATTCGTACTCGGGGTCCCCAGGGGCCAGGCTGACGCGTGGGTTGTACGGCGCGGGATCGATCCGCGCGCATGGGATCCGCTCGATACGCATTGTGGAGGCCTCCATGCCTAGGAGTTCGTGTCGCCCCGCCGCGCTCCGTGCGGCTGGAATGGGGCGATCGAGAATCTTGCGCATCGGATCGAAGCCAGTCAATTCTGGAATGGAATACTAAAGTTACAAAGTAGTTCTGCGATGAATGCGCGCGGCAGTCCAATGTTTGCATTGCGCACGCGTTCAAAGGGCGTTCAAACCCTCTTCAAACGACCGTTGAAGGAATTTGAGGCCACGCGTAGCCGCAGAATCGCCTGCAGAACAACGACGAGAATGTGCGCGAAAGTGGCAGAATCTCTCGCCAGCCGGTTGCCGCGACCGCACAATGACAAAGATGCTCACGCTCCGGCACGCTGGATTATTCGAATGTGGACTGAATCCACAAACGTGGACAGATTCCACAAATCAGAACTCGGTTATGGTTCCAGTCGTGTTGAACCACCTCGAACACGCGAGTCGTGAGGCGGCATGAGCGTTGGTCGTGGCCTTCGTCGACTTCAACCCTGCGCTGCCGTTTAGTTCCGGCTCTCCAACTTCACCTTCCACACCTCCGCCCACATGCGCCAATCCTCGTCGCCGCGGAGGGCGATCTGCGAGAGGGCGTCGATCGTGTCCGCGTCCGCGCGCCCGGACCTGATCTGGAGTCGTGCCTTGCCCATCAGCGCGGGCAGGTAGTTGTCGAAGGCCGCGAGGGCCGAGTCGTAGTTGGCCAGCGCGTCGTCGGTCCGCCCGGCCCGTTCGAGGGTCATCGCAAGATTCACGCGGGGGTCGGGGTGGCCGGGCATGAGGCGCTTAGCCCATTCGAACTCCTCCGCCGCTGCGTAGAGCTCGCCGCGCGAGAGCAGGAGCACCCCGAGGTTGTTGTGGGCCGGGCCGTGTGTAGATGTCCGCGTCGAGGGCCTCGCGTAGGAGCGTCTCTGCTTTCGCCGGGTCGTCGGGCCAGGCGGCTAGCGCCTTGGCGTACTTCTCGCGCGCCAGCTGCGTGTCGCGCACGGCGGGCTCGAAGGCCGAGTAAGGGCTCGTCGAGCGGGCCGCACGCGAGTCAGACGCGCAGCCGGATTGCACTGTCGAGGCGGCGGCGACGAGCGCGACCGCGAGCAGGAACGCGTATCTGGTGTTCATGATCGGGCCTCCGGAGAGGTGGGAGTGGTGATCCGGGCCGCGGCCGAGGGGTTGGGTTGGCGGGGGCAACAGGGGCGACGGCTTCGAAGGAGAAGTCGAGGTCGAAGAGGTCCACGACCTCGCCGGGGCGAGATCGTGTCTGGCTCGCGCGCATCGCGAGCAAGCGCACCGCCCACGCGGGCTCTCGTTCGCGCCACAGAGCGAGCAGCCGAGCCGCGGGCGGTAAGTCGGACCACGGGGACGACCACGCTCACGGCCCTGACACCCACGCGCACGCCGAGACGCAGGGCTCCGCCGGGGAGCATGTCCACGCCGATGGCTCGACCCACGCCGATCACGATGACGACCATATGGGCGAGGAGGACCACGCCCATGACGAGACATCGCTCGGCGCCGCGACGATCGGTGGTATGCGGTGGTATGCGCGTCGAACTCGCTCAGGGGCACGGCGCCATCGTTCCCGGAAAGGAGGGCCACATCGTGGTCAAACTTCCGTACAAGGACAACGGCTCGAGGGTCGGGCGCGCGTGGATTGGCACGGCCGACCGGACGCTCTCGTTCGTCGGAAAGGGGGAGTACGCGCCCGCGCACCAGGACTACGACATTCATGCGATCGCGCCGGACCCGCTCCCCGGGAACGCGATGTGGTGGAGCGAGATCGAGAAGCTGGACGGGACGAAGGTAGTCGGTTCCGCAAAGCCGAACATGCCATAAAGCCCAGAGGAGATCTGTAGATAGCTTGTTTCGACGGAGTGCCGCTCAGACACAGCTTGAGGGGACAAGATTGCAGACGCCAAACTTCTACTACCAGGAGCACGGCTGAGGCTATCGCCACCGATCCCCGGAATCGTCGGTCTGCATTGCAAGAAGGTAGGGTAATCCGATTCCCGAAGCACCCAAGCGGAATGCGAACAGGCACGGTTGGCCCCGAGTTGGGCCGGGACCAGGCACTACGGAGCAAATCAAGTGGGCACGGAACACGGACACGCTACACTGCGTTGAAAAGACATCGGACCTGCGACAGTGATCATTCGCCTAATCGCCATCCTGACCCTGTTCTCACCCGCGTTGCTGGGCTGGGGCTTGGTTTCGAACACGGAACGCGCCTGCTGTGCATCCGCGAAGATGGTGATTAGTGGGTCAAGTGATCACTGCGGCTCGTTCGATCGCGTGGAGCATTGCGACTCCGCAGCGCGATCGGTTCGGCACGGCTGCTGCTCCGGCACAACTGGCTGCATGTGCGGCATCAGTGACGAACCGACACAGCCCTCGATCCCCAAAGCGCCTTTGCCGAATCGGACCGATCGCGATGTTCCGGTAACGATCGGTCACAACCGTAATGAGGTCAAGGTCACTACCGACCTTGACATTGGGCGTGCGCCCCGACGCGCGACATCGACGGTTGTTCTTCGCTCACTGAAACGAAACAACGAAGCGTTGTCCATGCTGGGAATCTGGCGAACATAAGCCGAAGCCCTCGAAGGGACGGTGCGCGCTGACCGCGCAGGCACTGTCCCGTTCAACGGCTTGCTCGTGTTCGACCACAGACTCCTAGGAGCATGCAATGGCTTCGCGAATCGCCGCGCGCCCGATCTGCGCCGTCTCTGCGATTTTCATCGCGGGGTGTTCGTCCCCGTTTGATCCACCGCCTGAGGCGTCACAGTCGACGGCTGAGAGAACGTTGTCGCAGGAGGTGCAGCAAGCCCCGCGATCGATCTACCGGGATCGCGCCGAGGACAGCGCTCCCGTCGAGCCGCTGCTCGATGCCGATGCGTCGCCCGAGGACTACATCCGCTACGCCTTGTATCACAGCGCGGAGGTGGAGGCGTCCTATCAGGCGTGGCGCGCCGCGGCGGAGCGGCTCCCGCAGGTCGGCGCGCTCCCAGATCCACGGTTCGGTTTCGGGTATTTCCTTGAAGAGGTGCAGACACGCACCGGGCCGCAGGAAGCGCGATTCAGCATCGAGCAGACGTTCCCCTGGCTGGGATCGCTCCGGGATCGCGAGGACGCCGCGTCGAGGGCCGCGCTCGCCGCGTGGCGTCGGTTTGAGGCGGCGCGCCTCTCGGTTGCAGAGCGCGTGCTCAGCACACTGCACGACCTTGCATACCTCGACGGCGCTATCCGGATCACGCGCGAGAACCTGGACCTGCTCCGATCATTCGAGGGCGTTCTGCGCGCACGGTACCGCGTCGGGGTGAGTGGGCATCCGGAACTTGTGCGCGTCCAGGTCGAACTCGGGCAGGTTGACGACAGGTTGACCCAGCTCAACGCAATGCGTCCGCCCTACGTGGCTGACTTGAACGCCTCGCTCAATCGTGCCCTTGATGCCGAAGTTCCTTCGATGTTCCGCATTCCGCAGCGTGTGGCAAACATCGATGCGGCTGAGCTCGTGGCTATAGCGCGTGCTCGCAATCCGACGCTACTTGCACTTGACGAGGAAGTCGAGATGCAGCGAAGCCTCGCAGATGCGGCGGAGAAGGAGGGTCTGCCCGATCTAACCGTAGGTCTTGATTACATAGTCACGGGCGACGCGGTCAACCCCTCGACACCCGGAAGCGGAGACGATCCCATCCTCCTGCGCTTCGGGATGAATCTGCCGATCTGGCGAGAGAAGTACGACGCGGGTGTGCGTGAGGCCACAGCGCGACGGCTGGTTCTCGCGCACCAGCGCGCCGACCGGTCGAATCGCATCGCCGCCGAGATCCAGCGCGCGTGGTTCGAGCACACCGACGCGGACAGGCGGGTCGGCCTGTACGAGAACACGCTGATCCCCAAAGCGCAGGAGTCGCTCCGCGCGTCGCTCGCCGGATTCAGGGCCGGCGACACGGGCTTCCTCGACCTCCTCGACACCGAGAGGACGCTGCTCGAATTCGCGCTCGCCGCAGAGCGCGCCCGCGCCGACCGCGGGAAGTCGCTCGCTCGGCTCAATTCACTCGTGGGTGAGCCCATCCCGACACGCCCGGCGAATGGGACAGAAGACTCGGCTGTTCACATCAGCGAGGTGAACCGATGAATCGTGCACGCCGTTTACTCGCGTGGGTATGGAGTCGTTCCGCGGCGGTCATTGCGGTGATCATGGTCTGTGTGGCCTTCGCGCTCGGGTATTGGATCGCTCTGCCGCCCACGAGTTCAACGGCTGAACTCGCTCTAGCGGACGCGGCAGATGAGCCCGGGGGCACACCGCAGATGTACACATGCTCCATGCATCCGTCGGTGCGTCTCCCCGATCCGGACGCGAAGTGCCCGATCTGCTTCATGGATCTCATCCCGGTCACGGACGACGCGACGGAGGGGAACGAGCGACGCATCTCGATGAGCAACGCTTCCGCCGCGACCAGCCGGATCGAGACCGCGCCCGTCGCGAGGTTCTTCCCCACGGCCGAGGTGCGCCTCTACGGCAAGGCGACGTACGATGAGACGTCGGTGGCGCGACTGACTGCCTACTTCCCGGGGCGGATCGAACGTCTCTTCGTCAATTACGTCGGTGTGCCGGTGACAGCGGGCGACCACATGGCGGAGGTGTACAGCCCCGAACTCCTCGCGGCGTTCGAGGAGTTGCGGCAGGCCGCCGCGGCCTCGGACGCAGACAACGGAAGCGCGCTGGTTCGAGCGGCGACGCGGGACACGCTCGCCGCAGCGCGAGAGAAACTCCGGCTGTTCGGGCTGACGCAGGATCAGATCACCGCGGTGGAAGAGGGCCGATTCGACTCGGACCGAATCGCGATCCGCGCTCCGATCGGAGGCGTGGTGACGCGACTCGCGGTGCGCGAGGGAGACTACGTACAGACCGGGGCCCCGATAGCCACTGTCGCGGACCTCTCCAGACTTTGGCTTGATCTCGAGGCCTACGAGTCGCAACTCCCGCTGCTGCGATGGGGCCAGCGTGTCACGTTTACGGTCGAGGCGTGTCCCGGGGAGGTCTTCGAAGGGCGCATCGCGTTTATCGAGCCCATGGTCGACGACATGACCAGAACAGCCGCGGTCCGCGTCGCGGTCGACAACAAGGACCGTCGGCTCAAGCCCGGGATGTTCGCGTCGGCGGTGGTTCGCGCGCGAGTTGCGGCGGGAGGCGCAGTCGTCAGCGACGAACTCGCCGGGCGGTGGGTCGGGCCGATGCATCCGACGGTCGTGAAGGACGGCCCAGGCCAGTGCGACATTTGCGGCATGGACCTCGTGCCGGCGGAATCGCTCGGGGTAGTCGGCGATCCGAGTTCGCTCGAAGAGCCGCTGGTGATCCCGCGTTCGGCGGTGCTCTTCACCGGGACTCGATCGGTCGTTTACGTCGAAGTGCAGGATGCCGAGCGGCCAACATTCGAGGCGAGGAACGTTGTGCTTGGTCCACGCGCGGGTGAGTTCTTCATCGTGCGGGAAGGAGTGGGCCGCGGCGAGCGTGTGGTGGTGAACGGCGCGTTCAGGATCGACAGCGCGATGCAGATCGCCGCAAAGCCCAGCATGATGACTCCGGCGGGCGGGAGCGGTGGCGATCCCCACGCGGGGCACGGCGGCGCGACGGCCGGCGGCGCCACGACGGAGATGCCGGAGCGCGTGCGCGTTCCGGACAGTTTCGTCTTCGCGCTCAAGCCCGTGTACGCCGCGTATCTCGACGCGCAGGAGGCGCTCGCCGCCGACGATCTGGGCGGATTCTCTCAGGCGGTCGTGGATTTGCGGACCGCTCTGGGGTTCGTCGAAGAAGCCGGTCTGGTAGGGGAGCCGCTCGGTGTATGGCGCCGCGCATCCACGAGGCTGCGCCTCGAGCCGGGCATCACGGACATCGAGGTCGCGCGGGCGAGGTTCGAGGGCATGAGTGAGGCGGTCATCGCCCTCCAGCGCCGTTTCGGTCATCGCGGCAGCGAAACGTGGCGACGTGCGCACTGCCCGATGGCGTTCGACAACAAGGGCGCCGACTGGTTGCAGCGCGGCGACCAGATCAACAACCCGTATTTCGGCGCGAGCATGCTGCGATGCGGCGAGATTCGCGAGACCTTCGCGCCCCGGGATACGTCCGCAGAGAACGGCGCCGCTGAGGGACACGACCATGAGTGACCGCGTCGCGCAGATCCCGACACCTCCTCCACGCGGACCGCTCAATGCGATCATCCGGTTCTGCCTGGAGCAGAAACTCGTCGTCGCGATCCTCTTGGTCGCCATGCTGCTGTGGGGCGTGCTCGTCGCGCCCTTCGAGTGGAGCATCGGCGATGTGGCGCGCGACCCTGTCCCGGTCGACGCGATCCCGGACATCGGCGAGAACCAGCAGATCGTGTTCACGGAATGGCCGGGTAGAAGCCCGCAGGACATCGACGACCAGATCAGCTATCCCATGACCGTGGCGATGCTCGGAATTCCCGGTGTCAAAGACATCCGGAGTTACTCGGTCTTCGGCTTCTCGACGATCTACATCGTGTTCGAGGATGGAATCGAGTTCTATTGGTCACGTTCGCGCGTGCTCGAGAAACTCAACTCGCTCCCCGCGGGCACCTTGCCCTCGGGCGTCACGCCGACGCTCGGGCCGGATGCCACCGCACTGGGGCAGGTGTTCTGGTACACGCTTGAGGGCCGCGACGCGGACGGCAACCCCACCGGCGGCTGGGACCCGCACGAATTGCGATCGATCCAGGACTTCATTGTCAAGTACAAACTCGCCGGAGTGGAGGGCGTCTCGGAGGTCGCGTCGATCGGCGGGTTCGTGCAGGAATACCAGGTCGATGTTGATCCCGACGCGATGCGTGCGGCGGGCGTGTCGCTCCAGCAGGTCATCGCCGCGGTTCGCCAGAGCAATCTCGACGTCGGCGCGCGGACGATCGAGGTGAATCGCGCCGAGTACATCGTGCGGGGCCTCGGGTTCATCGAGTCCGTGAGCGATCTTGAGCAGGCGGCGATCACGGCGCGCGAGGGGCAGCCAGTCCTCGTCGGGGACATCGCGAAGGTCTCGCTCGGACCCGCGCTGCGCCGCGGCGTGCTCACGAAAGCCGGCGAGGAGGCGGTAGGGGGTGTGGTGGTTGTTCGCTACGGCGAGAACCCGATGGCGACGATCCGGCGTGTCAAGGACAAGATCGCCGACATCGCGTCGGGGCTCCCGACCAAGGTCTTGGCGGACGGGACGGAGAGCCGCGTCGCCATCGTGCCGTTCTACGACCGCTCCGGGCTCATCCGCGAAACGCTTCAGACGCTCAACTCGGCGATCGCACAGCAGGTACTGGTGACGGTCATCGTGGTGGTTGTCATGGTGATGCACCTGCGGAGCAGTCTGCTCATCAGCGCGATGCTCCCTATCACCGTGCTGATGACATTTATCGGCATGAAGCTCTTCGGCGTCGACGCGAACATCGTCGCGCTGTCGGGCATCGCGATCGCGATCGGCACGATCGTCGATGTGGGCATCGTCCTGAGCGAGAACATCCTGCGCCGGCTCGACGAGGCCAACGGCGACGAGGTGAATCGCGAGCCGACGATCGAGACAATCTATCGCGCGACGACGGAGGTGGGCGGCGCGGTGCTCACGGCTGTCGCAACAACGGTAGTTGGTTTTCTCCCGGTCTTCACGATGGAGGCCGCCGAGGGGAAGTTGTTCAAGCCGCTCGCGTACACGAAGACGTTCGCCCTGATCGCCTCGATCATCATTGCGCTCACGATTCTGCCCGCGGCGGCGCATGTGCTCATGGGGTTGCGCCCGCGGGCCGGCACGGTGCGGAGCGCTGCCGGCGCAGTGCTCTTGGTAGTCGGGCTCGCCATCGCGGTGTTTCTGCACCCTCTGTCCGGGCTGATTCTCGCGGCGTTCGGCGCGTTCTGGTTCGCTCGGCCATGGATGCCTCGACGGGTCGCATTCGGACTGCAATGGTCGGCGAACATCGTCGCGGTCGTGGTCGTGCTCGTTGTGCTCGCGGGCGCGTGGGAGCCGCTCGGTCCCGAGCCCGGTTTGATCGGCAACACGGTGTTCATCGCGGTCGTGGTCGGTGGATTGCTCCTCGCGTTCTGGCTGGTGCGGCTAGCCTTCCCATATGTCCTGGCGTGGACGCTGCGTCACAAGATCATCGGGCTGTCGCCCGCGTTGCTCGTGGTGCTCTTCGGAGCAACTGTGTGGCTCGGGTTCGATCGGGTCTTCGGCTGGCTGCCTGAGCCAGCCCGGCGTCATGGGGCGGTGGTCGAGATCGCGCATGCATTCCCCGGGCTCGGGAGTGAGTTCATGCCCTCGCTCGACGAAGGCGCGTTCCTCTACATGCCCACCACGATGACGCACGCGTCGATCGGCGAGGCGACGGACATCCTGAAGGAACTCGACCGGAGGATTCTCAGCGTACCCGAGGTCGAGATGGCTGTCGGCAAGATCGGGCGCGTGGAGAGTCCGCTCGACCCGGCGCCGATCTCGATGATCGAGACGGTGATCCAGTACTCGAGTGAGTACCGAGTCAATGAACGCGGGCATCGCCTCAACTTCCGCTACGACGAGCGGGCCGATGCGTTCTTTCGCGACGAGCGGGGCGAACTCATCCCCGACGAGAGCGGACGCCCTTTCCGCCAGTGGCGCGACGAGATCGAATCGCAGCAGGACATCTGGGACGCGATCATCGCGGCGGCGGACATGCCGGGCGTCACGAGCGCCCCGAAACTCCAGCCGATCGAGACCCGCATCGTAATGCTCCAATCGGGGTTCCGGGCGCCCATGGGCATCAAGGTGTACGGCCCGGATCTCGAAACGATCGAAAGCTTCGGCATCGAACTGGAGCGCCTGCTCAAGCAGGTCCCGAGCGTGCAGCCAGCGGCGGTCTTCGCCGATCGGGTGGTCGGGAAACCGTATCTCGAGATTGACATCAGCCGGGAAAAGATCGCGCGCTACGGCCTGCGCATCGCCGACGTGCAGGAGGTGATCGACGTCGCCATCGGTGGCAAGCCGCTGACGATGACCGTCGAAGGGCGCGAGCGATACCCCGTCCGGGTGCGGTACCTGCGCGAACTTCGTGATCAGCCCGAGGCGCTCGGCGACATCCTTGTGCCGACGCCCATGGGCGCACAGGTTCCGCTCCGCGAACTCGTGTCGCTGGAGTACCGGCGCGGCCCGCAGATGATCAAGAGTGAGGACACGTTCCTCGTCGCGTACGTGCTCTTCGACAAGAAGCCCGGCGAAGCCGAGGTGACCGTCGTGCGGGACGCGCAGCGCTTCATCCGCGACGCGATCGATTCCGGCGAATTGACGGTTCCGGCGGGCGTGAGTTACGAGTTCTCGGGTTCGTACAAGAATCAGGTGCGCGCCGCGAAGCGACTCAGCATCGTTCTGCCTTTATCACTCGCGGTCATCTTCCTGCTCCTGTACTTCCAGTTCCGCAGGGTTGGCGTGACGCTGATGGTGTTCTCCGGCGTGTTCGTCGCGTGGGGCGGCGGATTTCTGATGCTCTGGCTGTATGCACAGCCGTGGTTTCTCGACGCACCACTGCTGGGAACTAATCTCCGTGAGTTGCTCCATGTGCGGCCGTTCAATCTGAGTGTCGCTGTCTGGGTCGGATTCCTGGCGCTGTTCGGTATCGCTACCGACGACGGCGTGATCATGGCCACACGGATCGAGCAGACGATGGCCGAGGAGCGGCCCGAGTCGATCGAGGCCATCCGCAAGGCGGTCGTTGACGGCGGACGCCTGCGCATTCGGGCCGCGGTCATGACCAGCGCCACGACGATTCTCGCGCTCCTGCCCGTGCTCACGAGCACCGGCCGCGGCTCCGACATCATGGTGCCCATGGCCATTCCGTCATTCGGGGGAATGGCCGTCGCCTCCATCACATGGTTCGTTGTACCCATCCTGTACTGCTGGGCGCAGGAGTGGAAGTTCCGTCTCGCTCGTATTCGCCCGGCGATGCAATCTGCCTCAATCTCGCAAGGAGAATCCGCATGAAATCTGCATTCCTGATCGCCTGTGTATGCCTCGCAGTTTCGACTTCGCTCACCATGGCCCAGCGCGATGACGCCAGGTCCCATGCGCAGGACGCTGCGACACCCGTCAACGCCATGTGTCCCATCGGCAAGGAGCCGATCGTGCCTTCGGCGGGAACCGTCGAGTACAAGGGCAACACCATCGGCCTGTGCTGCCCGGGCTGCGGCGAGGAATTCCTCGCGTGGGAAGGGGCTCGCAAGGACGAGTTCGTCGCGTTGGCGCTCGCCAAACAAGAGCCCGGCCAGGAACACGCGGCCGCCCCGGTTGTTGCAGGGGCCAAGGCCTGGACGGAGCCCTATACGCTCGACACCTGCCCTGTCTCGGGTGAACCGCTCGGCTCGATGGGCGCGCCCATCGTGAAGACCTACAACGGCCGCGAAGTTCGGCTGTGCTGCAAGGGCTGCGTCAAGGAGTTCGAGGCCGACCAGGCGGGCTTCTTCAAGAAGATCGACGAGTGGATCGTCCGCGATCAACTCCCGTTCTACCCCACCGAAGTCTGCATCGTGTCGGGCGAGCCGCTCACCGAGGGCGGCGCGGACATCGCCACAAACCTCGTCTACGGCAACCGGCTCGTCCGGCTGTGCTGCAAGATGTGCGAGCGCCAGTTCAGCGCCGATCCGGCGAAGTTCATCGCGAAACTCGACGAGGCGACCGCGAACGCCCAGCGCAAGGACTACCCGCTCGATACTTGCGTGGTTCTCGGCGGCAGGCTGGGCTCCATGGGCGAGCCCGCCGAGATGGTCCTCGCCGGTCGCTTGCTCCGGTTCTGCTGCGCGGGATGCGAGAGCAAGGTGAAGGCCGATCCGGTCAAGCACATCGCGCTGATCGATGAGGCGTGGCGGGCGAAGGGCGATCGCGCGCCAAGCGGAAACTCGCCGCACGCCGATCACCACGGCGATCACTGATGCCCGAACGAGAGGAGACTCGCCCATGAACCGTTGGCTGCGTTGCGTGTTCATTCCGGCTCTCGCGATCACACTGATCGGGGCGAGTCTCGCGCGAACACCATCGGCGCGTGCGTCCGCCCCGGAGACTCCCGGGGCGGACGCCGGACCGATCAACCCCACCTGCCCGGTGATGGCAGGAGAAGCGATCGATCCCCGATTCACAACGACATACCGGGGAGTCGATGTCGGGCTGTGCTGCCGGAGGTGCCTCGCCAAATTCGATGCGGACCCCGAGGCGTATATCGCCAATCTCCCTCGCGCACAGACGGCGGCGTTCGACTCTCCTGAAGGAGAAGGACATCCGCACGGCAAGTCCGATCCGACCGGTGCGGCGCACGATGACGAGCCCGCGCCCGTCGAGCACTCGGGAGGGCACGACGCGGCGATCGAGGGAGCGGTTGCAGCGACCCACGACCACGATCACAACGACGCTTCTCCTCGCATCCTCACATGGATCGGCGAGTTTCATCCGCCTGCCACCGACATACCCATCGCGTTCTTTCTCGGCGCGGCGCTCGCGGAGATCATGCTCGTCCTGACGGGGCGGGAAATGTTCAGGCACGCGGCGTCATTCTGCGTCTGGGTCGCGGCGTTCGGCGCCGTGGCCGCAGCGGCGCTGGGGTGGCTCAACGGGGGGTTTGCGGTCCTGGATGATGATTGGGTGCTCGCAACCCACCGCTGGCTCGGAACGGGCGTCGCGGTGCTCGGGCTGCTCACGCTCGCGCTGCTGGTCGCAGGCGCGCGAACGCCGCGGGATGCGCGCGCCCGGACGCGCTACCGGGTGGCGCTGTTCGTTGTCGCCGGGCTCGTTGCGGCGACCGGATTCTTCGGCGGCTCGCTCGTGTACGGGATCGACCACTACGCGTGGTGACTGACGCGCGGGCCCCGGCGCAGCTATCCACGCCGAGACGGCCGCAGAAAGCATTGACACACATTCATGACAGGTGACATGATGATCCATATCACGAACAGGGGGACGCATGACAATCGATCGGACAGCGCGATGAGGACGAGCACCCTCGCCGCCGTCGGCGTGCTCCTCGTGCTGAGCGGGTGCGCACAAACACGCGATGTGGCCGCGCCCGGGCCGGGTCACCCCGCGTCGAGCCAGAGCGACGCGGTCCCGTTCACCCCGCCTCCGAATCCGTTCGCTGTCGCGGTCGAATCCGCCGGCGCGCAGGGGGCCACTCCCGTGACGCACGGGGCGCACGAGACGCAGGGCGTTGAACCCCAATCCGAAGAGGGGCTGACGGCGTACACCTGCCCGATGCACCCGGAGGTTCGCGCGGACCGACCCGGTGCGTGCCCGAAATGCGGCATGGCCCTCACGCCCACGACCATGACGCGGCCGCACGGGTCGCATGAGGGAGGGCCGCGATGAATCCCCGCGTGATGATCGCTCCAGGCGTTGTGTCGCTCGCTCTCCTGCTCGGAGGCTGCGGCGTCATCCCCATCGACGCGTCGTTCGGCTCCGTCCAGGAGACGGCCGTCGATCGCGTCGGGACCGAGACGGCGTGGCCGCTGACCGCCGACGCGAAGGCGGTGATCCGCGACCGGGTGTCAACGCTGCTCGAAGAGCCCATCGATCAGGAACGGGCGGTGGCGATCGCGCTGCTCAACAACCGACGGCTTCGCGCCGAGTACGCGCGGCTGGGCCTTGCGCAGGCGGATTTCGTCGAAGCGGGACTCCTTGAGAACCCCTCGCTTATCGTCGGAGTCGGTTTCCCCGACAGGCCGCCCAGCAAAACGAACCTCGACTTCGGGCTGACCCTGAATCTCCTGCGCGTGCTCCTGATGCCCGCGCGCAAGGAGATCGCCGGTCTCCGGCTGGACGCCGTGACGCTGGAGGTCGCCGATCATGTGGTCGACACGGCCGCCCAGACCCGCGCGGTGTTCCTGGACCTTCAGGCCGCAGAGCACACCGGCGACATGCTCCGCGAGATCGCCGCGGCCGCGGAAGCATCGGCCGAGTTCGCGCGCCGGCTGCACGCGGCGGGGAACTTGAGCGACCTCGCCCTCGCCAATCAGGAGTCGCTCGCCGAGCAAGCGAGGCTGGAATACGCGCGCGGCCTCGTCGAGATCGCCGATCGACGCGAGCGGTTCAATGTGCAGCTCGGCCTCTGGGGAGAACAGACCGAGTGGTCGATCGTGGATCGCTTGGCGGAGTTGCCCGAGTCGGAGCCCGACCTCTCCGAGCTTGAATCGCTCGCGGTGCGCCAGCGGCTGGACCTGACCGCCGCGGCGTTGAATGTGGAGGCCGTCGCGAAGGCGGCGGGTCTCCAGCGTGACTGGCGCTATCTCCTCACCGCCGAGGTGGGCGGATTCGCGTCGCGGGACACCGACGGCCAGTGGGTGTACGGCCCCGAGATCGCCGTGGAGCTCCCGCTTTTCAACCAGCGTCAGAGCGAGATCGCCGCGCTCGATGCAGAACTCCTCGGCGCCGAGAGCCGGCTGGAAGCCCTCGCCATCGAGATCCGCTCCGATGTGAGGCGCCTGCGCGACCGCCTCTACGCGATGCGATACGAGGTCGAGCACTATCGCGACACGATCCTGCCCCTGCGCGAGCGCATCACCCGCCTCACCCAGGAGCAGTACAACTTCATGCTCGTCGACACCTTCGATCTGCTCGCGGCCAAGCGCGAAGAGATCGACGCGTACCGCGCATATCTCGACGACCTCCGCGCCTACTGGGCGACGCGCGCCGAGCTGGAGCGCGCGGTCGGGGGGCGTCTGCCCCTCCCAGAACCGTCGCCCGCGCCGCGCACGCCGACGCCCGAATCTCCCGTCAACCACCACAACCACGGAGGCCACTGATGCTCAATAGACGCTCCTTCCTCGCGGGCAGCCTCGCCGCCGGCGCCGGGGCGATGCTCGTGCGGCGCGCCAGCGCCCAGGAAACCCCGCCGATCGCGCGGCCCAAGCCTGGCGCGCCTCAGTCGCAGGGCTTGGGCTTCACGCCCGTCATCACGCCCAACGGCGCGACCATGCCCTATCGCCTGCGCGACGGCGTCAAGGAGTTCCACCTCGTCGCCGAGCCGCTGGAGCGCGAGTTCGCCGAAGGGATGACGGTCAAGTGCTGGGGCTACAACGGGCAGACGCCCGGCCCAACGATCGAGGTCGTTCAGGGCGACCGCGTGCGACTCTTCGTGACCAACCGCCTGAAGGAGCACACGAGCATCCACTGGCACGGGCTGTTCATCCCGTGCGGGATGGACGGCGTCGCGGGCCTCACCCAACCCGGCATCCAGCCCGGCGAGACCTGGGTCTACGAGTTCACCATCCCCGAGCAGCACGGGACATTCATGTACCACCCGCACGCCGACGAGATGACCCAGATGGCGTTCGGCATGATGGGGTTCTTCATCGTCCACCCGCGCGAGGCGCGCGAGCGGCCGATCGACCGGGACTTCGCGATCATGCTGCACAACTGGGCGGTGCATCCGGGCACATACCGGCCCGACCCCTCGGTGATGGTCGATTTCAACATGTGGACCTTCAACAGCCGCGTGTTCCCGGGAACGGAGCACCTCGTGGCGCGCACGGGCGATCGCGTGCGCGTGCGGCTCGGCAACCTCAGCATGTGGAACCATCCGATCCACGTCCATGGCCACGCGTGGAGGGTCGTCGCCACCGACGGCGGGCAGATCGCCGAGGCCGGGCAGTGGCCCGAAACGACCGTGCTCGTGCCGGTCGGCACGACGCGCGATGTCGAGTTCATCGCCGACAACCCCGGCGACTGGGCGCTCCATTGCCATATGTCCCACCACACCATGAACGCGATGGCGCACGACATCGCCAACACCGCGGGCGTCGATCAGTCGGGTCTCGAAGCGAAGATCCGATCGATGCTGCCCGGCTACATGGCGATGGGCGAGCACGGCATGGCCGAGATGCAGGATATGGCCCGGCACATGCCCGGGCCGCGCAACACGCTCCCCATGATGATGGGCGAGGGGCAGTTCGGGAACATCGAGATGGGAGGGATGTTCACCGTGCTCAAGGTGCGCGACGACCTCTCTTCGTACGAAGACCCGGGCTGGTACCGCTTCCCTGAGGGTTCGGTGGCGCGCAAAGCGTGAACGCGATGCGCAGCGGACCGATCCCCGCGTGAACCGAAACGCCGCAACGCCAACAGAAAGGAAAGCAGATGGAGCGACACTCACACCAGGACCACAACTCCAACGGGAAGTACCTCCGCTTCGCCGCGATGATCGCGACATCCATGGTCGTGATGTTCTTCCTGATGTACCTGCACTCGTACCAGATCCTCGACCACGCCTGGTTCAGCGAGACGCGTCTGTTCATGACGCTCATCATGGGCGGCGGCATGATCATTGTGATGCTGCTCTTCATGCTGGGGATGTACAAGGACAAGGCGAAGAACGCCGGGGTCATCGTGGTCGCACTGCTCCTGCTCGGCGGCGGCGTCGCCCTTGTCCGAAGCCAGATCACCGTCAGCGACACGGACTACATGGAGGGCATGATCCCGCACCACTCGATCGCGATTCTCACGAGCGAGCGGGCCCGCATCGAAGACCCTCGCGTGCGCAAACTCGCCGACGAGATCATCGAAGCGCAGCGCCGCGAGATCAAAGAGATGGAATGGCTCATCCGTGACATCAGGCAGAACGGCGTTGCCACGACCGAGGCCGAGGCGGAGAGCCGCCCGGTCCCCGAGTTCAAGGGAACGCCCGAATGAACTCCGGCCACAAAGGAGCAGAGTCGATGAACCACGAGCACGGCGACGCGGGCGTCGATCGCGACCCGGTCTGCGGCATGCGGGTGACGCGCGGCGAGGAAGTCGCGGTCATCAACCACCGCGGCAAGGACTACTTTTTCTGCAGCGAGCGCTGTGTGCGTGATTTCCACGCGAACCCGTCGCGGTACGTCCCCGACGAGCCGGCGGCCGAGAACCACGAGGGTCACGCGGACTGCTGCTCGCACAAGCACGGCTCCGGCGGGGGGAAGACGCACGACGGGCCGAAGGACGCGATCTATACCTGCCCGATGCACCCCGAGGTCCGGCAGATCGGCCCCGGGGACTGTCCGATCTGCGGCATGGCCCTCGAACCGCTCGACGCAACTGCCGAGCAGGACGACTCCGAGCTCCGCGACATGACCCGGCGATTCTGGGTGAGCGCGCTGCTCTCGGCGCCGCTGCTTTTCTATGTGATGGGCAACATGCTCTTCGATCACCCGTTCCATCGCGTGGTCAGCCCGGCTCTCTCGCAGTGGATGGAGTTGGCGCTCGCGACACCGGTCGTTCTCTGGGGCGCGTGGCCCTTCTTCGTGCGCGGCGTGCGTTCGATCAGGGCGCTTTCGCCCAACATGTGGACGCTCATCTCGATCGGCGTGTCGATCGCGTATGTGTTCAGCGTGGTCGCCACCATCGCGCCCGGCCTGTTCCCGGCGGGATTGCGCGAGGAGTCCGGGCGCGTGCCCGTGTACTTCGAGGCCGCGGCGGTGATCGTGACGCTGGTGCTGCTCGGGCAGGTGATGGAATTGCGTGCGCGACGGCGCACGGGGAGCGCGATCCGGGAACTGCTCGAACTGGCGCCGCCCTTCGCGCGGCGCATCCGTGAGGACGGCGTCGACGAGGACGTTCCGGTCGAGCGGCTCGCGCCGGGCGATCGCGTTCGCGTGCGTCCCGGCGACAAGATCCCGATCGACGGCGAGGTCGTCGAGGGCCGAAGCGCAGTCGATGAGTCCATGCTGACGGGCGAGCCGATCCCCGTCGAGAAACGCGCCGGCGACGCGGTGACGGGCGGGACCGTCAACAAGACCGGCTCGTTCGTGCTGCGCGTGAGCCGCACCGGCTCGGAGACGACGCTCGCGCAGATCGTGCAGATGGTCGCCGACGCCCAGCGATCCCGTGCGCCGATCCAGCGGCTCGCTGACGCCGTCTCCGCGTGGTTCGTGCCCGCGGTGGTGGCGATCGCGGTGGCCGCGTTCGTCGTCTGGCTCATCGTGGGGCCGTCGCCATCGCTGGGTTACGCGCTCGTCGCGGCGGTGTCGGTGCTTATCATCGCGTGCCCGTGCGCGCTGGGGCTCGCGACGCCGATGTCGATCATGGTTGCGGCCGGTCAAGGCGCGAAACAGGGCGTGCTCATCAAGAACGCCGCGGCGCTGGAGAAGTTCGAGTCGGTCGACACCGTGGTGGTCGACAAGACGGGCACGCTCACGGAAGGGCGGCCGAAACTGGTGGAGGCACGCGTCGTGGGCGGGGGCGAGGAGGCGCGCGTGCTCGCGCTGTTGGCCGCCGCCGAGCGCGGGAGCGAGCACCCGCTCGCCGAGGCGATCGTCGAGGGGCTCGAGGAACGGACCGGCGATCGATTCGACGCGTCTTCGTTCGAGAGTGTGACGGGCAAGGGGATAGTTGCGACCGTCGAGGGATCGCGCGTCGCGATCGGCTCGCCGCGCATGATGGAGGACGAGGGAGTCGAGGTGGGGGCGCTCGCCGAAGCCGCGGAGACGCGCCGTCGCGAGGGCGGGACCGCCATGTTCGCGTCGATCGATGGCGAACTCGCGGCGCTGCTGGCGGTCGCCGACCCCATCAAGAAGACCACCCGCGACGCGATCCGTGCGTTGCACGCGCGCGGGCTGACGGTCGTCATGCTCACCGGCGACAACCGGACCACGGCGGACGCGATCGCGAAGCAACTCGACATCGATCAGGTGCACGCGGAAGTGCTGCCGGAGCAGAAGGCCGAGAAGATCCGCGCGCTCCAGGCGGAGGGGCGGACGGTCGCGATGGCGGGCGACGGCGTCAACGACGCGCCGGCGCTCGCGCAGGCCGACGTCGGCGTCGCGATGGGCACCGGGGCCGGCGTTGCGATCGAGAGCGCGGCGATCACGCTGGTGGGGGGGGATCTCAACGGGATCGTGCGGGCGCACCGGCTCAGCCGTGCGACGATGCGGAACATCCGGCAGAATCTGTTCTTCGCGTTCGTGTACAACGCGGCGGGCGTCCCGGTCGCGGCGGGCGTGCTGTACCCGATCTTCGGCGTGCTGCTCAGCCCGATGATCGCCGCCGCGGCGATGGCGTTCAGTTCGGTCTCGGTCATCGCGAACGCGCTGCGCCTGCGGCTCGTGACCCGGGCGGGCCATTTCCGCACAGGGTCAACAGTCCTCCAAGGAGAGAACGAATATCCGCGATCGCATCGAGCCCTGCGACCCCCTGAATAGGCGGCATGGCTGCGAGTGTCTGGGTCGCGGGGGGCGACATGACACAAATATTTGGCATAACGGCTCTTATGACGCGTTGGGCCGTCCGAAAGGGTGACACATCCGCCATTTCCCGTCTCCGCCGGACGCTATTCGCGTGGGGTCACTTACCCTTCGAGACACGCACTGCCTATCGGCGGCCCGTGGGACCTAGTTCCTCCGGGCCGCGTGTCGTTTT
>CAYGLT010000023.1:3825-35384 GCA_964350875.1 uncultured Phycisphaeraceae bacterium | reverse complement strand
GACGGTGATGAGGGAGATCGCCCAGAGCGGGAGTGGTTGCATAGTCCTCCGGGCGCGGTCGGCCCGGGTTCATCGTACCGGGTGCGAGGGTAGGAGCAAGGCGAGTATCGCCCGCGTAGACCGACCTCATCACGGAGTGACCGATGGCGTCCGCTCGTGAAGACTGCTGAGTTGCACAGTACCAGACGGCGGTAGGAGCTCGCCCAACTTGGCTTCGATGGTTTCCACAACGACGCCGGTAGCGCTGCTTGACGGTTCGAGAATGTCGCGACCGGGTTCGATCCACGGGAGTGCGCCGCTCGCGCGAAAGGCGCGGCTTCCGTTCTTGCGCCGCCGGGCGATTCCGATGTGCTGGAACCCGGCGCGGACGCAAGCGCGCTGCATCGGCACATTCCAGTCGTTCGTGCTGAGGACAATCCAGTCAACGCCGCGAGCGTGGATGGCGCGGAGCACGGCGTCGAATGCGCCGGCGAACCCGATGCCGCGTGCGCTCTCGGACAGGCCGATGTGCGACAGATATCGCGCATTGACCGGCAGATCGAGGTAGAAGCGATCGAGCCGCGACGCGTCTTTGAAGTAGCAATAGCCCGCCAGGACGCCGTCGTGCCGGATCAGGAATGCCTCGGTCGAATCGCTGCTCACTCCGGGGAAGTGCGCGGCGACGACTTCGGCGGGTCGCAGGTCTGCGCGCCAGGGAGTCGACTCTGGCGCCGGGTGCGCGTCGAGTCGCTTGCTCATGACGAGTTGCCGCTGAGGAAGGGCCTCATCCATTGCCCGCTGTCCCAGCACGCCGATTGCGCGCAGTGGACGACCGCGACGGACGAGGCCAAGAGTCACCGATGCGATGTAGTTGCCCATCGCCTCAAGTATTATTGTCGTGCAGAATAATTCAAGACAAAAATGTCGATTGCCACGAGAGTAAAGATAGGCATTCTGCAAGGCGCGGCCTGGCGCGGGCGGGTGGGCGACGGTTGTTGACAGTGGGGGAGTGGAGGACCCCATGGCTCGGCCTCCCCCATGCTGCGTATGGCGGAAGGGAAGAAGTTCCCTCACCCGGTTCGCCTTCGGCGAACCACCCTCTCCCGCGGGCGAGGGTGGGGAAGTTGAAGACCCTCCCCTCGCCCCTCCCATCTCGTCCTTCGGACTCGATAGGAGGGGGACCGGAATGAATGGAGCGGACCGGGATCGAACCGGCAACCCCTAGCTTGCAAAGCTAGTGCTCTCCCAATTGAGCTACCGCCCCGTGGTGGCGTGCGGGGGCGGAAGGGTCGCTTCCGCCGGGTCGCTCGCCGGGGTCGGCGATGATAGCGTGCGTCGGACGCGATCTTCCTTCCCTCGATCGGAGCGAACATGGCTGGGCAGAGCGGCGAAGCGGTGTGCGATGTGGGCATGATGGGGCTGGCCGTCATGGGCAAGAACCTGGCCCTCAACATGGCCGACCACGGGTTCAAGGTGGCGGCCTGGAACCGCACCCACTCCAAAGCGGTCGAGTTCCAGGAGGAGGCGGGCACGACTCCCGGGGGCGTGGTCGCGTACGAGGATGTGCGTGACTTCGTGAAGGGGCTGAAGCGGCCGCGGGTTGTGACGATGCTCGTGAAGGCGGGCGAGGCGACCGACTGGACGATCGATCAGGTGAAGGACCTGCTCGAGCCGGGGGATGTGATCGTCGACGGCGGGAACGCGCACTGGGACGACACCAACCGTCGCGAGCGCGAACTGAAGGAGAAGGGCATCCTGTTCGTGGGCAGCGGCGTGTCGGGGGGCGAACTGGGCGCGCGGTTCGGCCCGAGTCTCATGGCCGGGGGCGATGCGCAGGCGTGGGAGGCGATCAAGCCGATCTGGGAGGCGATCGCCGCGAAGGTTGACGCGAACGGCCGCGAGATGAAGGGCGCGGCGCCGGGCAACCCGGTGAAGGGCGGCACGCCGTGCGCTGCGCACATCGGGCCGGGCGGCGCGGGTCACTATGTGAAGATGGTCCACAACGGGATCGAGTACGCGGACATGCAGACGATCTGCGAGGCGTACGACCTGCTTCGCCGCGGGGGGGAAATGGACCCGTCCGAGTTGTCGGGCGTGTTCGCGAAGTGGAACACGGGGGAACTCGAGAGTTACCTGATCGAGATCACGGCGGACATCCTCGCGCAGCGCGATCCACGCGATAAAACCCGTGCCTTTGTGGATGTCGTGCTCGACGCCGCGGGCCAGAAAGGCACGGGCAAATGGACGGCGATTTCGGCGCTGGATCTGGGCGTGAGCGCGCCGACGATCGCGGAAGCGGTGTTCGCGCGGTGCATGAGCGCGATGGTGGACGAGCGCCTGCTCGCGAGCGGGAAGATCGACGGGCCGCGTGCGGAGGAGATGGAGCACGCGACGAAGGCGCATCTCATCGAAGATGCGCACGACGCGCTGATGTGCGCGAAGATCGTGGCGTACGCGCAGGGGTTCTCGCTCATCGCGGCGGCGGCGAAGGAGCAGGGGTGGGCGCCCCCGATGGAGCGGATCGCGAGGATCTGGCGCGGGGGTTGCATCATCCGTGCGCGCCTGCTGAGCCGCATCATGGCGGCGTACGAGCGGGACGGCGACCTGCCGAACCTGCTGCTCGATCCCGAGATCGGCGCGATGGTGTCGAAGGCGCAGCCCGGGTGGAGGCGCACGGTGGCGCGGGCGGCGACGATGGGCATCCCGACGCCCACGCTGAGTTCGGCGCTGGCGTACTTTGACTCGCTGCGGGCGGCGAAACTGCCGGCGAGTCTGCTCCAGGCGCAGCGCGACTACTTCGGCGCGCACACCTATGAGCGGGTCGACGAGCCGCGCGGCAAGCGTTTTCACCTCGATTGGCCGGAAAGCGGTCGCCCGGAAGTCCCTGCGTGAAAGGACTTTCAGGTTTCGCTGCCCCTGATTGAGGGATATTGACTTGCTGGGAGCGCGCGATTGGGTGTACGCTCGTCATCGATGACGCTGAATATCGCTGATTCTGGAACCGGAACGCTTGCACGCGCGGTACCTGCGTCGTACTTTCACATCAACGGCTTGCAAGGGGCCGTTGCGACAGGGGAGAGAAGTCTCACATGACCCGAGCAGTACGACGCGCTACGGCCGAGGGCGATGCCCACGGCACGACAGCTGCGGCCGCACTTGCCTCGCGCCCCGCAAAGCGTCGAGGCGTCGCCTCGCGAGATGCGGGTGAGTGCTGGTCCTTGCGGCTCACGCCAGAAGAACGACGAACCTTGGGCGAGGAACTCGATGTCCTCACCGACCGCGAGCGCGAGGTGGCGCTGGCGATCTGCGACGGCGGCTCGAACGAGGCTGTCGCCGAGCGGATGTTCATCGCCCTTCCCACGCTGCGCACCCACCTCATGCGCATCAACCAGAAACTCGGCACGCGGAGCAAAGGGGATGTCGTCCGGCTGATGGTCGGCCGCCTCCTCGACGGCTACCGCGCGGGTCGGATCGGGCACGCGCCCGCGCCGGCCTCCGCCGGGACCCCGTCTCAGAGCACCACAGCGAGCAACGGGCGTTCGGCGTCGTTGGCCGAACCCAAGCCCTCGCCCGCTTCGGATCGTTCCCCGCACGGTGATTTCCAGGGGGAAGCCCCTGGGAACGGCGAGCCAGTCGCCCGGCCCGGCCTGGCTCGCCCAAAAATCATCGGTCTCGATGATGACAACCGCGCGGGGGTGGCGAGAATGGCCGGAAGTTTGTAGGCACTTCCTTGCTAACGACGATGGAAGGGCCGATAGTCCTGCCCCTCACGCACGAGGGGTTCCCGTGTCGTTGTGTTCCCGACGGTCCGTCGGCCTCGCCTTCGAAGGTGTCGCCGTAGCCAGAGGGGCGCAAGGGTCCGGAAACCCGGAAAGCGTGCGGGGACTTGGAGAAAGCATCGCCGGAGCCGCCGCGGCATCCGGGAAACAGGAGTCAGGAGTACGACTACCGCGGCAGTGACAGCACAAGACCGACACGGCCTCGCGTGTGTGACGCGAGGGCTCCGGCGGTCAAACGAAACGCGACACGTGTGTGCAAGCGAAGGTTGGAACGCCCGAGCGAGCACTGGATCCATACTGAGTAGCGTGATCCTTTCGTTTCGGAGAAGAAAGGAAAACACCCAGATGAGGCCTCTCATGAACACTCGATTCCGTAGCTTCGGAACTACCGCGGGCCTGTCGGCCGCGGCCCTGTTCCTTGCGGCCGGCACAGCGTTCGGCGCTGATGTCCCGCTCGCCACCCTGAACGGTGGTCCGTCCAGCGACTCGATCCCCGCAGCGGCTGACAACCCCGTGGCGTTCTTCCTCGCCCCGCGCGAGATCATCGACCCCACGATCGTCGACAACCTGCCGATCGCGGACCTGAACAACAACTCGCTCGACATTCAGGACAGCGCCGACCCCACCGGCTCCGGCGTGCGTAACCGCAGCCGCGCCGTCATGGCCGTCTTCGATGTGAACAACGGCACCCCGCCGTTCCTCATCCTGCAGGCCAACCTGAACTTCGACCCCACCGTCGCTGACTCCTACTTCCTCTTCCTCAACGCCGACGACGCCGCCGGTATCAACACCATGGGCGAGCTCGACTCGTTCATCGCGGGCGGCACCGCGGGCACCGACTATGTCCAGGTGTTCTTCGACAACGCCGGCTTCACCCAGGGCTCCGGCGGCGGCGGCAACTACGTCGACGCCGACATCACCGACGCCAACCTGAATGTCGGCTCCGTCCCCGTGCTCGCGGCCGACTTCCTTGACATCACTCCCGACGGCGGCGGCGCCATGGGTTCGGCGGTCACCTTCGAACTCGGTCTCGTTGTCTGGAGCGACGGCGCCGGCCCCGGCGCTGACATCCCCACCGAGTACATGTGCCTCCGCACTGATCCGACTCGCGTGGCCCCGACCGACGCGGCCCTCGATCCCGCCAACCAGATCATCCGCATCGTGGCGAGCCAGCCGCTCGTCACCGACGGCGGCGCGACCATCGCCTCCTACGACACCGACGCCGCCGGCCTTGACGGCGACGACTTCCGCGTCCGCGTGAACGGCATCGGCGCTTCGCAGACCCTGACCGAGTTCCTCAGCAACACGATCAGCGTCGGCCGCACTGTCGCGTCCGTCGACATCACCGGCGACTTCGAGACCATCCTCGAGATCACCCTCAACGCCCCGCTCGACGCCGCGGACGAGACCCTCGTCCTCGACTCGACCATCGGTTTCGCTTCCGAGACCGCCCTCGGCAACGTCTACTCGTTCGCCGGTGAGGATCCCAACCCCGATCTCGGCACCTACCAGTCGATGAACCGCGCCGCGGACCTCGGCTTCGTCGATTCGCCGCTGCTCCAAGGCACCGGCCAGTCGGGCTTCGGCAACGGCCTGCTCGAGATCTGGGTCGCCGTCAACTTCGACGACTCGATCGAGACCGTTGGTGACAACGACCAGTTCTCGCTGGTCAACGCCGACGGCGATGTCATCGCCGAGAGCATCACCGTTCAGGACACCGTTCCGACCAATGTTCAGGTCCTCGGCATCGACGACCTGAATCTCGACGGCACCGCGAACGATCCGGTCATCGATCAGGCCAACAACCGCCTGTTCGCCCGCTTCCTCCTGGATGACGGCGACGACTCGATCAACTCGGACGCCACCTGGTCCGACGAGGGTCAGGACTCGTTCAACCTCGAGGATCGCGCCGAGCGTGAATCGATCAGCATCATCCTCACCCCGGGCTTCGCGGGCACCACCGCCCAGACCGCGCTCGGCGGCACGATCGATCCCGACGCTGTCGGCTCGATCACCGATCGCGCCCGTCCGACCGCCATCGGGTTCTTCACCCGCGCCGGCGACACCGGCGAGTTCTGCGAGTTCGTTGACTCGCTCGACCTGATCTACGACGAGACGGTCGCCACCAACGCCAACACCACCACCTTCAGCTTCCTCGGCTACAACTCGGGCGAGGAGATCTCCGATCTCACCGCCGGCCTCGGCGCTGGCCTCTCGATCCCCACGATCGACATCGTCACCACCGCCACCGTGAACGACCGTCGCCTCACCCCCGGCTCGGTCGCCCTCACCACCAACTTCGTCAACAACGACTCGCTCGCGTTCGGCGCCCCGACCGTCCCGGTCGACGGCACCGCCAACGACGGCACCACCTCGATCCTCACCGGCACCGGTGACGAGGGCTACATCATCGCGCAGCAGGACGCTGCCGTCATGGACGCCACCGGCCTCCTGTCCATCGGTTTCGGCACCTTCAACGGCAGCGACGAGCTGACCGGCGGGTTCGAGATCGTCGACGACGGCGCGGCCCCCGCGCTCATGGGCGCCAATGTCGATGACAACCTCTTCGACGTCACCGCCGGCTTCTCCGAGGATGTCAACTATCCCGGTGGCCTGGACGAGGGCGAGTCGCTCTTCGTCATCATGGAGAACGACGCCGTCGGTCGCCGCGTGAACATCGAGAACTCTGATCTCGACGGCACCAGCGACAACCTCATCTTCCTCGAGCTCAGCAGCGCTCTGGATGAGGACTTCTCGATCGACCCGGGTTACAACCTCTCGGTCTTCAACCCCGGCTACCCGATCACCGACGATGACGGCAACGAGTCCGATCCCAACATCACCAAGACCAAGATGGTCCTCATCACCCCGCCGGCCGCGGCCTTCAAGCCCACCGGCATCGCGATCCTCGACGAGGAGAACGAGAAGGTTGTTGAGGTCCGCCTCATGGTCACCGGCCCCGTCGAGCTGAGCGAAGACGGCGACTTCGGCGAACTCGCTGAGCGCTTCTTCCTCCGCGGCGACGACTTCGGCATCAACAACGGCGAGTCGATGGAACTTGGCGGCCTCATCGAGGACATCGAGATCAGCGACGAGCCCAACTCCGACGGCTGCTACACCGTCACCCTCTTCCTCATGGACGGCATGCCCTTCCCGCAGGAAGACTTCTATGTCGAGTACGACGACACCAGCGACCTTGAGTCGCCCGCTGACTCGTTCCTCGTGACCCCGACCGAGTCGGGCGACATCGAGATCGCCAGCGCCAATATCTATGTCCGCGTCCTCCGTCCGCCGTCGCTCGATGACTACATCGACGGCAACCCCCTCACGATGACCATCGTGGGCACCGTTGACCTCGGCGACGCCAACTCGCTCGGTTCGCGGGTCACCGCGTGGGTCTGGAAGGCCGATGAGGGCGAAGGCGTCATGTCCTTCACCTACAAGGGCGTCGTCCACACCACCACCATCGACGAAGTCTCCGCGGGCGAAGTCCGCTACTTCCACCCGCAGCTCCTGGGTGACGGCCTCGGCGCCGTTGAGCCCATGGGCATCGTCAACCGCAAGCCCGAGCTGGACATCACCGCCACGGTGAACCTGTCCCGCGACGGCGTCGAGGACGGCAACGTCGTCGACATCGAGCAGGAGACCCTCGTCTACCAGGGCCTCAACCCCCTCTCGGCTCCGGCCATCATCCGTCCGATCCAGATCACCTTCCGTGACGACACGACCTGCCCCGGTCGCTTCACCTTCACGGGCTCTGGCATCACCAACGGCACCGTGGTCTACCCCGGTGAGTTCGAAGAGATCGGCGAGACCGTCGTTGTCGGCGATGTCGTCGGCGGTGATCCGGACGAGGAGATCGGTCCCCGCTCCTACACCCTCCACACCCGTGGCCACAAGGACTTCAACGGTTGCCCCGTGGTGATCGTGATCTCCCCCGAGGAGTTCTTCGCTCCCGGCATGGAGCCCTTCCTCGCCAACAACATGCTCTTCCCGGTCGATGTGGCCCCCAACGCCCGCGCCTTCACCTTCAACAGCGATATCAACCGCACGGGCTCCAACGCCCTCCCGGTGATCTTCAATGTCAACTACGAGAATGTGACCCGCTTCGACCTCGACTCCTACGAGCAGGATGACTGGGCGATCCTCCCGATCCCCACCAACCAGGGCGATCGTGGCTCCAACCTCCCCAACCGCGTCTCTTCCAACAACACCCCCGTCACCCAGTCGGGCACCATCAGCAACGCCATCTCCGCTCGCGGCGCCTTCGTGGCCCTCGACGATGATGAGCCGCTGGTCCTCGAGATCGACCTCGCGCTCGCTCTCGACAACCGCGGCGTGTTCTGCGGCAACATCTGCAACCTCACCCGCGTGGTCTCCGGCTACGCCTACGCCATCGAGTCCGATGACCTCGACGAGGGTTACCACTGGTTCACCTTCGGCAACCGCTTCGTGAGCCCCGCTGCTCTCGCGGTCACCACCAACGGCAGCAACGGTGGTTGGAACCTTGTCGCGAACCTCCGCCCGATCGGCGTCCTCCCCGCCAACTTCGGCGGTCAGGTCAGCCTCACCATGTCCAACTCGGACGGCGTCCGCGTCTGGGCGACCGGTTTCACCGAGACCAACGACCTCCTGCTCATCGAGCGTGACGAGGGCGTCCTGGTGAACACCACCTCGACCTTCAACTCCGTTCCCTGAGTGAGTTGAACTCGAAGGACTGATTGCAACACCCGAAGGCGGGCGTCGAAAGGCGCCCGCCTTTCTTTATGGAACCGGTCGCCGCGCCCATGCGCACCGGTACACTGTTCAGGTCAGCCCGCGCGATTTGAAGGCCTCGCGCACGCCGGCCCCACGCCGGCCCATTCGTCAGGAGGCGTCGATGTCCCGCTCAATCTGCGCAGCGCTCACGATCGTGATCGGCATGCTTGCCCTCGCCGGCGCGCGGCCCGCGATGGCGCAAGAGTTCTTCATGATCTTCAACGGCCGCGTGAATTCGTCCGGCGGCGTCACCGTCGCCAACGGCGACCGCGTGGTGGCGACCGTCGACGGCCAGAGTTTCGTCGGGCAGGTCAATCCCAGCGGGATGTTCGAAGGCCTCACCGTCATCCGCTCGTCCAACACCACCGCCCCGGTTTCGTTCTCATACCGCAAGGGCGACTCGACCTACGCGATCGTGCTCGCCGAGGGCGACACAACCCCGATCACCGTCGAGTACGCCGGATTCAACAACCCTCTGGCCGCGGCCTTCAGCCCGACCACGGTGAACGGCTTCATCGGCCCGCGCACCTCGGGCGGCGGCGGGAACGGCGGAGGCGGCGATCCCGATGGAAACGACGGCGACAGCGCCGATGTCGACGGCGACGGGCTCATCACCACCAACGACGCCAAACTCGTCCTCCGGTACATCGTGGGCATGCGCACCGCGACCACCGACGCGTCGGTCTTCGATGTCACGGGCGACGGGCGCATCAACACCGACGATGTGGTGGCCATCCTGCGCCGAGAGGGCGAGGAAGCGGTTGTCGCCGAGCCCCCGGCCGAGGAAGAGTCCGAGAGCTGACCGCCATGCGCTCACGCGCGTTCACGCTGATCGAACTGGTCATGGTCCTCGCGATCCTCGCGGTCGCCGCGCTCGTCATCGCCCCGGCGATGGTCCGGCAGAGCGCCCTGGGCGTCCGGCGGGAGGTTCGCGCCGACACGGCGCAACTTCTCCGGGAAACCCGCCTGGCCGCGACGCGCTCGGGCGTGCCCGTCGAGGTGAGGTACATCTCGACCGATCGCACGCTCATCGCGTGGCCCAAGCCGGAATCGGCGTCTGAGGCCTCGTGGCCGCGTCCCTTTCAACTCCCCGACGACTGGGCGGTCTGGTCGCCCGAACTCAACGCGCACCTCGAAAGAGCCGCGATCCAGGCGGTCGTGGCCGAGCCGTTCACACTCGTGGTCTTCCACCCCAAAGGGCTCGCGAGCCGCTCGGCCTGGCTCGTTCGGGGGCCCGGAGGAGAAGTCTCGGTGGAAACCGACGCGATCGACGGCCTGCGCGTAGAATGATCACGGAGAAGGCAAGGGAAGGCATATCGAAGGCCGGAGAGCGAAGACGGCCAGCGAACACGGGGCGGCGTGAACAACGAGGAACATTCGCCGCCCTCGGAGCAAGCACATGACGAAGACCTCCCCCGCGACGGATCGCCGGCGGCGCGCATTCACACTTCTCGAACTCATTGTCGTCCTGGGCATCATCTCGCTGCTCGCGGTGCTGATCGCGCCGCGCGTGGTGGGGCGCCTCGGTGAAGCGAAGCCCGTCGTGACCAAGCAGCAGATCGCCAACGCCGTCACCGGCATCGAACTCTTCAAGGTCGACATCGGCCGATACCCGACGACGGAAGAGGGCGTGAAAGCGCTCTCCGAGCGTCCGAGCGCTGTCGCCGACGGCAAGTGGAAGGGCCCGTACCTCGGCCGCAAGGCGTCGCCCAAGGACGGCTGGGGCCGCGAACTCCGCTACCGCGCGCCGGCGCAGAGCGAAGCCGCGAAGGACCTCCCGTACGAGGTCTTCTCCTACGGCGCCGACGATCAGCCGGGCGGCGAGGGCGAGAACGCCGACATCTTCAGTTGGGACGAGTGAGCGCGTGAGCGCCGTCACCGGTTCAACGCCGCGTGAGGTCGAGGTCTTGTCGCACGGGACTTCGTCATCGCGCGCCTCGGGACACAACGGAGCGGCCATGACCGCCGACGCGATCGACCGCGCCATCCTGAACGACCTCGTGTCACGCAAGCGTCTCTCGAGCGAGGACGCAGAGCGTCTGATCGAACTGCACCGCACGCAGGGCCAGCGCCTCGCGCGACTGCTCATCACCGCGGGCCTGCTCTCGTGGGAACAACTCCGCGACGAACTCGCCCAGCGCCTCTCGCTCCCGGTCTGGGAATTCCCGACGGACCTCGACGAACTCGACAAGGAAGCGGCGGCCATCCTGCCCGCGGCGTTCCTGCGGTTCAATCAGGTCCTGCCCGTCGCCGCGACCGACGACAGCGTCACGCTCGCCATGGCCATGCCTCCGGATGAAGCGCTCGTCGAGAGCGTGCGCCAGGCCGCGCAGCGCGAAGTCGCAGTCGTCTGCGCCACGGCTGCGGAACTCGAGAGCGCGCTCGACGCGGCCCTCGCGGATATCGAGGCCGAGGAAGAACAGTCCGACGACGCGCTGCGCGTGCTCGACGCCGACACCCTGCGCGACCTCGCGTCCGAAGCGCCCGTCATCCAGTTCCTCTCCGGCGCGCTCGACCGCGCCGTCTCGCTCGGCGCCAGTGATATCCACTTCGAGAAACTCGAACGCCGTACGCGTCTTCGCTACCGCGTGGACGGCGAGTTGCTCGATGTCGATTCCCCGCCCGCCGCGCTCTACGCGGGCATCGTGTCGCGCATCAAGATCATGGCGCGCCTCGATGTCGGCGAGCGCCGCCTTCCCCAGGACGGGCGCATCCAGATGCACGCGGGCGGCCGCTCCATCGACCTGCGCGTCAGCGTGCTCCCGTCGATGCACGGCGAGGATGTGGTCCTCCGTATCCTCGACCGTGGCGCCGTCTCGCTCGACCTCGACATCCTCGGGCTGTCGGTGAAGCAGCGCGAGGATTTCCGGCGGCTCATCCACACGCCCGAGGGCATGCTCCTGCTCACGGGCCCGACCGGCTCGGGCAAAACGACCACGCTGTACTCGTCGCTCCGCGAGGTGTGCCGCCCCGAACTCAAGGTCGTCACCGTCGAAGACCCCGTCGAATACCACCTCGACGGCGTGAACCAGATCCAGGTGAAGAGCGAGATCGGCCTCGACTTCGCGCGATGCCTCCGTTCGATCCTCCGCCACGATCCCGATGTCATCATGGTGGGCGAGATCCGCGACAAGGAGACGGCCGCGATGGCCGTCCAGAGCGCGCTCACGGGCCACCTCGTGCTCAGCACGCTCCACACGAATTCCGCCGCGGCCACCTTCGCGCGGCTCGTGAACATGGGCGTCGAGGACTACCTCATCGCTTCAGCGGTCGTCGGCGTGATGGCCCAGCGCCTCGTGCGCAAGGTGTGCCAGGAGTGCAAGCAGCCCTACACGCCCGACGCCGCGATCCGCGAGAAGCACGGGCTGAGCGCCGACGCCGAGTTCTATCGCGGCAAGGGATGCCGCGCGTGCATGAACACCGGGTACCGCGGCCGCACGGTCGTGGGCGAACTCCTCGTCGTGGATGAGGCCATCCAGCGCGCGATCCTCGACGGCAAGAGCAGCAGTGAAATCCACCGCGTCGCCGTCGACCGCGGCATGGCGTCGCTCTGGACACACGCGGTCGAGAAGGTTCTCGCGGGCGAGACGACCTACGAGCAGATCGTCGAGAACATCCAGCAGACCGAGGGCGCCACATGAGCGCGCTCTCGACGAAGCCGCGCATGAGCACGGGCGGGAGCGCCTTCGTCTACCGGGGCATGCGCGCCGGGGAGGGCGTGACGACGGGCGAGATCGCCGCGGCAAACGAGTCGGCGGCCCGCAAGACCCTGCGCGATCGCGGCCTGGTGGTGCTCGATCTCCGCCCCGCGGGCGGCAAAGCGACGAAGCGCACGGGCGCCGCCGCGCCGGCCGCCGCGTCCAAAGGCCTGTTCGCACGGTCGCCCAAGCAGCGCGCGTCGTGGAGGCGTGTCCGCGCGGAAGTCTTCGCACAACTCGCGCTGCTCATCGACGCCGGCATGGCGCTCGACGCCGCGCTGAACAATGTCACGCCCATCGCGAAGCGCGCCGACGACGCGGCCTCGCTCGAACGCCTGGCGCGCGATGTCCGCGAGGGCCGCTCCCTCGCCGAGGCGATGCGCGACCAGCCGGACCGCTACGACGAGGCGCATGTCGGGCTGGCGCAGGCCGGTCAGGACTCGGGCAAACTCCCGATGGTGCTCCACCAGCTCAATGCGCAGGAAGAGCGCGCCGAGCGTCTGCGCGACCAACTGGTGTCGAGCCTGATGTACCCGTCGATCCTCCTCTTCGTGCTGTTGCTGACGGTGGGGGGGATCGTGAGTTTCGTCGTGCCGCGCATCTCCGCGATGTTTGAGGAGATGGAGATCCAGATGCCCCTCTTCTCGCGGGTGGTCATCTCCATCGCGCAGTTCTTCGCCGATTACGGGGCGGTCTTCCTCGTGCTGGCGCTGATCGCGTCCATCACGCTCCGCGTCCAGTGGCGCAAGGAAGACAAGCGCCGCGCGATCGAGCGGCGTCTGCTCTCCATGAAAATCATCGGTCCGATGTGGTGGAAGCACCAGGCGGCGATGTTCAGCGGCGCGATGTCGATGATGCTCCGTTCGGGGCTGCCCATGCTCCGGGCGCTGGAGATCGGGCGCAGCGCGTGGGGGAGCGCCGAGATGAAGGCGAGGCTCGACGCGGCGATGACCGATGTCCGCGAAGGTTTGCGCCTCAGCGAGGCGGCCGATCGGAACGATCTGATGCCCGACCGGACGGCCAAACTCCTCGCCGTGGGCGAAGAGTCGGGCGGGCTTCCCGAGGTGTTTGACCGGATGGCCGAAGCGTTTGAGAACGAGGTTTCCTCGCGTCTCAAGCGTGCTTTGACGCTTGTGGAGCCGATCGCTATCGTCGCGGTCGGCCTGTTGGCGGGAACGCTTGTGATCGCGCTCCTGCTGGCTGTTTTCAGCATGAACGACCTGCAGACCATGTGATGAGCGGGCGGAGGATCCGTCCGCGGCCGATGAGGCCGGAGGTTGCCCAGATGAATCGCGCTGCCCGAAGAATCGTCCGAGCCGCGTCGATCGCCGCCCTTGCCGGCTGCTCCGCCGGGTTTGTCGGCTGCGCCGACGAAGGCGAGGTCAACCCGGCCGACACCGCCATCGCACGCACGATGCAGAACCCCGGGCTCCCCGGGAGCGGGCTCGCGTCGGACCGGACGGCGGCCATTACCTCCCCCGACATCGCGCTCGGCAGTTCCGGCTCGCTCCGCGCTTCGACCACGCGCGTCGATCCCGTGGACATCGTGCTCCCCGGCGCGCCGGGCGAAGCCGGCCCGGGCGGCGAGATCGCGGTCGGCATCGAGATCCCGGTCCAGCGCGATCTGGATGTCACGCTGAACTTCAAGGCCGCGCCCGTCCAGGAAGTCGTGCGCGAGATCTTCGAGAATGTGCTGAACCTCGACTACGCGATCTCCCCCGCGATCAAGGACCAGGCGGTCTCGTTCGTGCTCGAGGGACGCGTGGGCTACGAGGAACTCTTCCGCACGCTCGACTCCGTGCTCGGGATGTACGGCGTCGGCCTCCAGGTTTCGAACGGGCTCGTCCAGGTGCTCCCCGATGACGCGGCCAAGCGCGGCGTCGCCGGACCGATCATCCGCGCCATCGACGAGAACACCGTCACACCGCTGACCGTCGCGACCTACATCGTCCCGCTCAACAACATCAAGCCTGAAGAGGCGGCGACGACCCTCAAGGACATGCTCACGCCGCGCGGCACGATGATCAAGGGCCCGGCGGGCACGAACCTCGTGCTGCTCGTCGAGGCGCCCTCGAACGCGGGCCGCATCGTCCAGATCCTGCAGGAACTGGACAAGCCGTACTTCGCCCGTCGCGCGATGCGGCTCTACACGCCGTCGCACATCGGCGCCGACGAACTCGCCCAGGAACTCAACGCGTTCGCGCTGCGCTGGGGCCTGAAGGCCGGCGCGACGGGCGACGATGTGCAGTTCGCCGCCGTCCCGATGAACCGCTCAGGTCAGGTGCTGGTCACGACCACGCTCCCGAGTTTCCTCCCGGCGATCAACGAGCATGTCGATCGGCTCGATGTGCAGATCGATTCCGAGACCATCCAGCGGTATGTCTACACCGCGCAGCGCCTCGACGCCGAAACGCTGAGTCAGGCGGCCGCCGCCGCGTTCAGCGATCTTCCCGTCGCCGATCAGCCTGTGTTTGTTGTCGTGAACGAGTCGGGCGCGAGCGGCGGGCTCTCCTCGATCGGGGACGCGGGCGCCACGCCGGCGCGATCGACGACGCAGAGCACGCGAAACACGACGGGATCGACCGGCCCTCAGGCGGGCAGCGCGGGGTCGTCGCAGAGTTCGTTCGGCGGCGGCGCCGGCCGTGACAACGGGCGCCTCATCATCAAGGCGAAGCACGGCGTCTACCGCCAGGTGAAGGAACTGCTCGACATCCTCGATGTCCCGCCGCGCCAGGTCTACCTGCAGGTCGTCATCGCTGAAGTTGTCATCACGGGCGATGTCCAGTTCGGCATCGAACTGTTCACCGAGCAGAGCGTGGGCGATTACGACATTGAACTGCGCAGCGCGAACAACCTCGTGGATGTCGCGACCGGGTCGGCGTTCGCCATCGGCAAGAACGCGTTCGCGCTCATCGAGGCGGCGCAGACGCGCGGCGATGTCCGCGTGCTCGACGCGCCGTACCTCTACACCGTCTCGGGCAGCACCGCGAGTCTCGAGGTCGGCGTCGACCAGCCGATCATCACCCAGTTCATCAGCGGCGGCGTCGATGCGGTCGACCCGACACGCCAGAGCAACTCCATCGAGTACCGCCAGACCGGCATCGTGCTCAATGTCACGCCCAAGGTGAACGACCGCGGCGAGGTGGAGATCAACCTCCGCCAGGAAGTCTCGAATGTCGAGCAGCCCGCCGCCAACGCCGCGATCCAGAGCCCCGCGTTCCCCAACCGCATCATGCAGACGCGCATCGTCGTGCCCAACGGCGAGACCGCGGTGCTGGGCGGCACGCGCAACGAGCGTGAGGAATACCAGCAGAGCAAGACCCCGTTCCTCGCGGACATTCCCGTCATCGGGCTCGCGTTCCAGGGCAAGGATGTCCGTCGTCAGCAGTCCGAACTCGTGATCCTCATCACGCCCACGATCGTCGTGCGTCCGTACGACGCCGTCGACCTGAGCCGGCAGATGCTCAACTCGGTCGTCAACCTCGACCTGCTCGACAAACTCCTGATCCCGGAGAAGATCGACGACACCGACCTGCTCTGGCGCTGAGCCGGGGCACGCGAAGTCACTCATGCGTCGCACCCCGTCATCCCGCGGTGTTTCTCGCAGGCGGCCCGTCGCCCGCCGCGCGGTGAGTCTGCTCGAAACGCTCGTCGCGCTCACGCTCGCGGTCGCGGGCCTGTCGGTCGCGCTGGCGGCGATCACGCAGAGCATCCGCGCGTCGCAGGTCATCGAGCGATCGAAGGCGGAGACCGCGCTCGCGCGTTCGCTGGTCGAAGAGGCGTTCCTCCGACTCCCTCAGGAGAACGAACGCGCCGAATCGACCGAGACCGCCGACTTCTGGCGCGGCGTGAGCCCCGAGGGCATCCCGTGGGAGATCGAGGTTCGTTCCACGCTCATCGGCGCGTTCAACGCGCGGTCGGCGAACTCTGACTACGGGCTCGGCCAGGCGCGCGGCGTCGCCGTGGGTCAGATGGCGGTGGACATGATCATCGTCCGCGCCGGCAACACCGAGGTGAGGACGACCCGATGGTGATCCGCGCGATCCATCACGGGAAGCGTCGCGCGAAGGGGCTCACCCTGCTCGAACTCATGGTGTCGCTGGCGATCGGCACGCTCGTGGCGCTGCTCATCGCGTCGGCGCTCAGGATGGTGATCGGCCGCTTCGCCGATGAAACGGGGATCACGCACGAGACCGGACGCGAGGAGCGTGTTCGCACGCTCGTGACCTCGCAACTCGCGTGGCTCGAACTCACGCAGGACCAGACCGCGCGACGGTTCCTCGGCGCGAGCGACGGCGTCGAGTTCCGCACGATGATGAACGCGGAATCGCCCAGCGAGCGAACGCCGACCGTCGTGCGTTTCATGGTGGAGTCGGTTTCGGGCTCGCCTCCGTCCCAGCGGCTCGTGTACGCCGAGCGGTCGGTCTCCGTGAACGAACTGGACCGCGAGTCGCAGTTCGATGCGGCGGGCAGTGTCGCGGACACCCGCGGCATCGACGAGCAGGTGCGCACGGTCATCACCGACGCGACGCGGCAGAGTTCGAAAGGCCGCCCCGTTGTGGAGGGCGCGAAGTCGATCAAGTTCGAATACCTGACATTCTCGGCCGGGGCGCCGACATGGGTTCCCTCGTGGAACGATCCGGACTTCCTGCCGCGCGGCGTGCGGGTGACCTTTGAATCGCAGGATGGGGAGGTGACGACATGGGTGCTGCCCGTCGTGGTTACATTCTGATCGCTGTGCTCTGGGCGCTCGCGCTCGTCGGCACGGTCGCCGCCGCGTACGCGTACTCGACGAGGACGAACATCGCGCAGGCGCGCGCGGAGCAGGAGCGCACGCAGGCGTATTACGCGGCCCGCGGTGCCTGCATCCAGGCGGTGAAGGACCTCGCGGCGGGCGTGCGCCGCGCGGAAATGACCTTCGGCGCCGTCCGGATCGCGCGCGATCCGAACATCCAGGTCGACGAGCAGTCGGGCGGCGTGCAGATCGGCGACCTCCCCGTGTTCCCGGCCGAGATGGCGGGCGCCGGGGGCCTCCTCGGCGCGATCGCCGAGAAAATGAACAACATCCGTCGGCCGGTCGATCCCAACGCGCCCCCCGGGACAGACGGCGACGGATCGACGGGCGGAAGCGGGAGCGGCCGGTACGGAGCGGACGGCGAGGACGATGAGCCCGCCGCGCCGCTGCTCACGCTCGGGCAGGGAACGATGCGATTCGCCGGCGCAGAGATCGAGGTGTGGCTCGAGAGCGAGACCGGGAAGTTGAACATCAACATCGCGCCGCGCGCCATGCTGGAAAGACTCTTCGTCGCGATGGGCGAGGATGAGTCCGTCGCGAGGGGCCTCGTCGATCAGATCGAGTTGTACCGGATCAGCATGACGGCCGAGGGCGGCGACACGCGGCGTCGGGCGCTCAAGCGGCTGCCCAACGAACCGCTGGAAGGGAGGCAGTTCCAGTACATCGAGCAACTCGTGGATGTCCCGGGGATCGATCCCGACAGGCAGGAACGCCTGATGGGCGTGCTGACGGTCTACGGGCACGGCGCGGTGGACCCGAACTACGCGAGCGGCGAAGTGCTCCGCGCGGTCGGAGTGATCGACAAGCAGCCGCTGGAGTTTGTCCGAGCGATGCAGGCCGCGGGCGAGCCCATCACGGTGGAGGAGTTGCGGCAGGCGATGAGCCCGAGCGTGTTTGACCGGCTGCGGCCGTGGTTCACCTTCGGCGCTTCGCCCGTGTTCACCGCGAGGACCCGCGCCGTGGTGGGGGAGAGTTCGGCGCGGTACCTGATCCGCGTGGCGCCCGGCTCGAACTCGGGGGGCGGGGCCGGCGGGGGAGGCGTGACGAGATTGCTAGAATCGCGTGAGGATTGGCTTTGAGCATGCTCGCTCCACGAATGTCGACCGGCCTGGCGCTCATCGATGACGATCTCATCGTCGTTGAGGCTTCGTTGCGCGGCGAGCAGGCGAAGTGGACGAGCGTCCGGCACGCGGGCTTCCTCGCCGAGGGCGCAGAGCCGCTCCCTGAACGAACTACCGGCGCGACGGCGCCCGTGGCGCTGGTGTGGCCGATCGACCGGATGCTTCGCCGCGATGTCCCGCTCGGCGAGCAGTCGCTGGACGATCTGCGTCTCGCCGTCGCCGAGAGCCCCGACGCGTTCTTCCCCGTCGGTCGCGACGAGGGTCTGCTGTGGGATGCGCACGAATTCACGGACGCCGACGGCGTTCGCCGAGCGATGCTCTTCGCGCTGCGCCTGCCCGAGATCGAGCCGGTGCTCGGTCGCCTGGCGCAGTCGGGGCTGACGCCCACGCGGATCGTTCCGTCGGGCGCCGCATGGAGTCTGCTCCGCTTCGTGCATGATGATGCGCCGTTGGTCGCGCTGGAGATCGGCGCGAAGGGTTGGGCCGTGTCGGAGTTCGACGGGCTGGCGTGGACCGGGCTCCGCTCCGGGTTCGGCGCGGCGCCCGCGGACCTGCGCGAGCGCGCCCGGCGCGACGGCTGGTCGGTGTGTGATTGGCGCAACGCTCCGGCTCGCGTCGGTGATTCGAGCGCGTGGCGTCCCGACGAACTGACCGCCGAGCACGCGGCGATCGGCGCGGCCCTGCTCGAACTGTTCCGCAACGACGACGCGAACGAATCGCCTGCGCCGCGGGTCAACCTGCTCGGCGCGGCGGAGCGACGCTCGTTCCGAATGGGGTATCTCGGGTGGTTCGCGGCCGCCTGCGCGGCGGCGGTGGTGGGGCTTCTCGTCTGGAACGACGCCGCTCACTCCCGCGCGCTGCGCGAGTCGCGCGAGTTGGACATCGAGGTCGCGCGGCTGGCGCCGGTCGTCGATCGGGTCACGGCGCTGCGCGAACAGTCGGCGGCGATCATCGCCGCGCACGACAGACTCGCGACGCTCGAGGCGACATTCCGCCCGATCTCGCACGCGCTGGCCGAACTCGCCGTCGTCGTGCCCACCGATTCGTACCTGCCCTCGATCGACTTCGCGGACAGCGGGATCACCGTCAGCGTTGTCACCCCATCGCGCACGCAGGTGATGCAATCGATCGAGTCGTCGCCGATGTTCGTCGGGGTGATGCCGATCACTTCGAGCACGCGTCTGCCTGGCGGGAATGAGCAGATCGGGCTGGGCTTCTCGTACGAAGAGCCCGCATCGGCGTCTCAGACGGAGGGCGGACGATGAGCAGCATCGGCGATCGAATCCGCGAGAAAGTCCCGGCGCCTCTGCGCCCGTTCACGCGCGGCGCATGGCCGTTCGTCTGGGTCGGCGTTGCGGCCGTCGCGGCCTGGTGGATCGTCGGCGGCTCGAAGTTCGAAGAGACTCGCGCCGTGCGGGAACAGATCGCGACCAAGCATCGGCTGGTCGTCGCGATGCGCGACGCGGCGGCGAGCGAGGACGCTGAGCGTGCGCGCGCCGGCGCACTCGCCCGCTGGGTGGCGGAGGACGGCCCGCACCGCGTGATCGCGGGCAATGTGCAGATCGGTGTGTCGCGTCTGCAGGAGAAAATCCAGCAGGTCGCGTCGTCGGTCGGCGAGGGCGTGACGGTGCTCCCGATCGACGCGGGGTCTGCGCAGATCCAGCCGGTGCTCGAGACATTGTCCGACGGGCGGTCGCTCCATCTCGTGCGCCTGCCCGTGCATATCCAGACCGACACGATGGAACTGATGGCGCAGGTGATCGCGTCGATCGAATCGAACGGCGAGGTGTGGCTCCGTCCGGGGAACACGAAGGTCCGCCCCGAGCGTGTGCGGCAGGGACAAGCGGCGCGGATGGACATCGCGCAGGTCTGGGCGCTGGTTGAAGTTCGACCGGAGGGCACCTGATCATGCCGGCGACACGCGTGCGAGTCTCGCAATTCCGCGGGGTCTGGTGGAAGCGGCCGGCGATGGTCGGCGTCGCGGGCGGCGCGGTGTTGGCCGTCGGCCTGCTCTTCGCCGCGTGGGCCTCGTTCGCGCCGCGTCCGGCGATCCCGGAGGGCGTCGCGACGGCGCCGGATGCGATCCCCGACATGCGGTCGTTCGTGCGCGCCCGCGCCGACGCGAGCACGCTCGCGGCGATTGCGCAGAACAATCCGCTCGCGGCGACGCGTACGGACTTCACGCGCGAGGTCGCCGCCGTCGAGCCCGAAGAAGTGCAGGACACGGGCGAGCGTCAGCGCCTCAAGCGTTTGGAGGACGCGAAGAGCGCGCTCTCGACGCTGCGCCTGGTGGCGATCCTGCGGGTGAGCGACGAATGGATCGCGCTGTTCGAGCCGGCGGTGCGCAAGGCCGAGGACGATCTGCTGAGCCTGCGCGTCGGGAACGAGTGGCAGGGCTGGACGATCTCGTCGATCGCACGCAGTGAAGTGAGGCTGGGTTTCGAGGGGCACACCGAGGTCGTGAAACTCAACCCGTTGGTGCAGAACACGCGGGCGAAGGATCCGCCGCGCGGGCGACTTCAGGTCGAGACCCGCCCGCTGAAGGGCCGCGAGGTCGAGTTCGAGCCGGCGATCTCGAGGAGCGAAGCGCGCCGACGGCTGTTGGGCGCCACGCGCACCGAGACCGAGCGCGTGCAGAAACTGGCCGAAGAACTGTTGAAGGAACTGGAAAAAGAGAATCAATGATGGCGCGCACTCGAACGATCACGGCGATGTGGTTTCTTTCTGCCGGGCTTGCGGCGGCGACGCTCACCGCGTGCGACAACCGCAAGGAGAGCGATGCGGCCACGACAGCGGAATCGACGGTCGCCGCCGCGCCTGTTCCGGAACCGTTCTCGCCCTCGCGCGACACCCCCGAGAACGCGGCGCACACGATCCGCGAACTCGCCAGGACGACCTGGGATCCGACATTCATCGTCGAGTACATCGACCCGTCGCAGAAATGGGCGGGCCAGGGTGGGGCGCAGACGGGCGGCGCTCCGGCGCTCGTCGGCCCCGCCCTGATTTACTACTCGCGTCTGCACGATCTGCGCAGCGCGGCGATCGAGAAGTTCGGCGACGAGGCCGGACCCGCGATCGACGACGCCGCGAACTTCTTCCAGATCGACGAACTCGGCAACGGGCTGCGCGAGATGTTCCGCGCCGCCAGCCTCGAGAAGTTGAGCCAGATCGGGCCTCAGGCGTATGTCGCGCCGCTTGACGAGACCGGCGAGCAGATCGGCGCGTCGATCGTCGTGCGTGAGAATCAGGGCGAATGGCTCTGGGTGCTGCTCGAAGGCAACACTCCCTGGGATCAGAAGCGCATCGGGTTCCTTACCGCGTTCCTGACGAAGCCGCTCGAAGGATCGATCGCCTACGCGCGGGAGTTCGAGGCCATGGCCGTGCGCGTGCGTGCGGGGGAGTACGGCACGCTGAGCGAACTCGTCGAGAGTGTTCGGACGCTGCCCGCGCGGGTCGGCTGAGCGTTACAGCAACGCGATGAGCCGCGAGAGCGTCGCCAATGCCGCGGCGATGTCCCACTGCTGCTCCGCGCGGTCGCCCGTGGCGTTGCTGATCGTCCGTGCTTCGAGGAATCGCACGCCAACCGCGTGCGCGACGGTCGCGACGGCGGCGCCTTCCATCGCTTCGGCGATCGCGCCGGTGCGTTGGGCGATCTCTTCCGCGAGGGCGTCGTTCGCGGAGCATGTCGAGACGGTCGCGATGGGACCGACGCCGGCGTCCGCGGCTGAACGCACCGCTTCGACGAGCGCCGGGTCGGTGTCCACGCCCATCCCGTCGCCTCCGGCGCGTTCGAGCGGGGCGAACCCCATCTGCGCGAGCGTGCGGAAGCCGTCGTTGCCCGGCGTGCGCATGCCTTCGTCGGCGAGGACGCATCGGGACGCGACGACGATCGAGCCGATCGCGGGCGGTTCGGCGCCGGGCAGCGAACCGGCGATGCCGAGGCTGAGTGCGCAGGCGTGGCGCATGGGATCGAGGGTGCGCGCGGTTGCGCCCGCGGCGTTCGCCTTGCCGACGCCGCCGATCACGAGGTCGAAGCGGTCGGTGAGTTCCTGGTACACCCAGCCGGTGGGTTCCGCCGATTCGGGGAGGCCCAGGCCCCGGCGCAGCGCGTTGGCCTCGGCGTTCACGGCGACGACAAGGAGCGCGCGGCGACCGGAAAGAACGGCGTCGAGCGCGGGCATCAGCGCGGCCCCTTGCGCGAACGAGGTTGGCTGGGTTTGCGGCCCTCACCCGGCGCAGCGTCGGCGGGCTTCCGGAAGATCAGGCAGTAGTTGAAGCCGCGGAGGTAGAAGTTCTGCTCGACGGCGGCCTTCTTCCAGTTGCCCTGCTCGAGTTTCTTGTTGTGTCGCACAACGGCGATGATGTCGACGGGCTTGAAGCGCTTGCGGAGCAGCGCGAAGAGTTCGAACCCGATGGGCATGAAGTCGGGGGCGGGTGAGTTGGGCGATCGCTTCTTGTACGAATCGGAGATGTAGACGGCGAGGTAGCGACCGGGCTTGAGGACGCGGTGCGCTTCTTCGAAGACCTTGTTCATCGCGTCGTAATACTCGGCGCCGGTGTCGCCCTGTTCATTCGGCGCGCCCGCGTCGAGTCGGCCGATGCAGCGCGGATCGTCGCTGTAGTCGATGTGTGTCGAGTAGGGCGGGTCCATGAAGACGAAGTCCGCGGTCTCGTCTTCGAGCGGAAGTTCGCGCGCGTCGGCGCGGAAGATCAAGCCGGGTCGCTGGGATTCGGGGTTGAGGTCGTACCCGAGCGAGCGGCGCGAGTTGGCAAGCGACACATCGATCGTGGTGCCGCTGCCGGCGAACGGATCGACGATGAGGTCGCCCTCGCGCGTGTAGCGCTGGAGGAGTTGCCAGATGACCCACGAGGGCGTTGCGCCGGTGTAGTGCTTCCCCGGCGCGTCGTCGGCGTCGTGATGCTGAGACGGGTATTCCCAGAGCGTCGTCGTGAAGACCGAGAGCGGTGGTTTGGCGTAGCGCGGCTTGTGCGAGGGCGCAGTCCCGCCCGCCTTCCCACCGGGCTTCTTGCGGATCTGCGCGGGTGTGAGCGGTTTCTTCTTCACTTGAGTTGTTCGGCGATGGCGTTGACGATCGCGTCGCGCGCCTGATCGACGGGGAGGGCGACGCGTGCGCCCGCCGCGCGGCGGTGGCCGCCGCCCCCGAAGGTCTGCGCCACGACATTGACATCGACATCGCGCTCGTTGTCGTTGAGGGGCGGCTTGCTGCGCAGAGAGGCCTTGCTGGAGTTCTCGTCGATCTCGGTGATGATCGCGGTGGCGCGCACGGTGGCGACCGAGAGGATGCGGTCGTTGATGGCGCCCGAATCGGAGTTCTCCAGACCGAGTTCCTTGAGGTCATTGCGGCGGATGACGAGCGTGGCGATCTGCTTGTTGTCGTCGAGGCGCAGGGACGAGAGCGCGCGCGCGAGGAGCATCACACGCTGGGGCGGATCGGACTGCTCGCTCAGTCGCATGAGCCGGTTGTGGTCGACGCCCGCGTCGAGCAGGTCGGCGGCGAGGCGCATCGTGCTGCTCCGCGTGTTGCTGTAGCGGAACCAGCCCGTGTCGGTGGCGATGCCCAGGTAGAGCGGCTCGGCGACATCGAGCGGGAGACGCGAGGGCGAATCGAGGCGCATGAGTTCCGTGCAGACCTGCGCGACCATCTCGGCGGCGGCGGCGGCGGGCGGGTCGATCCAGCGCATGTCGCCCAGGTGCTCGTCGCCCGACGCGTGGTGGTCGATGATGATCGTTCGGTCGGCGCGCGCCTCGACCCATGGGCACAGTGCGCCCAGTTGTTGGCGCGAGCCGGTGTCGACGAGCACGATGGCGTCGGGCTCGCGGTTGTGGAGTTTCTCGGCGGGGTCTTCGTCCTCGTTGATGTGCGAGCGCGGCGTCTCGCGAAGGAGCGGGTTGAAGACCTCGATCCACGGGCCGGGGAAGATCGCGAGCGCGTCGTGATCGAGATGGCGCAGCGTGCGGACGAGCCCGAGCGTGGAGCCGAGCGCGTCGCCGTCGGCCTTGCGGTGTGTGATGACGAAGACGCTCTTCGCGTGGCGGAGGCGTTCGACGATCTTGTGGGGCGTGGAGTTGTTGGTGTAGGGCGTCGTGTCCGTGCTCATGCGCGTGCTCCGGAATGGATGAGTGGTGTGGTGATCGCGCGTGCGCGGTCGATGTCGCGCCACATCTGGTCTTTGAGGGAATCGATCGACTCGAAACGGAGTTGATCGCGCAGCCACGCGTCGAACGAGAGTTCGATCGGCCAGCCGTACTCGTGTGATTCGTCGGGGAAGCCCGCCCAGTCGAGGATGTGCGCCTCGACGGAGAGTTGGTGTTCCCCGAAGGTCGGGTTAGTGCCCACGCTGACGGCGGCGGGGAAGACCGAGCCGTCGGGCAGCGTTGCGCGGCCGGCGTACACGCCCTCGCCCGGGGGCAGGCAGGGCGTGCTGATGTTCGCGGTGGGAACGCCGAGTTCGCGGCCGCGGCGGGCGCCGCGCACGACTTCGCCCGTGATGAAGTAGGGGCGCGTGAGCACGGCGTCGGCGTCGGCGACGCGCCCGTGGGTGATCATCCAGCGCGCGAGCGTGCTGCTCGCCGGGACCTCGCGCGAATCGGCGATGCGCACCGTGACGGGCGGCACGACCTCCACGGAGAAGGCGTGGCGTTCGCCGAGCGCGCGGAGCGTGTCGATGTTCCCCCGGCGCGCCTTCCCGAAGTGGAAGTCGGCGCCCTCGACGATCGCGACGGGCGCGAAGTCGCGCACCAGCGTCTCGACGAACTCCTCGGCGGTGCGTTCGAGCAGACCCGAAGTGGGGTCGAGGCGCATGACGGCGTCGGCGCCCTCGGCGAGGAGCAGCCGCTCGCGTGTCGCGAAGGTGGTGAGCGTGGCGGGTTCGCGGCCCGGCGCGAGCACGCTCAGCGGGTGGGGGGAGAAGGCGAGCGCGACGACGCGCGGGCGATCGGCGTGGGCGTCGGCGATCGCGCGGGCGCGTTCGAGCAAGGCGATATGCCCGGCGTGGACGCCGTCGAAGTTGCCGATCGTCAGGACGGTTCGCTGGTCTGTGCGCAAGGAGGAAGGGTAGGGGCGCAAGGCCGCGTTCGGCCAGTTCCAGACCCTCGGAGCGGCCCCTCAGAACCTGACGGCGAACCCGGCGCCCGCGAAGAAATCGTCGGCGTCCTCGTTCAGGCCGAATCCGACCCTCACATCGAACTGGAGGTTGTCGTTGACCAGGTAGGTCAGGCCCGTGTCGGCGTACTGCTCGATATCGGCGTCCGAGGTGTCCGGAAAGAAGCCGAAGTACTCGACATAGGCGCCGAACTTCTCGGTGAGTTTGAAGCCGAGCGCGACCGACGCCGAGGGCTCGAGGTACCGCTCGCCCTGCTCGCCCTCCGGGACCGACGCGAGGTTGAAGTTTCCGGCCAGAGACACGCGATCGTGCAGGTCGTATGTCCAGGCGAGCGTGACCGATGCCCCCCAGTCTTCGCCGCCCGCCGAGCCGTTGCCCGTCGGGAAACTCACCTCACCAAGCACGCCGAGCATCGGGAGAAGTCCGTCCTGCTCGCGGACGATCTCGTACTTGAAGCCGAGGGCGGCGTCGTAGGCGTCGGCGGATGAGGTCTTGGCGCCGCCGTCGGGCCGCTCGGAGTTCCACGAGTAGCCGTCCCAGTTCAGGCGCAGTTCGAGGCGCTCGATCAGGCCGATGCGCAGGAGCGCCTCGGGGGCGCTCCAGTCTTCGGTGCGCACGCCGTCGTCGTCGTTGCGCACATAGGTGAAGCCGGCTTCGAGTTGGACGCGCCCGGGCGCGACTGAGACGGGGCTCTCGGTGAAATCGGGGCGGTCGGTGACGAGGGGATCGGCGAAAGACACGGGCGCAAAGGACAGCGCGAGCGCAACGACAGCGCGGCGAGGGGTTCGCATGGGCGGCTCCTTGTGTGATGTAGCCAGTGCTACAAGATGGCTGCGCAAATGTAGCGTTGGCTACAAGGAGCGTCAAGCGTCGATGGTCAGGACTTCCGGATCAGTTCCGCCTTGCGGAATCGTTTGCCCAGCACCTCGTCGGGGTCGGCCTTCATCCAGTCCGCGAGGACGCCCGCGTAGACGGAGCGGAAATCGACCGCGTAGCGCAGGTCGCCGTCGTCGAGGTCGGTCAGGGAGGGGTGGGCGTTGAGCACGCCCGGGCGGACCATGGGACCGGCGAGGAAGACGGGGGCGGCGGCGCCGTGGTCCGTTCCGTTCGACGCGTTCTGGGAGACGCGCCTCCCGAACTCGGAGAAGCACATGGTGAGGACGCGCGCGTCGTTGCGCTGGGCCTTGAGTTCGGCGTAGAACGCGGCCAGCGAGTCGCCGAGTTGTTGCATCAGTTGGGCGTGGCGTCCGAAGGCGCCGCCTTGCTGCGCGTGGGTGTCGAACCCGCCCATCGAGGTGTAGTAGACGCGCGTGGGCAGACCGGCGGCGATCATCGCGCTCACGAGTTGGAGTTGTTGCGCGAGTTCGGAGCGCGGCCAGTTGGTGAGCGGCGCGGCGCGGGCGGCCTTGCGGATCGCGTCGGACGAGACCTGCGCGTCGAGCGTGGTGCGCGTGAGGAACGCGAGCGCGGAGTTGTCGGTCGGCTGGCCCTCACCCGGCGTGCTGCGCACGCCACTCTCTCCCACAGGGAGAGGGTGCGGAGAAACGGGGAGAGGGTGATCGTGGCCGAGCGATTCGCCCGTCCAGCGGAAGAGTTCGGGTGATTCGAAGGCGACGGGCTGGGTCTGCTTGCCGCGCAGCGCGAGGGGCGCTTCGCCGCCCAGCGCGATCGCTGGGCCCTGTTGTTTGTGCGCGGCGTCGTTGCGCGGGCGAGCGCCCGAGCATTCGCTGTCGACATAGCGGCCGAGCCATCCGGGACCGGTGGCGGAGGGATCGGCGGTGTGCCAGATGTCCATCGAGACGAAGTGCGAGCGGTTGGGGTTGGGGTATCCGACGCCTTGCACGACGGAGAGCAGGCCGTCGTCGTGGAGTTGCTTGAGCCCGGTGAGTCGAGGGTGGAGGCCGACCTGCTCGTTGAGCGCGAGTGCTTCGCGCTCGCCGATGCGGATGCCCGGCCGCGCGTTGTGGTACGCGCGGTCGGAGTAGGGAACGACGGTGTTGAGCCCGTCGTTGCCGCCCGAGAGTTGGACGACGACGAGGATGCGTTCGTCGGGAACGCCCGGCCGCGAGCGCAGCGCGTCGGTCGCCTGCGCCATCGCGAGGGCGGAGTTCTCGAGGAAACCGGGCAGACTCGTCGCGGCGGACGCGAGGACGAGGCCTCTCGTGAGGAACGCGCGGCGGGTGAACGGGTCGGGCAGGTGCATGTTCATGGCGTCGGTTCCTTCAGCACAACTGGAACTCCGGCAACGCGGTGAGGGCGATGAGCAGCGCGACGGCGTCGTCCTGCGTGATGGCGCGCGGCAATCGCGATGAGGCACGCACTCCGAAGTGTGCGGCGGCCCACGAGGTGAGGTGATCGACAGCGGCGAGCGATTCGACGGCGAGGAGCGACTTCGCCGACTCGGTCGCGAGGTCGCGCGGCGTGCGCGGGGCTTTCAGGAACGGGAGTGCGCCGAGCGCGTCGTAATCGCGCGAATCGGCGGGCGCGGGCAGCCCATCGCGCGCGGATTGCGGCGTGACGCCCGTCAGCAGATACACGAGCGTGTTCTGGCGGGTGAGCAGCGTGGCGGTGTTGATCCACGATCGGCCGCCCGCCCAGCCCGCGACGGTGGGGGGGAAGTAGATGTCCTGGCCCATGCGCGCGAGGGCGTCGATGAGCACCCCGAGGTTGCGCGTGGGCGTGCGCAGGGTGCGGATCGACCCGATCACAAGGTCGATCGGCGCCTTGATGTGCGTGGAGCGTGCGCACGCGTCGTAGAAGTACTCGGAGAGGAAGAGACGGGTGAGCGCGGGGGTGAGGTCGTAGTTGGCGCGGCGGATGTCGGTGGTCATCTGGGCGACGACCGCGCGGGCTTCGTGGGAGGACTCTTCGAGGGATTCGGGCGCGTCGGCGTCGACGAAGAACCGGTACAACTTGTGCGCGATGAACGACGCGCAGGCGGGTTTGCGCAGGATGAGTTCGACGAAGTCGTCGCCCGTGAAACGACCGCGAGCGCCAAGGATGGTCTTGAGGTTGTTGTCGTGCCACTCGTCGCGGAAGACGAAGTCGTTGTTCTGCGACGAGTAGCCGGTGAGGGCGCGGGCGCCTTCCTTGATGTCGAGTTCGGAGTACTCGCCCGGCCCGAGCGCGAAGAGTTCCATGATCTCGCGGGCGAGGTTCTCGTTGGGCGATTCCGCGCGGCTGGTCTGGTTGTCGAGCCAGGTCAGCATGGCCGGGTCGCGGATCATCGCGCGGAGCAGGTCGGAGAACCGGCCCGTCGCGTGCGTGCGGAACGCGCGATTCTGCATGAACAGGTGGTAGGAGTTCTCGACCTTGCGCTGGCTGGTCGCGAAGTGCCCGTGCCAGAAGAGCGTCATCTTTTCTTCGAGGGGGCGCGGCGATTCGATCATGCGCGTGAGCCACCAGCGCTGGACATCGACGATCTGGGCGCGATCACGGCGCTCCATCTGCTCGCGTTCGAGCCGCAGACGCGCGAGCGCGTTCTCGTCGCGGCGTGCGCGCGCCTGCGCGATCGCGCGGCGTTCGTTCTCGGTCGGCTCGCGGACGAGTTCACCGTCGAAGAGATCGGCGGAGGTGGGCGAAGGATCGCGGATCTGCCCGAAGTTCACGAGGAGGTCCACGGCGCGCTCGGGGCCGTACTCGGCGAGCGCGTCGGCCTGCTGGGGCGCGCCGCCGAAGCCGGCGCGGCGGAGCAGCGCCGCGGCCTGCGAGGGGCCGAAGTCCTCGGGAGAGATCGGGCTCAGGTTGGGTCTGGGGTTGCGCGGCATGGCCTTCGAACGGTGAACGACGGTCCGTCCAAGGTATTGCGTCGGTCAAGCGCGTGGGGCAAGGTCACGGATAACCGCGCGATTTCGCGCCATGTTCCGGTTTGATCAGCGAACAAGACCCTTGCGCAGGTCGGCGATCGGATAAAAGGTCTCGCGCCACGAGACTCCGCCGTTGCGGAGTGTGCGGGCGGCGGAGTTCACGCCCGCGAGGAGCACGATCCAGTATCCCAGCGGCGCGAGAACGGCGCCCGCGACGCCCCAGTCGAATCGACGGGAGATGCACGCCGCGGGGATGATCCCCGCGAGGTAGGACACGACGCACGCGAGCGCGGCGGCGCGCAGGGCGGGATTCTCGACGAGCAAGGCGATCGGGATTGATGCGAGGGGTGTAACGAGCGAGATCGTGGCCGCGATGGTGAAGAGCGCGGTCATCACGGCGGAGTAGCGCTGGGTCGCGAAGGCGTTCTTCGCGAGCAGGCGGACGAACCCGCGCGCCGAGCCGGCCCATTCGACCTCGACGAGTTCCGGCGCGAACGCGACTCTGGTGCGCGCGCCGGCGCGGTTGGCGAGCAGGGCGAGGCGCACATCGTCGAGGATGTCCATTCGGAGTGGCTCATGGCCGCCGAAGGAGCGGTAGGTGTGCGCGGCGATGAGGTTGTACGCGCCGACGCCCATGTAACCGGGAAGCAATCTGGAATGCACGCCCAGCGCGCGCACGGCGAGGAGGCAGGTCCCCGCGATCAGCGTCGCGCGGCCGGGAAGCGTTGTTGAAGCCATCGCGGGCGCGAGGCACACATGCCCGGCGTTGTGGCGCTGCGCGAGCGCGATCCCGGCGGCGGCCGCGCCGGGCTCGAGCCATGTGTCAGCGTCGATGAAGAGCAGCCACTCGCCGGTTGCGTGCTTCGCGCCTTCGTGGAGCGCGTGGCACTTGCCGAGCCATCCTTCGGGGAGTTGGTCGATGCGCACCGAGACGAAGCGGTTGTCATCGTTTGCCAGGCGTGCGAGGATCGCGGGTGTGTCGTCGGTGGAGCGGTCGTCCACGGCGATCACCTGAAGGCGCACGCCGCGCTGCGCGAGGGCGCGGCGGACGGTCTGTTCGATGCGTTCCGCTTCGTCGCGGGCGGCAAAGACGATCGAGCACGAGGGTTCGTCGTCGGCGCGGACTGGTTCGCGCGGGGCGTCGCGCAGGGACCGCAGACCCAGAAGTGTGGCAATCGCGAGCGACAGCCACACAAATGAGACAGTCGCAAGCAGCGCGACGAGCGCGAGTTCGGGTGTGCTGAGGGTGCTCATCGTGCGACCGAGGGTTCGTGCGAGGGGTCGCGCGGGTGCGGGAGTCGAAAAATGAAAAAAGGCGGCGGATCGCCAGAGGCAATCACGCCGCCCTTCCGGGGGCAACAGAAGTATGCCGGATCGCGGGCGGAAAAGCAAGGCCTTCGGGCAAGGAAATTTGGATATGCACGGGAGGGCTGATTGAGCCCTCCGCACCGGCCGCGAGCCCGATCCGGACCCGCACTTGCGGTATCCTGCGCGTCCACGCCCAGACAGCGGAGGTTCACGCATGATCGGTCGCATCATCGTTGCATATGACGGCTCGGCCCTCTCCCGGGCCGCGTTCGAGCACGCGCTCGCGCTGGCCGCGGCCCTGAAAAGGCCCTTGCGAGCGCTCTACACGCTCGAGCCCGTCGCGCCGCCGCCCGTGCTGGCCGATCCGATGGTCGCGATCGATCCCACGCCCCTCCCGAATTTCCCCTCGAATTTCGACGAGCAGCGCGAGTGGGCGGAGGAGGCGTTCGAGCGTCTGAGCAAGCGTGCCGCGGAGCGCGGCGTGGAGTTCACGGGGACGATCGAGGACGGCGCGCTGCTCGATGTGCTGGTCGAACTCGCGAACGGGGACGACCTGATCGCGCTGGGGAAAAAGGGCCGCTTCCGCGAGTCGGGCGTGGGCAGCGCGACGAGGGCGCTCGTCCGCCGCTCGCCGTGCCCCGCGCTGGTGGTCAGCGAGGGCCACAACCCGCTGGCGCGCATCGTGACGGTGTACGACGGGACGAGCGAGTGCAAGCGGGCGATCGTATATGCGTCGGATTTTGCATATGCCTTGGGCTGGCCGCTCGAGGTCGTGGCCCTCCCGTGCGACGGTCTGACCGCCGAGGAGTCCGCCCAGCGGGCCGAGGCCGCCCTCCCTCCCGAGCACGGGGAGGTCCGCGTCGTGCCGTTCAGTTCCAAGGGCGACTGCGCCGCCGCCATCGAGCACGCCCTTGCCGAGCGCACCGACGGCGCCCTGGTCGTCATCGGGGCCTACGGCGAGTCGTGGCTGGCGGAACTGCTCTTCGGCTCGACCGCGCCCAAGGTCATGCGCAAGGTCGACGCGCCGATCGTGCTGGTGCACTGAGAGGGCAATGGGCAGTCGGCAATCGGCAATGGGTGATACAAAGAGGGTGCCGTGGTGCACGCGAAGCGGGCGCCACGCAACGAGCACGGCCACTTCCACTTTCCGGATCACGCATGCCCACCGATCCCATCCCGACCTTCGATGA
>CAYGLT010000023.1:0-3725 GCA_964350875.1 uncultured Phycisphaeraceae bacterium | reverse complement strand
CCGCGGCCCGTCATAACCAGCGGGTTGCCCGCGTCGGACAGTCCGAGCAGCGTCCCCTCGATGGGCGAGCCGTTTGCGACCGTGATCTTCACCGGTTCGTCCACGCCCGCGAGCGATTCGCGTGCGCGTGCGAGCGTCTTGGCGGGCACGCCCCGGCGCGACGCCGCGAGGAACAGCGCCCGCGCGAGACTGTCGTGGAGCGAGTGCAGGCCGACCGGCGCGCCGAGTTCCGCGAGGATCGTCGTCGCACGCCCGCGCAGTTCCTCGGGAAGGTCGCGCGTCGAGAAGTTCGCGTTCACGCCGACGCCGATCAGCACATGCGGCTTCTCGTGCGCGCGGAACACCTCCACCAGCACGCCCGCGACCTTCTTCCCGTTGAGCAGCACATCGTTGGGCCACTTCAGCGTGACGCGCGGCGACCTGGGCGACTCGCCCGAATCGCTCCCGCCCAGTTCCGCCGCGAGCGTGCGGCACGCCTGCTCGATGGTCTCCAGCGCGGCCACGCCGATGCGCAGGCCCAGCCCGTCGAGCATCTCCGGGAGCATCTCGGGCTCGACGGGCATCGCGAGGGTCATCCACAGGCCGCCCTTGGGGCTGCTCCACGCGCGGCCGAAGCGGCCCACGCCCCCGGTCTGCTCCTTGGCCATGAACGAGGTCAGTTCGCGGAGCGGCCCGTGCTCGATCGCCCGCCGCGCGTCGAGCATCGTCGAGTCGGTCGTGTCGCGTTCGAGGAACCTCATGGGGTGCTCCGGGAGAATCGGTCGATGTTCGGTGGATCATGCCTGCGGGCGTGTCGATGGTTTGTCATGCGGCCGAGCGTCGCGGCCCGAACGGGCAATCTAGACTACCAAACCAGTGAATCAGCACGGAACCACCTCTGACGCCTGCCGACCGCCCCGCGCGGCCCGTGTGTTCGTCGGGGGAGCCGGGGGCGCGACCCTCGCGTTCCTCATGCTGGTCCTGTGCGGCGTCAGCGGCGCCGCGATCATCGACCCCGCGCTCAGCGCGTGGGGGGCGGCGATCACGAGCCGGGCCGAAGGGCTCCGCGCCGCGCGGGCCGTCGCGTGCGAATCCCGCCTGGCGGGCGTGCACAACGACCGCGAATTCCCGGGGCTGATCCGGCACGCCCGCCGCGCGCCGGCTGTCCGTGTCGTCGATGCCGACGCCCACGCCCGTCCCACCGACGGGATGGCGCGCTCGGGCCTGATCGGGCTCCCGCCGCCCGCGCGCGCCTGAGCGCCACCGCGCGCACGACGCGTCCCTCCGACACTCACCCATCCGAACTTCGCTCGCGCGCCAGCGGCGACGAGCGCCCGCGCACGCTGTTCCGGCGGCGCCCCCGGCGCTCCAACGCACCCCGGCGCGCGGTCCCGATCTTTCCCGAAAGCAGAACCGACCGTTATGGCTACACGCACGAACGCTGATATCCCCGTCATCGGCCCCGTCCTCAAGTTGATCTTCGGCTCGCGCAACGAGCGCTTCGTGAAGCGCTACATGCAGCATGTCGAGGCCATCGGCGCGCTCGAGCCGCAGATGCGCACGCTCACCGACGCGCAACTCAAGGAGAAGACCGCCGACCTCCGCGCCCGCATCGCCGCCGGCGCCCGCGCCGTCGAGGTCATGGACGAGGCGTTCGCGGTCGCCCGCGAGGCGATGGACCGCCATGTCGGCATCCGCAACATCCTGAACCCGCGGTTCTCGGCGGACTTTGACGAGTCGAAACTCTCGGACGAGGGGCGCAAACTCCTTGAAGGCGTGAAGGCCAAGATCGCGACGATGGAGCCGGTGGAGCCCGAGGGCGAGTTCCTGGGCAACACGCGGATGATCGAGCCGTGGGAGTTCGTCGAGTTCCCGCCCGCGCTGTACGAGGCGGTCCGCGCGATGCTGCCCAACAGCAAGCCGCCGTTCCGCTCGCGGCCCTTCGATGTGCAGTTGATCGGCGCGATGGTGCTCAGCCAGGGCAAGATCGCCGAGATGAAGACCGGTGAGGGCAAGACGATCGTGGCGCCCCTCGCGGCGTACCTCGCGTGCATCGAGGGCCAGCGCGTTCATGTCGTCACGGTCAACGACTACCTCGTCCAGCGTGACCGCGACTGGACCTTCCCGTTCTTCCGAGGGCTCGGGCTCACCGTCGGCGCGATCCACCCCCAGCACATGCAGGACGAGTCCCAGAAGTCCCGCATGTACGCGTGCGATGTGGTGTACGGCACGACCGCCGAGTTCGGCTTCGACTACCTGCGCGACAACATGAAGCGCAGCGTCGACCAGCAGGTCCAGCGCCGCCGCCAGTTCGCGATCGTGGACGAGGTGGACAGCACGCTCATCGACGAGGCGCGCACGCCGCTGATCATCTCGGGCCCCGCGCACGAGGATCAGCCGCGCTACGAGTTGGCCGACCGGCTCGCGCGTCACCTTGTCGAGAAGAACCGCCCGTGGGCCGAGGCCGACGCGAAGGTCGAGGAGTGCAAGCGCCGGATCAAGGGCATCGAGGGCGACATCCGCAACGCGCGCGATCGCGGCGCGGTCCCCGAACTGCAGAAGCGCATGAAGGAAGTCCAGTCGCAACTCCCCGCACTGGAGCGCGAGCGCGACAGGTTCACCCAGTACTACGAGGTCGAGATCGACCGCAAGCAGGCGCACCTGACCAACAACGGCGTGCTCGAGGCCCAGAAGGTCGCCGACCTGGGCTCGTTCTATGTCGGTGAGAACATCGATCTTCCCCACCTGCTCGAGAACTCGCTCCGTGCGCACGCGGTGTACCAACTCGACCGCGACTATGTGATCATGGATGTGCCCGACCGCATGACCGGGCAGACCCAGCCCAGCATCGTGATCGTGGACACCTTCACGGGCCGACCGATGATCGGGCGTCAGTGGTCGGACGGCCTCCATCAGGCGGTCGAGGCGAAGGAAGGCGTCCCGATCAAGCAGGAGACGCAGACGGTCGCGACGATCACGATCCAGAACTTCTTCAAGATGTACGACCGTCTGGCGGGCATGACCGGCACGGCGGACACCGAGGCGCAGGAATTCCACGACATCTATTCGCTGGATGTCGTCGCGATCCCGACGAACCTCCCCGTCATCCGCCGCGACTTCAACGATGTCGTGTACCTGAGCGCGAAGGACAAGTGGGAGGCGATCGTCGAGGAGATCAAGCACTTCCACGACATGGGCCGCCCGGTGCTCGTGGGCACGACCAGCGTCGAGAAGAGCGAGATGCTCGCCAAGATGCTCGCGCAGAAGCACAATGTGAAGCACGAGGTGCTCAACGCGAAGCAGCACGAGCGCGAGGCGAACATCGTCGAGGACGCGGGCGCACTGGGCGCGGTCATGATCGCGACGAACATGGCCGGCCGCGGCACGGACATCAAACTCGCGAAGATCGACCGCCAGCAGTTGCTCGATCACTGGCTGCGCACGAACCTCGCCCCGCGCGAGGTGACCGTGGACATGCCCGACGAGCAGGTGCGTGAACTCGTGTTCCGCAAGATCGCGCCGCGCGAGATCGGCGTCTCGAAGGACGAGGCGAAGTCGATGGCGTTCGACGACCTCGAACTGCGCCTCCTGCGCCACTGGGCGGGCAAGTTCACCTGGATGCAGCCCGGATCGATCGAGAAGGCGTCCGCCGCGGAACTGCGCGACGCTCTTGACGAGCAGGGCCGCTTCGCGATCCACAACATCGGCTGGAACGAGACCATCGAGGAACTCGGCGGCCTGCATGT
>CAYGLT010000022.1:0-37225 GCA_964350875.1 uncultured Phycisphaeraceae bacterium | reverse complement strand
CGCTCAGTCCGCGTATTCCCACACCGTCACGGGCAGGCGCTGGACGCCCCACTGGAGGGCGCGCTCGTGGGTGGGGTAGAGCAGGTCGAGGCGGTTGCCCTTGATCGCGCCGCCGCGATCGAGCACGGGGACGATCTCGGCGTCGTGGTACCCGGGGATGCTGATGAGCGTGTGCATCTTCAGCACCTTGGTGTCGGCGGCGACGAGTTTCATGCCGTTGGTCCACACCGAGCGGTTGCTCGCGGTGACGCCGTCCGCCCACTTGCCGCACGAACGCTCGTCGGGGCTGTAGGCGGTGGTGACCATCCAGATGACCTTGACGGGGCGCACGGCGCGGCCGTCGAAGTAGCGGACCTCGGCGTCGGCCGGGTCGATGACCTCGACATGCTCGACGGTGAACTCGGGAGCGGGGCTGGCGAAAGTTTCGGGAGCGACCTCGGGCGCGACTTCGGAAACGGGCTCGATGGTCGTGGTGGTTCGATTGACATGCTCGACGGCGGCGAGCGCGGGGGCCGAGAACTCGAAGCCGCCTCGCTTGGCCCACACGGCGGAGGACGCGACCGTGAACAGCGCGACGCCGAAGAGTCCCGCCTGCACCGCGATCCTGCGGTAACGACGGGTGGCGGTCTGGCTGCGCAGACGCTCGCTCGCGTTGGTGGGGCTGCTCTTCATTTGATCGAGGCACTCGTGTTCAGAGGCGTCCGGCGATCCGTGCCGGGCGGTCTCTTCAGCGTTGTCCGCGTCGTCCGCAAACCTGTCGAGGTCCGCGGGCCATCCTTGAGTGAAGGGCAGTCTACCTCGTCGGATGGGAGGCGCCAGCCGGGACGGCCACGCTTGTGCGGCTAAATTGCCGATTTTGACCGAGTCCGAGAATGTCAGCGATAGGGGGCCGGAATCGAAGATCGACTCGGACCTTGCCCCGCACAACCCCACCTCGGGGGCCGTGACGCGGGGGATGATCTCCCAGGATTGATCGTGAGAGCGATCCATCCCTGTGGGCATCGGCCGCTTCGTGGCGCGACTGAACCTTCTCGGACGGAAGTTTCTCGGGCGTTCCAAGCCGCGTTCGCGCAGTCGCTTAGAGAGGTTCGACCTCGACCATCTCGCGGAACTCGGGCATGAGCGCAGGGTCGATGTGCCCCGCCTCGCGCATGGTCGCGTTGATCGACGAGGCCGCGATGCCCTCGGTGAGGGCGTTGCGCCAGTCCTCGGCGGAGGGGGTGGCGCCGCGTTTCTGGATCACGCTGAAGACGCCGCCCAGAAACGCGTCGCCGCAGCCCACGGTGCTCACGACCAGTCCCGGGTGGAGAGGCGCCCACGCGCGCCACGCGCCCGCGGGCGTGATGAGCACGGTCCCGTGCTCGCCCATCGTGGCGGCCACATGCTCGACCGGCCCGCCGAAGATCTTCGCGAGCGACTTTGCGGCGGCGGTCACCTGGCCGACATCGTCCGTGTCCATCCCAGTGAGCGTGCGCAGTTCGGTCTGGTTGAGTTTCGCCATCCACAGGTCCTGGCCGCGCAGCGCTTCGAGCGGCTTGCCGCTCGTGTCGACGCAGACCATCGCGCCCTGTCGCCTGCACCTGCGCACGATCTCGAGGTAATCGCTGGGCGTCATCCCGAGCGGGCACGAACCCGAGAGCGCGATGATCGTGCCCTCGCGCGAGAGCATGCCGAGTTTGCTGGTGATGCGGTGCACATCCTCGCGCTGGACGGTGAAGCCCCGCTCGCGCAGGTGCGTCTCGGTGTCGTTCACCGGATCGACGATGGTGATGTTGTCGCGCGTCGGCCCGCGCACCACCATCAACTGGGTGACGATGCGCCCCTCGCCGATGCGTTCGAGGTACTCCTCGAACATCCCGAGTTCCTTGTGCCCGACGAAGCCCGCGCAGATAGACCGGCGTTGAAGGGCCGCCATCACGCGCGAGACATTCACGCCCTTGCCCGCGGGGTAGAGCGCCACCCGCCTGCCCTGGGAGTGCTCGCCCACGGCGAACTCGGGCGCCTCGAGCACCCTGTCCACGGCCGGGTTCAGCGTCACGGTTACGACGCGCAGATCGTTCACGCCGTCAGACTAGCCGCCCCGCGTCAGGTATGCTGGCGGGATGCACCAACGATCACGACTCGTCGTTCCCGCCGCGCTCGCCCTTCTCGCGGGCGCCTCCGGAGCCCCGGGGGCATCCGCCCAGAACGCGCCGGCCCCGACGCTGAGCGCAGATGCCAAAGCACGCGTGGACGCCCTGCTCGAACAGGTCTCCGCCGATCGGCTCTCGCGGGATGTCGAGCGGCTGGCGAACTTCGGCACCCGTCACACGCTCTCGACGGTCGACGCGATCGATCGGGGCGTCGGCGCGTCGCGGCAGTTCGTGCACGACGAGTTCCTCAAGGCGTCCTTCGCCGCCCAGCGCGTGGGGGACTCCCGGATGGAGGTCATCTTCGACCGCCACACGCAGGAGCCCGACGGCCGGCGCATCACCCGCGAGGTGGACATCGTGAATGTCGTCGCGGTCATCCCGGGCGCGATGCCCGAGGCGCGGTCGCGGATGTACTACTGCATCGCGCATCTCGACAGCCGCGCAACCGACCCCAACGACGCCGAGTCCGACGCGCCGGGCGCCAACGACAACGCGAGCGGGACCGCCGCGCTCATGGAACTCGCGCGCGTGCTGTCTCAGGAGAAACTCGACTCGACCGTTGTCCTCATGGCGACCACTGGCGAGGAGCAGGGTCTGTTCGGCGCGAAACTCCACGCCGAGCGTCTGAGCGAACTCGGAGCGGATGTCCGCGCGGTTCTGAATAACGACACCGTCGGCGACCCCTACGGCCACTACGAGCCCACGAGCGAGCAGGGCGCCTGGGCGCGCACCAGAGTGCGAGTCTTCTCCGAGGGCCTTCCCGTGCACCTCGAACGCGCGACCCCGCAGGAACTCCAGCGCATCGCGCGCACCGGCGCCGAGAACGATTCGCCCGCGCGATCAATCGCGCGGTACATGCTCGATGTCGCACAGATCCACGACCTGCCCGTCCAGCCCATGATGATCTACCGGAACGACCGCTTCCTGCGCGGCGGGGACCACACCGCGTTCCTCGAAGCCGGCTTCCCCGCGTCGGTGCGCCTCACCGTTCCGTATGAGGAGTACTCCCGACAGCACCAGGATGTGCGCGTGGAGAACGACATTCCCTACGGCGACGCCGCCTCGTACATCGATGGGGATTATCTCGCGGGGGTGACGCGGCTCAACCTCGCGACGCTCGCGCACCTCGCCAACGCGCCCAGCGCGCCGAGCGATGTCCGTGTGATCACCGCGGATCTCACCAACGACACGACCCTGCGCTGGAGCGCGTCCCCCGAGCCCGATGTCGCGGGGTACGAAGTGGTCCGCCGCGAGACGACGAGCCCGACCTGGCAATTCGTCCACGAGGTGAGCGGAGGAGCGACCGCGACCGAGGCCACGCTCCCGTACACGAAGGACAACTACCTGTTCGGGGTGCGGTCCTTTGATGCGGACGGCTTCCGCAGCCCCGTCGTCTTCCCTGTCCCTGCACGGGAGTGAGAGCCGACCTGATCCGAGCCCGTCAATTCGACGGAACAGAAGCCGTCCGGGCGACGAAGGGTTGACCCTCGGTCCGGTTCCCGGTCCCTCGCGTTGTCGTGTGCCCGGACAACTCGCCCGATTGCCACTACCATGCCCGGCTCAGCGGCACGCGGCCCAGCCCGTCCGCCGAACCGTCCCCGAATCTGTTGCCCACCCGGTCCCTGCAGGAGCCGATCGTGCTGAACCCGCGACGCATCGACGCCGCCCGAACGCTGGCACTTCTCGCCGGCGTCGTCCTCGCCGCCACCCCGCTGAGCGCCTCGACGCCCGCACGCGCCCAAAGCCGTGCGCAGCAGCCCGGGGATACCACGCCCGACCAACTCCTGGCCGACTTCATCCACTATGTGAAGATCGACCAGAAGGAACTGGCCGAGGCCTACGGCGCCGCGCTCCTCGAAATGGGGATGCAGCCCGAACAGTTCCTCGCCCTCGTCGAGGACACCCCCCAGGCGCAGGTCCGATTCGATGAGGCCGTCCGCGACGCGCTCCGCGATCAGCGACTCGAGCCCATCGCCGCCGAACTCGCCCGCCTCCTTGAGGACGGCCGCCTCGCGCAGGCCCGCGACCCCGCCTCGATCACCCGGAACATCGAACTGCTCTCCGGCACGCTCCGCGCCCGCACGCTCGCGCGCCAGCGCCTGCTCGAGGCCAAGCAGTACGCCGTCCCCCAGTTGCTCGCCGCGATGACCGGCTCGAGCGACCCGACGATCGCGCTCGAAGCCCGCCGCCTGCTGATCGGCCTGCAGGCCGACGCGGTTGCGCCCCTCGTCGCCGCGCTCCCCAAACTGGGCCCGGCTGCGCAGGAGCAGGTCGCGATGGTGCTGGGCGAGATCGGATACGCCGAGGCCGCCCCGTACCTCGCCGAACTCAGCCGCTCGCCCGCGGTCGACTCGGGTGTTCGCAACGCCGCGATGCAGGCCCTCGCCCGCACGGCCGGCGGCTCCGCTTCCGACACCACCGCGACTCTCTATCAGGCCCTCGCCGAGCGCTACTACGGCGAGCCCAACGAACTCTTCCGCTTCCCGAACGAAGAGCACCAACTCATCTGGACCTACGAGCCGGCCGTCGGCCTCTACGCCACCCCCGTGCGCACGGAGGTGTTCAACGAGGCGATGACCATGCTCCTCGCGGAGCGTGCGCTCCAACTCGACGCGTCGACCAGCGGCGCCGTCCCGCTCTGGCTCGCTGCGAACTTCCGCCGCCAGATCGAGACCCCCGAAGACTACGACAACCCGATGTACAGCGCGGATCGACGCGAAGCGATGTACTACGCCGTCGCCGCCGGCGCCGACGCCACGCAGAGCGTCCTGGCCCGTGCGCTCGCGGATCAGGACACCGCGCTCGCGCTGCTCAGCATCGACGCCCTGTCACGCACCGCGGGCGGCGCCTCGCTCTGGTCCGGCTGGGCCAGCGACAAGCCCCTGCTCGAAGCGCTCACCTACCCGGATCGCCGCGTGCAGTTCGCCGCGGCCATCGTGCTCGGGCGCTCGCGTCCGACCGAGGCCTTCGAGGGCTCCGACCGCATCGTGCCCGTGCTCGCCGGCGCCGTGCGCGACTCGGGCGAGCGATTCGCGATCGTGCTCGGCCGATCCATCGACGCCGAACAACGCCTCACCGACATGCTCGAATCGCGCGGGTTCACCGTCGTGGGCCGCGGCTCTACCTTCAGCGATGTGCGCACCGCCGTCGCCGAAACGCCCGGCATCGACCTCGTCGCGATCGACCTCCCGCGCAGCGCCACCGAGGATCGCATCAAGGCCGCACGCGCCGATTCCAAACTCCGCGTCACCCCGATCCTCGCTGTTCTGCCCTACGAGGAGTTCAGCGCGCTCTCCGGTTCGCCCGTCGCCAAGATGGACCTCGTCCGCCTCGCGCGTCAGGGCCTGAGCGACGACCAACTCTCGGCCGGCATCGGCGCACTCATGGAGGACGCCGGCTGGACCGAGGAGTCTTCCGATTCCATCGACCAGCGCGCCGTGCTCGCGCTCGATGTGCTCCGCGACCTCGCCGCCGGCAACTCGGTGCTCAGCGTGGGCGACGCGACTTCTGCGCTGCTCTCGGCGCTCGACACGACCTCGGGCGGCGTGCGCCTCGTGGTCGCTGACGTGCTCTCGCGCATCGGCGAGCCCCGCGCGCAGATCGGGCTGATGGAGGCCGCGCTCTCCGCCGACGAAGGCGAGAACCTCGCGCTCATGGAACTCGTCGCGTCCTCCGCCAAGCGCTTCGGCCCGATGCTCGAGGAGCGTCAGGTCAATCGCCTGCTGGAACTCGCGGCGAACGGGACCGACGACGAGGCCATCGCGGCCGCGTCGCTCGTCGGCGCTCTGAACCTGCCCGGTCAGCGCGTCGTGCCGCTGCTCATCGGCTCGAACTGACCGACGCCCACAACCCCGATCTTCCCAGCGCCCGCCTCATGCGGGCGTTGTTTTTCCCCGATTTCGGTCGGTATTCGCGTTCTCGGTCCCGGTGACTTCTCCGGGAGTTCTGACTGTGAGGGATCTGCCGCCTTCCCGAACGGGCAAACGGGGTCTGGCATTCATCATTCTCGACGACGATCCGATGCACGCTTGCAGCCGTGGGGTCTTTGCGTCGGAGGGTCTGCCTCGCGGCGCCAAGTGCGCCCGCCCGTGACAGACACCCACCACCCTCCGTTTGGGATCTTTGAGGAGTATGCCGAGATGCAGCGGACTCGAAAGAACGCATTTACGCTCGTCGAAATTCTCATCGTCGTTGTGATCCTCGGGATCCTCGCGGCGATCGTCATCCCCCAGTTCACCAAGGCCAGCGAGTCGGCCGTGCGAAGCACGCTCAAGAGCCAGCTTCAGACGCTCGTCTCGCAGATCGAGTTGTACCGGGTCCGCAACAAGGGGACCTACCCCTCGATCGGCGACGGTCAGTCGAACAACGGGTGGGGCGACCTCATCGACGAAGGCTACCTCAAGACCGAGCCCCTCAACGCCTATGTCGGCATGACCAACCTCGTCACCGGCGACGACACCGCCATGGCCGTCGCCAAGGACTCCGCCACCTCCGGCTGGGTCACCGACGGCTCCGGCAACCTGTGGGCGGTCGGCTACGACCCGACCCCGGTCGCCGGCTTCGACGACGGCAAGCTCTCGCACGAGTGATCCTCGCGCAGCCGCGCGTCTGGTCTGATGCTCGCACCGTCCCGAGAGGAAGAATCGCATGCACTCACTTCGAGAAAGGCGAATGGCTGACAAACCGTCCGCCTTTCGCGACAGGACGCTCGGCGGCCTGGCAGGCGCAGCGATCGTCTTCGGAGTCGTGACACTCGCGAACACCGGGGGCGCAACCCCCGCGCTCGCGAACCAGCAGCAGGACGATCAGCCGCGCGGCCTTGTCAGCGCCATCGAGCAACGCCGGATGATCATCCAGCGCCTCGATCGGCTCATCGCGACCCTCGAGAGAATCGAACGCGATCTCCCGAGCGATCCGGCGACCGTCAAGGCTCCGACGCGCTAAGCCACCGCCCGCGCACGCGGGCGTTCAGACACGAGGAAGATCCGTTGCGCACTGGCATGTTCCAACTCGGTGTCCTGCCCATCGGGATCGATCTCGGCGCGAGCGGCGCCAAGGTGCTCCAACTCACCCGCGTCGGCTCACGCCTGCGCGTTCAGGCGGCGGCCCGCATCGAGGCGGAATCGGAACGCGCGAGCGACGAGACCCGTTTCGCAGCCCTCGCGACGGTGCTCGAACGCAAGATCCGCGCCGGTGACTTCAAGGGACGCAAGTGCGTGGTCGGGCTGGACGACCGTCTCCTCCGCGTTCGGTCGGTCCGATTGCCGACCATGACCGACACCGAAACAGAGCAATCGCTCCGCGTTGACGCCGCGGCCCGTCTGGGCTTCGATCGAAACGAGTCGGTGGAGACCGGGTGGACCCGCGCGGGTCTCGTTCAGCAGGGCGACGAGCAGCGCGAAGAGATCATCCTCACCGGGATCCGCACGGAAGACGCGGAACGCATCGCCGAGATGGCGATCGCCGCCGGCCTCGAGCCCCTGGCGCTCGAACCGAACTACTGCGCCGTCGCGCGATGCTTCGCGCGTCGTCGTCGTCGCGCCGTCGATCAGGACATCTCCCAGATCGTGGTGGACCTCGGCCGCCGCACGACGAATGTCCTCGCCATGCGCGGCGAGACGCTGTGCTTCTACAAGCAGATCGACTGGGGCAGCGAGCGGCTCGACCGCGCCGCCGCCGAGCGCCTGGATATGGATCAGTCGATCGTGGCCGAGATCCGCCGTCAGCGGCTTGGCCAGTCGTTCGGGGAGCCGGGCCGGGAGAGCAAGGTCGACGATCGTGTCGATCGGGCCATCTTCGACGCCGTGCGCCCGCTCCTGAACGAACTCGCCCACGAGATCACCCTGTGCGTCCGCTATTTCCTGGTGACCTTCCGCGGCGCAAAGCCCGAGGGGATCCTGCTCGCGGGCGGGGACGCGACCGAGCCGCGGCTCGCCGAGATCATCGCCGAACTCTCCGGCCTGCCGACCGATCTCGGTCGACCGCTGGAGGGGATCGACCTCGGGCCTACCTCGCTGCCCATGAACCGCCGCGGCCCGCTCTCCGAGTGGGCGACCGCCGCGGGCCTCACCCTGCGCACCGAGCAGCGTTCCGGCCAGGATCTGCTCGAATCGGCGCGCAGGCTGGTCGCCCCGCTCAGCCGGTTGAGGAAGGCGTCATGATGCGCAACATCGACCTCACCCCAGCGACGGCGCGCGCACGCGCCGCACGCCGCGCAACGGCGCAGCGCTGGATCGTGCTGTACGGGATCACCATCGCGCTCGGCGTCACCGCCGCCGGTCTCGCGCGACTCCGGACGGCGTCGATGCGAACGGAACTCGTCCGGCTCAACACGCAGGTCGAGAGCACGGCGGAGGAGATGAGCGCCCTCGCCGAGATCTCGGGAGAACTCGCGACCATCGCCGACTCGCTGGCCTTGCAGACAACCATCGTGCCCCGGCCGGGCGTCGTCGACGCGCTCAACGAGATCACGCGCGCCGTCCCGGATTCGATGACGCTCACCTCGTTGCTCCTCGACCAGCGCCGTGCGACGAGCGCCGCCGGCATCCGCGCCGCACGCCGCGCTGGCGACGAGACGCCCAACCAGATCACCATGAATGTGCAGATCGCGGGCGTCACCCGCGACGACGCGGAGGTCGTCCGATTGATCCGGGGCCTCGATCGGAGCGGGATGTTCGAGCAGACCTCGCTCGAGTACACGCGCCCCATGACCGTGAAGGGCATCGAGGCGCGCGAGTTCCGCATCGTCTCGACCGCGCCGTCGATCCTCAACAACCTCCCCGAACACGAGTCAGGTGACAAAAAATGAGGGGCGTTGGCGCGACAGTGAAACTCGGCGCAGGCCTGCTCGCGCTCGGCGCGGGCACGGTGTGGCTCGGCGTGATGCCCGAACTCCGCGAATCCCGCCGCATCGAGTCTGACATCCGCACCGCGCAGACGACGCTCAATCGCACGCAGTCCCGCGCCCAGGACATCCGAGGGCTCGCCGACACCCTCGGCGAAGCCCGCGTGTTCGCCGCGTCGCACACGAAGGAACTCGTCGAGGGGGATATCTCCCTGCTGATGCACGAGATCGGCGGCTTCCTGACCACCCTGGATGTCACCTCGCACGAGATGAAACAGGACCGCGGCGTCGAGCGCAACGGCGTGCTCGTCACCCCGGTGACCCTCACCATGACCGCCGGGTACAACGACCTCCGACGGCTGCTCGTGCACATCGAAGAGGGCGGACGGCTCGTGCGAATCGCCCGCGTGCAGGTGAGCATGCCGCGCGGCGCCCAGCCGGGCGCAAACGCCCTCATGATCGAGGTCGACTTCGAGTCGATCTCCCCGATCGAGAGCCGGCCGGTGTTCGTCAACGCGACGGAGGAGGCGGGCCGATGAGCGCCATCGAGCGGCTGAAGGCCGAAGTTCTCGCCGACAAGAAGAAAGTGATCCTGCTCGGATCGCTCGGCGCGATCGCTCTCGCGCTCGGCGCCCGCGCCCTGTTCTCGGGCGGTCCCGGCCGTCCGAAGACGCCGCGCGTCACGCAGGTCTCCAACTCCACCATGAGCAGCCAGGCGGTGGTCGTCAACACCATCGACGCCGAGACGCGGTTCCGGAGCCTCGCCGACGCGTTGCCCGCGCCGGTCCAGTCGTCACCGGCGTCGCGAGACCTCTTCGCGCTCGACCCGGAACACTTCCCGCACGCGTCAGAACCCGAACCGCCCCAAGAGCAGAGCGCAAAGTCCGCGCCACAAACTGACGACGATGCACTCCGTCGCGAGGCACTCCTGCGCGACGCCGAAACGATCCGTTTGAAGAGCACGCTCGTCGGCGACCGTCCGGTCGCGGTCTTCACGCTCGGCGGCCTCGCCGGGAAAGGCGAAGTGCTCGTCCGTCCCGGAGACACCGTCAACGGCTTCCTCGTCGTGAGCATCAAGTCCCAGCGAGTGGTGCTGGAGCGTGACGGAGAGCGCATCGAACGAGTGGTCCGAAGCCCGCTTGACTGACAAACGCGAACACCCTCGCGAAAGAAACGAGCCCACGGATGGCAGACAGAACAAAGAAGATCGGTTTGGCCCGTGGCCTCCGCCCGCTGACGGCGATCGCGCTGTGCGCGCCGACACCGCTGGTGTCCGCGGCGTTCGCGCAAGACGGGGACGCTCCGCCCCCGCCCCCCCAGCAGGTCGTCACAGACCGCAACAACGGCGTGTTCGCCCCGAGCAACGAGCGCCCGCGCGTCCGTGTCAGCGAGCACATGACCGTCGATATGCACCTGCGCGACGAGAACCTCGGCGCGGTGCTCCAGATGCTCGGCATGCAGGCCGAACGCAACATCGTCGCCAGCGAGGGAATCAACTCCACCGTCACCGCCGATCTCTACGGCGTGACCTTCTATCAGGCCCTCGACGCCATCCTCCATGTGAATGGCTACGGCTATGTCGAGCGCGGCGAGTTCATCTATGTCTACACGCTCGAGGACATCGAGAAGATCCAGATGGCGGACCGCAAGCCCGTCGCTCGGGTCATTCAACTCGACTACCTCAACGCCACCGACGCCGCGCAGTTCGTCACGCCGCTTCTGACGCCCTCGATCGGGCAGATCAAGGCCAACGGCGACGCGGGCAACTTCCAACTGGGCGAGAACCCGACCGGCGGCGAGAAGTTCGCCCTCGCGTCCACGCTCGTGGTCTACGACTATCCCGAGAACATCAAGGAGATCGAGGACCTTGTCAGGCGCCTCGACACCCGCCCCGCGCAGGTGCTCGTCGAAGCCACGATCCTCCAGACTCAACTCAACGAGGCCAACGCGTTCGGCGTGGACTTCTCGATCGTCGGCGATCTCAATCTCGGCGACTTCGTGAACCTGGGCGGCCCGCTCACGCCCGCCGCCGGGCTCCAGAACCCGCCGGCGAACAACCCCAACAACAGCGTGCTGACCGACGGCTCGGCCATCGTGTCCACGCCGGGCAACACCAACGGGCCGAGCACCCTGAAGGTCGGCTTCCTCGGCAGCAATGTCAGCGTGTTCATCCGGCTGCTCGACGAGGTCGGCGACACGACCATCATGTCGAACCCGAAGGTGCTCGCGCTCAACCGCCAGCCCGCCCGCGTGCTCGTCGGCGCCCGAATCGGCTACCTGAGCACGACGACCAACGACACCTCGACCACGCAGACGGTCGAGTTCATGGACACGGGTACGCAACTCGCGTTCCGCCCGTTCATCTCGAACGACGGCATGATCCGCATGGAACTCAAGCCCAGCGTGTCCGAGGCCGTGCTCCGTGATGTGATCGACTCGAACGGTCAGGCCAACACGATCCCCGATGAACTGACCCAGGAAATCACGACCAATGTGCTCGTCCGCGACGGGTCGACCATCGTGCTGGGCGGGCTCTTCAAGGAAACCGTGCAACTCAGCCGTCGTCAGGTCCCCGTCGTGGGCGATATCCCGCTCATCGGCGTGCCGTTCCGCGGTCAGGACGACAGCACGAACCGCAACGAAGTCATCTTCCTCATCACACCGACGATCGTGAACGAGGCGATCCTCGCCGAAGCGGGCAAGAAGGGCGCGCAGGCCGCCGACGATGCGCTGCTCGCCGCTCGCGAAGGCCTTCTCCCGTGGAGCCGCGAGCGCCAGACCGCCAAACTCAATGTTGAAGCCGCGCAACTCGCTCGCGAAGGCGACACCGAGAAGGCGCTGTGGAAACTCCGTCGCTCGCTCGAACTCAACCCCGACCAGCCCGACGCCGTCCGTCTGCGTCAGGAACTCGTCGGCGGCGAGAAGGACGCGTGGCCCAGCCGCAGTCTCCTCAAGGACATCCTCCACGAGGGCTTCGACGCCGGCATCGAGCCTCCCAAGGTAACCACCGAGCACGGCGTCCCGCCCGCGGATCAGACGACCGCCCCCGCTCCGGCGGCGAAGGCCCCGAACACACCCGTCGCCGCCGCGCCGGAGAGCGCTGAAGCGAAGGCCACGCCCGTCGCCGCGGAGCCTCTGCCCCCGGCCGCGCCGCCCGCCGAACCCGTGGTGGTTCGCAAACGACCCGCGGGCAGCCGCGCGGCCTGGCCGTGGTTCGGCCCTCTCGCGTGGCCCGGACACACGCCCGAAGAACTTCCCTGAGCACTCAGACGATCACACCGCCTCCAGAATCGGCACACACATGAAGACCAAGATCAGTTCCATCACAACTTCGCGCGGTCTGCTCGCCCTTGCCACCGGCGCGCTCGTGCTCTCCACGCTGCTCAGCGGCGGATGCGAGGGCCACGGCGCCTACACCCAGGCGGCCCTCGACAAGTCCACCAAACGACTCGGCGCGATCAAGGCCGGCGCGGAGTTCGAGACCGCTCGCCAGCAGTTCCTGTCAGGCGATCTCGACAAGGGGCTGAGCACCATCGATCTCTCGATCTCGCTCGCCCCCGAAGTGGCCAAGAGCCATGTTCTGCGCGGCAAGATCATGCTCGAGAAGGGCAACTACGAGGAGTCGATCGCTTCGTTCGATTCCGCGATCGAACTCGACAGCAACAGCGTCGAGGCGCACTTCCACCGCGGCGCCGCGTACGAGCGGATCAATCGCTGGGAAGATGCGCTCGCGCAGTTCCGCAAGTGCGCGGAACTCGATCCCAGCGAGCCGCGTTTCCTCGTTGCCCAGTCGGACATCCTGCTCGAACTCCGCCGGCGCGACGACGCCCGCGCAATGCTGGAAGAGGCGATGGACCGCTTCCCGAACAGCCCTCATGTGCGCCGCTCGCTCGGATCGATCGCGCTCCTCGACGGCTTCCCGGACCTCGCTTCGCGCCTGCTCCGCGAGTCCCGTTTGCTCTCTCCGGATGATTCGGGCGTGCTCGAGGACCTCGCCCGGGCAGAACTCATCGCTGGCCGGTACGCCGAGGCCGAGGTGGCGATCAGCGACCTGCTCGCTATGGAAGGCATGGAGGGTCGCCGCGACCTGATGCACATGCGGGTGAACTGTCTCGTCGAGATGAACCGTCTCGTCGATGCGCGAACCGCGCTGCTCGAATTGACCCGCGACCGGCAGGGCGAGGCCGACCGGAAGGCCTGGCTCACCCTCGGGCGCGTCTCGCTCAAACTCAACGACATGCCCCGCCTGCGCGCGGCCGCATCGAGGCTGATCGCGCTTGAACCCAACAAGCCCGACGGCCGCCTGCTCATGGCTACCTGGCAGCGCCGACGCGGCGACCTCGAGGGCTCCCTGCGCTCGATCACCACGGCGCTGGAGATCGCGCCGCGACAGCAGGAGGCCTGGGTCATGCGCGGCGTGGTGCTCGGCGAACTCGGACGCAAGCCCGAGGCCGACGAAGCGATGCGCATCGCGCACGGGCTGAACGCCTCGCCCAAGGCCGCGATCGCCGGCGTTGTTGTTGATGACTCGGACCGCTGAACCATCCCTCGGGAGAACGCACTCGTGACAACGACACTACGACAAGGCGGATGGTTGATCGGCGGGATCGCCGGCTCGGCGTGCGCCGCCGGCGCCGTCGCCGCGACCTCGCTCGCGGCCGGGCACTTCTCGCTCGGCGGGACCGGGCTGGGCGCGCTGGGCGGGTTCATCCTCGGGGCAGCCCTCACGGGCGCCTGGAGCGTGACCCGGGCCCGCGATCTTGCGCGCTTCGCCGATCGCCTTCATTCGAGCGAAGAAGAATGCATCGACGCGGCCTACGCCCCGGCGTGGCTGGCGCCGATCGCCACCGCGATCTCCGATTCACGCTCGAAGGCCGCGGCACGCATCACCTCCGCCGAGGGGCGTCTGCGCGAGATCGAGATCCGCCGCCGTATCACCGAGGCCGAGCGCCGTCAGGTCGAAGCCACGCTCCACAGCCTGCGCGACGCCGTGCTCGTGACCGACACCTTCGACGAGATCAAGATGGCCAACGAGGCCGCGGCGACGCTGCTCGGCTTCAATCTCGAAGACGCGGTGCACAAGCCGCTCGGCGACGCGCTCAAGGACAAGGCGCTGGTCCGGGTGATCGAGGATGCGCGCGCCGCCGCCGAGAGCCAGGAGCGCCGCCATGTCGAATACACCATGTCGACGCCCGACGAGGCCGGGAACCCCGAGCAGCGCGCGTTCGACATCACGCTGACTCCGATGCCCTCACTCGGCGCCGAAGGCGGCGCGTCCGGCGTGGTCACCATCCTCCGGGATGTGACACGCGAGAAAGAGATCGCGCAGATGAAGTCCGACTTCGTCTCGCAGGTCAGCCACGAGTTGCGCACGCCTCTGAGCAGCATCAACGCGTATGTCGAGATGCTCCTCGACGGCGAGGCGACCGACGAGGGCAGCCGCCAGGAGTTCTACGACATCATCAAGAACGAGGCCGACCGGCTGACCCGTCTGATCGACAACATGCTCAACATCAGCCGCATCGAGGCGGGCATCGTGGATGTGGACGACACGGAGGTCGACTTCGTGAAGGTCGCCCGCGAGGTCGTCGAGATCATGCAGCCCCAGGCCAAACTCAAGAACATCACGCTCCTCCTCAAGGACGGGCCGCTGATCTACACGGCGCAGGCCAGCCAGGACATGATGCACCAGGTGCTCCTGAATCTGGTGAGCAACGCCGTCAAGTACACCCAGGAGGGCGGCCGCGTGACCGTTACGGTCGAGAACGACGACGCGACGCGCTCGGTCATGGTGAGCATCCAGGACACCGGTCTGGGCATCCCCCCCGAGGCGATGACCAAACTCTTCCAGAAGTTCTACCGGATCGACAACTACAAGCGCGTCGCCAAGGGAACGGGCCTGGGCCTCAACCTCGTCAAGAGCATCGTGGAGACGGTGCACGGCGGGCAGGTCGGCGTGAGCAGCCAGGTCGGACTCGGGAGCCGCTTCTGGTTCACCATCCCCTTCGACCGCGCGGGCAAAACCAATCTCAAGGCCGCGTGACTCCCGTCACGCTTTGGAGAAACGACGATGACCGGCAAAGTGGCACTGGTTGTTGATGATGAGCAGCACATCGTGCATGTCGTGGCGCTCAAACTGCGCAACGCGGGCTTGGAGGTCATCACGGCCTCCGACGGGGAGCAGGCGTACGAACTGGCGAGCAAGTCGCCGCCCGACATCGTGATCACCGATCTCCAGATGCCCTACATGAACGGGTTGGAGTTGTGCCAGAAACTGCGCGAGAACCCCGCGACCAGCGCGGTGCCCGCGCTGATGCTGACGGCGCGAGGGCACGCCCTCTCCAAGGAAGACCTCGCGGGCACGAACATCTCTGAGGTGCTCGCCAAGCCCTTCAGCCCCCGCGAGATTCTCTCTCGCGTCGAGGCCCTGCTCCAGGAAGGTACGGCAAAAGCGGCGTGAACGACCTGCCGATCCAACATGGTCCCGCGGATGACGGGCGCGCAGCGATCCACTCGCTCGATCCTATGGCCGCGTCCTTCGTCGAGCGGCTGGAGAGCATGAGCGTTCACACGCTCGTGGTCGACGCCAGCGGCGAACTTCTCAGTGCGCAGGTCCCGCCCGCCGCGGCGTCGATCCCGCCCTCGGAACTCGCCGAGACGATCCGGCTCGCGGCCGCGCGGTGGTCCTCCGAGGACGAGCCGGCGCCCTGGTCGCCGCGCCCCGACCTCACGCTCGTCCCGACCGCGATGACGCGGCGTCGGCGCCGCGCCGGCTACTTCGTCGCGTGCATGGACGGCGCGGCCAACGCGGGTGAGGTCCGCCTTCTCTGGCGCATCATGCCCTCGCTTTGGCGCGACCACGCGGCGTCGGCCGAGTCCCAGAACGCGGTTGAGAGTTTCAGCCGGCAGTTGTCGGGGGTTTATGAGGAACTGACGCTCGTCTACAAACTCAGCGGCTCGCTCCATTCCTTCACGCGGCCCGAACGGTTCGTCAGTATGGCGCTCGAGGAACTCCACGCGACGCTGCCGTTCCAGAGCATCGTTGCCTGTTTCACCCCGGATCCGAAGCGCTCCCGGGCGCTCAGCGGCCAGACGCTCTATGTCGGCGACGATCCGTCGCGGCGTATGGACGAGAAACGCGCCGTGTCCGCGCTGCGCTCGCTCGCCGACGACCAGCCGTGCATCTTCAGTTGCGGCGAAGACGCGGCGATCGCGCCCGGCAGCGCTGCGAGCGGAGATTGCCTCGCGCAGCCGATCATGCGCGACGGCGCGGTCATCGGCGCGGTTGTCGCGCTCCGCAAGGGCGGCGAAGACCCGCTCGTGAGCAGCACCGACCTGAAACTCGTGGCCGCCGCCACCGCGTCGATCGGCGTGCTCCTCGAGAACGCGACGCTGTACGACGATCAGCGCTCGATGTTCATGGGAACGCTCCGCGCGTTGACCGCGGCCATCGACGCCAAGGACCGGTACACCCGCGGTCACAGCGAACGCGTCGCGTACATGGCGACCCGCCTCGGCGAGGCGATCGGCCTCGACACCGAGACGACCCAGCGTCTGCACATCGCCGGGCTCGTGCACGATGTCGGCAAGATCGGCGTCCCCGAGGCCGTGCTCTGCAAGCCGGGCCGCCTGACCGACGAAGAGTTCGCGCTCATCAAACTCCATCCCGAGATCGGGCACCGGATCCTGCGCGACATCCCGCAGTTGGCCGATGTCCTCCCGGGCGTGCTCTCGCACCACGAGCGGTGGGACGGCAAGGGATATCCCCACGGCACCAAGGGTGAGGACATCCCGATGTTCGGCCGCCTGATCGCCATCGCGGACTCGTTCGACGCGATGAGCAGCACGCGCACCTATCGCAGCGCGCTTGACCGTGAGAAGGTGCTCACCGAGATCGAGCGCTGCGGCGGGACGCAGTTCGACCCGCAACTCGCGCGGTACTTCGTCGGGCTCGACTTCGCTGAATACGACCGGATGGTGTCGCGGCACAAAGCGGCGGAGCAGCGCCCAGCGGCCGCGGATCGCGTGAAAGGGGAGGCGGCGTGAAGTACAGCTACCAGAACTTCGGACGCGTGGTTGTGTTCACCATGTCCGGTGACTTCACCATTGACGACGCCGAGCAACTCCAGCGAAGCGTGTTCGAGCGTCTCGACGGCGGCTCGAAGGACATCGTGTTCGATTGTCAGCATCTCGAGTATGTGGATTCCGCCGCGCTCGAATCGATGCTCCGAGCCCGGGAACGGGCCGCCCAGTCCGACGGGAGCGTCCGCCTGGTCAAGATCGACGACATGGTTCGAAAGATCCTGGAAATGACCCGTCTCGACGGCGTCTTCCAGACCGCGGACAGCGTCGAGGACGCCGTGAGGAGCCTGCGATGAGCGAAGTCCAGCGCAGAACACGGGCGAGCGCCGCGAACGCGCCGAAGGTCCAACTCGGCGAACTCCTCGTCGAGCGCGGGCTGATCTCGGAGACACAACTCCGCGACGCGCTCGAGGAGCAGAAACGCAGCGGCCACCGCAAACTGCTGGGCGAGATCCTGATCGAACTCTCGATCGTTTCCGAAGAGCAGGTCGTCGAAGCCCTCGCCTCGGCGTACGGCGTCCCGTACGCCAAACTCACGCCGCGCCTCGCCGACGCCCGCGTGACGGACAAACTCCCGCGCGACTTCATCGACACCCACTCGGTCATGCCGCTCTTCCTCGTCGACGGCATGCTGACCGTCGCGGTGTCCGAGCCGGCGAACCTCTTCCTCACCGAAGAGATCGAGCGGCTCAGCGGGTGCGATGTCCAGATCGTCGCCGCGACCTCGCGCGACATCCGCGCGACCCTGCAGGCCCACCTCCCGTCCGCCGGCGTGTTCGTCCTCGACGACATGTACGACAGCGAGGGCAAGTCCGACACCCTCGAACTCGTCGAGACTGGCGTCCAGGATCTGGACGATCTCGCGGAAGTCGCCGGGCAGTCGCCGGTCATCAAACTGGTGAACTTCCTGCTCTACTCCGCCGTGCAGGACCGCGCGAGCGATATCCACATCGAGCGTGAGGACCACGCCTGCCGCGTGCGCCTGCGCGTCGACGGCAAGTTGATGGTGAAACTGCAGCCGCCTCACCAGATGCACCCGGCGATCGTGTCGCGTATCAAGATCATGGCCGGGATGGACATCTCGGAGCGTCGTCTCCCGCAGGACGGCGATATCCATGTGATGCTCGACGGGCGTCCGATCGACATGCGCGTCTCGACCATGCCCGGCAAGTTCGGTGAGAAGGTCGTGATCCGCGTGATCGACAACCGCAACTCGATCGTCTCGCTCGAGAAACTCGGCATGTCCGCCGCGATGTCGCGCATCTGGCGCGAGATCATCAACTCGCCCACAGGCGCCGTGCTCGTCACCGGTCCGACCGGCTCGGGCAAGTCGACCACGCTCTACAGCGTGCTCGCGGAACTCGCGAGCGACGAGGACAATATCTGCACCGTCGAGAACCCCGTCGAAGCGAACATCCTGGGCGTGAACCAGTTTCAGGTGAACGACAAGATCGGGTTCAGTTTCGCGACGGCGCTCCGGTCGCTCCTTCGTCAGGACCCCGACATCATCATGGTCGGCGAGATCCGCGACGCCGAGACCGCGCTCGTCGCCACCCAGGCCGCACTCACCGGGCACTTGGTGTTCTCGACGCTCCACACCAACGACGCCGCGAGCGCGGTGACCCGACTGGTGAACATGGGCGTCGAGCCGTACCTGGTGGCCGCGATGCTCCGCGGCGTGCTGGCCCAGCGGCTCGTCCGCAAGGTCTGCCCGCACTGTCGAGAGCCGTACCAGCCGGACGCGCGGGAAGCCAAGGCGCTCATGGACACCTTCGGCGAGGTCGGTGAACTCGTGAAGGGCGCAGGATGCACCCGGTGCCGCGGCCGCGGGTACTCGGGGCGTCTCGGCGTGTTCGAACTGATCGCGCCGAACGAACAGATGCTCGAGATCATCGCCGCAGGCGGCGGTCTCCCGGAGATCCGGCGCATGTCGCGCGAGGCGGGTTATCCCACGCTCCGCGAGGACGGGCTGGCCAAGGCGCTCGCGGGCCAGACCACGGTCGACGAAGTGCTGCGCGTGCTGAGTCAGGATGTCGGCATCACCGCGACGCTCACGGATCCGGAGAAGTCCACCAACAATGCCTAAGTTCCGCGCCAAACTCCGTGGCCAGGGCGGCGAGACGGTCTTCGAGGTGGTTGACGCCCCGAGCCGTGAAGAGGCGATCACGCGCCTTCGCGGAGCGGGACGCACCGTGCTCGAGGTCAAGAGCGAGCACGACAAGGTGGACATCGCGGAGATCCGGCTCCGCCGCGCGGCCAAGGGCGTGAACCGTGATGAGGTGATCGCGTTCAGCGGCCAACTCGCGGTCATGCTGGATACGGGTGTGCCGCTCAGCGACGCGCTCGACGCGTTCATCCGTCAGAGCAAAGCGGGCGGGCTGAAGCGCGTCATCGAGGTCGTGCGCGAGACCGTCACCGGTGGTTCGAGTTTCAGCGCCGCGCTGGCGGCGTTCCCGACGGTCTTCCCGACGCTCATGGCGAGCCTGGTTCGCGCGTCGGAAGCGTCGGGCACGATGGCCGTCATGCTCGGTCGCGTTTCGGAGTACCTCGGCAAGGAACGCCGGGTCACGAAGCAGATCAAGGGCGCGATGACCTACCCGATCGTGATGTCCTGCATGGCGCTGGGCGTCACGGGCTTCCTGATGGTGTGGGTGCTCCCGCGGTTCGCGAAGATCTATCAGTCTCGCGACGCCGCGCTGCCCAAGCCGACGCAGGTGGTGCTCGCGATCAGCAACTTCTTCCAGTCCTACGGCATCATGCTGGGCGTGGCGCTGGCCGTGCTTGGCGTGTCGACGGCTGTATTCGTCAAGACCAAGCGGGGCAAGTACGCGGCCGACTGGCTGCGCATCCACATGCCGATCTTCGGCAAGATGTTCACGAAGTACTACCTGACGCGCGCCACCCGCACGCTGGGAACCCTGCTCACCGCGGGCGTGCCGCTCGTGGAGGCGCTGAAGATCGTGCGCGGCGTGACGAACAACGCGCTGTGGGACGAACTCTGGCGCGAGATGATCGAGACGCTCAGCGAGGGCGGGACGATGCAGGAGGTCGTCGAGAACAGCGACCTCATCCCCGCGTCCATCGCGCAGATGATCGGCGCGGGCGAGCGCTCAGGTCGGCTTCCCGAGGTGCTCGCACGCATCGCCGAGAGCACCGAGCATGATCTCGACGAGGCGATCAAGTCGGGCACGCAGATGATCGAGCCGATCATGATCGTCGTCATGGGCGGCCTGATCGGCGGCATGGCGATCGCGCTGCTCCTCCCGATCTTCACGATCAGCACGGCCGTCAGCAAGTAATCGGGATCAGTCCGCGAACGCGATGTCTTCGAGCGTTGCTTCGACGACCTGCTGGCCGCGCTGCGCGTGCCAGTCGGAGATCGACGCCCGGAACGCGGCGTGGAAGCGCCGACCGGGTTTGAACTCCTCGGCGCGTTCGCCCCAACTCCAGCCGACGAGCCGGATCGTGCTCGAGCCCTGGCGGGCCGCGAGCGAGAGGTGCTGGCTCTGCTTTCCCATCACCTTGGGCGCTTGTGCCACGACCAGTTCACGCACGAGCAGCGTCGGCTTGGGGTTGTCCCGGCCGAAGGGGCCGATCGACGCGACCTGCTGGACAGCGCGGGGAGAGAGTTCGGACAGCGTCGATTCGCAGTCGATGTCGAGCAGGGGGGTCAGACCCTCGATGTCGTGCATCGCGTTGATCGTCGTCGTGAAACGCTCAGTGAACTCGTCCAGATTTGCGTCACTGACTCGGAGCCCGGCGGCCATGTCGTGCCCGCCGAAGGACGCGAGCAGGTCGGCGCACTCCTGAAGCGCAGCGTGGAGCGAGACCCCCGGAACGCTCCGGCCCGAGCCGTGGCACTCGCCGCCGTCACGACGCATGAGGATCGTGGGCCTGCGGTGACGCTCGACCAGGCGCGAGCACACAATGCCGACGACGCCGGGGTGCCAGTCCTCGTGCGCCAGCACGATGGCGCGGCGATCGTCGCCGCACATGCCGAGTTGCTCGGCGAGGTCGCTGGCCTGTTTGAAGATCTTCCGCTCGGTGTTCTGGCGATCCTTGTTCAATGATGTCAACTGCGCGGCGATCTCGTGAGCCCGATCGCCCGTTGCCGTCGTCAGGAGTTCCGCCGCCTCGCGCGCGTGGCCGAGCCGCCCGCACGCGTTCAGGCGCGGGCCGAGCTTGAACCCGACATCCTCGGCCGAGACGCGCTCGTTGGCGAGGCCGGAGGCATCGATGAGCGCCTGCAGCCCTTCGTTGTTGACCGCGCGGAGTCGCGCGAGACCGAACCGTGCGATGACGCGGTTCTCATCCACCAGCGGGACGATGTCAGCGATCGTTCCCAGCGCCGCGAGGGCGAGGAGGTCGAGCAGGATCTCGCGGAGCGCGGCGGGCACGCGGCCCGAGCCGGCGTGCATCGTCGCGATGCGCCAGGCGAGTTTGAACGCGACGCCCGCGCCGGCGAGTTCGTGGAACGGGTACGCGCTTCCCGGGAGTCGCGGGTGCACGACGGCGAAGCAATCGGGAAGCGGGGGGGCGTCGCCCGGGCTCGCCGCCGCGAGCATGTTGTGATGGTCGGTGATGATGAGGTCGGCGCCGCACTCGCGGGCGACGCGCGCGGGCTCGATCGCCGTGACGCCGCAGTCCACGGAGATGATGAGCGACGCGCCCTCGGCGCAGAGCGAACGGATCGCGTCGGCGTTGAGCCCGTACCCCTCGTCGACGCGGTGGGGGATGTAGATCGAGACCGGCGCTTCGGGCGCAATGGACCGGATCAGGTGGTAGAGGATGGACGACGCGGTGACGCCGTCAACGTCGTAGTCGCCGTAGATCACGATCGGCTGGCGCGCCGCGACGGCGTCGAGGACGCGCTGCGCGGCGAGGGTCGCGTTGGGCAGGAGGGCAGGATCGTGGAGATCGGTGAGCCGCGGATCGAGGAACTTCGCGGCGTGCTCGCCCGCGAAACCTCGCGCGGTGAGGATGCGGGCGGTAAGCGGCTCGACACCCGACCCGGGGGAAACGGCCGGGCCGGGCGACCCGTCCCTGAGTCGCCATCGGTGGGTGATGCCTCGCATGCGGGGCCACGATATCGGTTTTTTCGGCCCTTGGCACGCGGTTCGGTCGATGGATTGGCCTCGCCTGCGACTGGGGGTACGCTCTCCTGCTTCGGCGCGAGGGCACGGGCCCGGACGCACTGACACCGACGGAACCACGCATGACCGCATCGGAACGACTGAAAACCGTCCTGCTGTTCGGCGCCCCGGGCGCCGGCAAAGGCACGCAAGGCAAGATCATCGGGGCCATCCCCGGCTTCTACCACATGTCCAGCGGCGACATGTTCCGCGCGATGGACCCCGAGTCGCGCCTCGGGAAGATCTTCCGCGAGTATTCCACCCGCGGCGAACTCGTCCCGGATGAGGTCACCATCGATCTGTGGAAGGATCATGTCTCGAACCTGCGCAGGGACGGAAAGTTCGATCCGGCCAAACAGGTGCTCGTGCTCGACGGCATCCCGCGCAATGTGAATCAGGCCGCGCTGCTCGATGATGTCATCGATGTGCTCACGGTGGTTCACCTCGCGTTCGCCGATCAGAACGAAGCGGTCACGCGGCTCAAGAAGCGCGCGATGAAAGAGAACCGCGCGGATGACGCGAAGGAAGATGTCGTGCGGCGACGCCTTGATGTCTACCGCGAGGAGACGCAGCCTTTGCTCGACCACTACGACAAGTCGCGCATCGCGGATGTCGACGCGGTCGGCAGCCCGGCCGAGGTGCTCTTCGAGGTGCTGAAGGTGCTCACGCCGCTCCAGGCGAAGCACTTCGGCAACGCGCTCGCGTGAACGCGCAAGGCGGGGCCCTGCTCGCGATCGAGGTGAGCAACCCTTCCATGTCCACGGGCGATGAGGGTTCGGTCGCGATCGTCCGCCCGGTGACCGGCACGACATCAAAGGTGACACTGGAACGGCTCCGCCCCGGAAGCCGGCACGACGATGCGCTCATGCGCGCCGTGGATTCGGCGTGCGCAGCATCGGGGATCGCGCCGCGGGATATCGCGCGCATCGCGGTGAGCGCCGGGCCGGGCGGATATACGGGGCTGCGCATCGCGATGACCAGCGCGAAGATGCTGGCGACAACGATCGGCGCTGAACTTCTCGCGGTTCCCACAACGCGCGTCGTAGCGTTCGGGTTCCACGAGGACGAGCCCGAGCGTGCGCGCGAGGCGTTCATCGTGGCGCTCGCGAGCAAGCGAGACACAGCATGGTGCCAGCCGTTCCTGGGCACAGACGAGGTCGCCGAGGGCGAGTTGTGCGACGAAGCCCGGTTGGAGGCGGTGATCCGCTCGACCGGAGCACGGGTGCTGCTCGCCGACGCGCACCTGCCTGAAGGAATGCGTGCGGCCGCGGAGCGCGCGGGCGTGAAGGTGCTGCCGCCGCGGCTGGACGCGGTGCTCTGCGCACGGGCGTCGGAGGGACTGCCGACGGTGGGCGTGGACGCGCTGGCGCCGATCTATCCGAGAGAGCCGGAAGCGGTCAGGAAGTGGCGCGAGGGGGAGTGACGCTCAGCCGCGTTTGCGGCCCTTCGCCGCGCGGCCGCCGCCCCCGATCGCGCCGAGGTCGAACAGGATCGCGAGGATCAGCAACGCGAGGTACCAGCCGCTCAGCGAGCGGTTGTTCTCGTTCATCGCGACGGCGTACGCGAGCGTCGTGTACGGCGCGAAGAAGAACCCGAGCAGCGGCCACCCGAGGGTGTTGTACGCGCTGCTCATGTACTGACTGAACAGCGCGAGGATCAGGATGATCAGCCGCGGGAAACCGAGCGCGATGATGGCGAAGAGGCAGGGCATGGTCGGAGTCTACAGGATTCCAGCGGTCCGCAGGCCGTAGAGGGCGAGTTGGAGGACGATCGCCGCGTACACGCCGGCGAGGAGGTCATCGATGACGATCCCCAGCCCTCCCTTGAGCCGCTGAAGCACGAACGCGGGCGGGGGTTTGAGGATGTCCATGATTCGGAAGAGGACGAATCCGGCGCCGATGGTCAGCGTGGTGGGCCAGAACCCGTTCACGGCGAAGGCGGGGAGGAAGAGCAGGGTCATTCCCTGGCCGCCGACTTCGTCGATGACGACCTGGCTGGGGTCCTTTTTGCCGAAGCGGCGCTCGGCGTACCCGCCGATGAAGAGACTCCCGAAGAACCCGAAGAGCGTGACGGCCGCCATCGCGATCGTCACCCACATGACATCGGCGCCGGCGAGCAGCATGATCCACGCGAGCGCGCAGGGCGGCGTGCTTCCCCATGTTCCCGGCGCGGGGCGCAGGAAGCCGAGGCCGCACGCGGTGGCGATGAGCATCTTGAGCAGATCGCCCGGCTGCGGAGGGAGTCGTTCGGTGACGACATCCTCCACGAGTTCGTCGCCGACGATTTCTTTGAGTTCGTCTTGGGCCATCGGTCAGTTCAATCGGCGGAAGCGGCGAGTGCGCGCCAGCCGCGCAGGAGGTAGGGGATCGCGGACCACGCGGTGATGAGCGTCACGGCCCACGCGGTGATGACGGCGACGCGGTGCGCGGTCGGGGCAAACGATAACGACTCTCCATTCGGCTCTGCCGCTTGCGCCAACACGCACAGGAGAATCACTGGAACCGCGACGGACTGCGCGATCATCTTGATCTTGCCCGCGCCGATCGCGGCGAACGACACGCCGCGCGATTCGACCATCCCGCGAAGCGAAGTGATGAGCAGTTCGCGGCCGAGGATGACGACAACCATCCAGGTCTCGACGCCGCTGGCCATCGTCGATCGACCATCCGGTGAGTTCGTCGCGAAGTTGGCCCCGGCCAGCATGACGAACGCGCCGAGGATGAGGATCTTGTCGGCGAAGGGGTCCATCACGCGGCCGAAGACGGACACTGCGTTCCATTTGCGGGCGAGGTAGCCGTCGAGGGCGTCGGTGAGGGCGGCGAGGATGAACACGACGACCGCCAGGAGCAAGCCATACCCGCGGGCCATCCTTTCCATCCTCTCCTGATCGCCGTTCCTGTCGATGTCATAGAACGCGAGCAGCAGGAAGAAGATCGTGGCCAGCACGACCCGGCCGGTTGTCAGGTCATTGGGGATCCGGCGGCGCAGGCCGACGGCGGGAGGAACTGAAGTTTGGGGGGATTCCGGCTCGGGGCTGGGCATGGGGCGATGGTACAGATCCGGCGAGTTGAGGTCCGGCGAGGCCAACCCGGGACCGGCGCAAGTTGAAGGTCGCTAACCTCCGCTCTATCCTGCCCGCCCATCGCTCGGGAGTTTTGTGTGGAGCGGCCGCCAACGGACGGCGGAGCCCTCCAGACCAGTGTCGACACGCGGAGTGACTCGCTTGGACATGCTTGCGCAGCCGATTCTGCTGTATGTCGGCGTCGCTCTCGGCGCCTTGGGCGTGCTGCTCATGTTGCCGAAGCCGGGCGTCTCCCCACGCGGTCTGGGCGGGATTATCGCGTTCATCGCCTTCGCGCTGGCCATGCTCGGGCTCTCAATCGCCGCGGGCTCGGGCCGCCCCAATGTCCTTTTCTATGTGTTCGGGCTGATCGCGCTGTTCGGCGGGACGCGGATGATCAGCCAGCCCCGGCCGGTCTACGCCGCGCTCTTCTTCATCCTCACGATCCTCGCGGGATGCGGGTTGTATCTTCTGCTTGGCGCCGAGTTTATGGCGTTTGCCCTCGTGATCATCTACGCGGGCGCCATCCTCATCACCTACCTGTTCGTGATCATGCTCGCGACGGAAGCCCCTTCCGAGGAAGAGGTTGAGTCGCTTTCCGCGTACGACCGCTTCGCCCGCGAGCCCGTTTCCGCCGTCATTGCCGGATTCGTCCTGATGACCGCGATGTTCGGCCTGATCAACAAGGGCGTGGCCGAGATGGGCCCCGGCGCGGCCGAGATCAACGCCCCCGCGTATGCGGCCGTCATGCCCCAAAAACTGGAGCGGGCCTTCCGCGAAGCCGGGCTGAATGACCAGTGGGAGATCGTCGGGGTTGAGGGCGACGCCGTCCGCGTCCGAGGGACGCAGGGCCTGGCTGTCCCGACCGACCTCCAGCACCTCGTCGTGGAGCGTGACGACACCGACGCGCTGCTCCGTCTTCCCGACACCTTCGTCGTGCAGGACATCGAGCAGGTCGGCTACTCGCTGGTCGGCGAGCACCCGCTGGGCCTCGAAATGGCCGGCATCATCCTGCTGATGGCCATGCTCGGCGCGGTCGTGCTGGCCCGTAAGCAGATCGAACTCGAGGACGAGAAGAAGATCCACGCCGTCGCCCGGCTCGGAGGTGAGGCGTGATCGATCTCGTGACTACAACCCTCGCCGCGGCCCCCGCCGCCGTCTCCGGCATGTCCCAGGCGACGCTCCAGCACTTCCTGATCCTCTCGGCCGTGCTGTTCTGCCTGGGCGTCGTCGGGTTCCTGAGCCGCCGGAACCTGATCATCATGTTCCTGTGCACGGAACTGATGTTCCAGGGCGCCGCGCTCGCGCTGATCGCCTTCGGGCGCTACCACATGGACCCGACCGGGCCGGTCTTCGTGATCTTCGTTTTGACCATCGCCGCCGCCGAGGCCGCCCTCGCGCTGGCGCTCGTGGTCTACCTGTTCCGCCGTAAGGAAACACTGGACGCGTCTGCCTGGGCGGAGTTGAAGGGATGAACACGATTCTTTCGAGCATCATCCCGACGCTGACGCTCGCCGCCGAACCGGCGCACGCCGCCGCGCACGCGAGCCCCGAAGCCATCGCGCAGGGCCCCTCGATCGCGCTGCTCATCCTCGCGCTCCCGCTGCTCTCCGCCGCGCTGTGCGGCCTGTACGCGATGCTGGGCGTGAAGAGCAAACTCCCCGCGTTCAGCACGGTCGCGCTGCTCGCCGTCTCGTTCTTCCTCGTGCTGATGACCTGGTCGAATGTCGGCTCGACGACCTCGCTCGTCCACGGCTACGACTGGATCAACTTCGCGTGGGGCGAGGGGGCGGGCCAGCAACTGGTCGCGAACCTCGGTCTGTACATCGACTCGCTGACCATCCTCTGGATGTTGTTCGTCACCGGGCTGGCGACGCTCATCGCGCTCTACGCGAGCGAGTACATGAGCCACGACATCGGGCAGGGGTACAACCGGTTCTTCGCCGCGTTCTCCCTGTTCGTGTTCTCGATGTCGGCGCTGGTGATGGCCGACAACCTGCTCCTGCTCTATCTGGGCTGGGAGGGCGTCGGTCTCTGCTCGTACCTGCTGATCGGCTACTTCTATCAGAAGCCCGCGGCGGTGGCGGCGGCCAAGAAGGCGTTCATCGTCAACCGCATCGGCGACTTCGGCCTCGCCCTCGGCGTGTTCGCGGTCTTCGTGACCTACGGCACGGTCGAGTACAGCACGCTCTTCGCGAGCATCAGCAACGGTGTCGACGGCGCGGGGCACGAACTCGCCGGGACCGCGCAGGCGCGCTGGATCCCGTTCCTGTTCATGCTCGCCGCGTTCGGCAAGTCGGCGCAGTTGCCGCTTTATGTGTGGCTCCCCGACGCCATGGAAGGCCCGACCCCCGTGTCGGCGCTCATCCACGCGGCGACGATGGTCACCGCTGGCGTCTTCCTCATCGCGCGGCTCTTCCCGATGTTCGCGCTCGACGAGGCCCGCTACGCGCTCTCGACGGTCGCATGGGTCGGCGGCCTGACGGCGTTCTTCGCCGCGACCATCGGCATGGCGCAGTTCGACATCAAGCGCATCATGGCGTACTCGACGGTGTCGCAACTGGGCTACATGTTCATGGGCCTGGGCGTGCTGACCACCGCGGGCGCCGCATTCCATGTCTTCACGCACGCGTTCTTCAAGGCCGTGCTCTTCCTTGCCTGCGGCGCCGTCATGCACGGCTTCGCGGGGCAACTCGACCTGCGCAAACTCAGCGGCCTGCGCCGCGTTCCCGGCTGGCAATGGGTGTCGCTCGCGATGCTCATCGGGTGCCTGAACCTCGCCGGTTTCCCGTTCACGGGCGGCTACTTCAGCAAGGACATGATCCTCGCCGAGTCGTTCGTCACGCACGGGCCGGGCTTCAAGATCCTCGGCGTGCTCGCGCTGCTCACCGCTGGACTCACCGCGTACTACACCTTCCGCGTGTTCTTCCGCGTCTTCGTCGGCCCGGTCGAGTACCACCCGGGCGATGAACTCCACGCGCACGACCACGACGACGAGCATGGCCACGAGCACGGCGAAGAGCACGCCCACGACGCCGGGCAGCACGGCGATCATCACGCGGACCACTTCCACCCGCACGCGCCGGGCTGGGCGATCAACAGCGTCCTGATCATCATCGCCGCCGCCGCGCTGCTCTCGCCGATCCTCTACTTCATCAACAAGCCCGACCACGGCTGGGTCGGCTCGATGGTCCACCATTCCACGGCGTACTTCCCCAACCCCGACGCGCACCACGCCGTCGCGGGCGATCACGGTGCGGAGAAGGCCGGGTTCCTGTCCGATCCTCACAAGTGGATGTACTACGCGTCCGCGCTCGTCGGCTTCATCGGCATCGCCGTCGCGTTTGTCCTGCACTATCAGGGCCGCACGACCGCGGCGACCAGCAAGGCCGACGCGCTGCTTCCGAAACTCGGACCGATCCCGAAGTGGGCGCAGAACAAGTGGTATGTGGACGAGTTCTACAACGCGACGATCCGTCTGCCGCTCAAGGCCATCGCGTACATCTGCCAGTTCATCGACCAGTTGTTTGTTGATGGGCTCGTGAACCTGTTCGGCGCGCTCCCGAAACTCGCCGGCTGGGGACTGCGCCCGAGCCAGAACGGCGTGCTCCAGTCGTACGCGGCCGGGATGGCCGGCGGCGTGGCCATCTTCCTCTTCGTGGTCTGGATGCTCCTCTAACCCTCTGACCGCGAGCGAATCGACGACCTCATGCTGATGCTGCTGATCGTCATCCCGATAGTCCTTGCCCTCGCGATCGCGTTCGCGCCGTCGCGTCTCGCGAAGCCCATCGCGTCCTTCGGATCGCTCGGGTTCTTCGCGCTGACGATGATCGCGGGGTTCGGCTTCGACTGGTCGCGTGCCGCGGAGTTCCAACTCACGAGCGCGACGACGATCACCGACGGGTTCGCGATGTCATTGGGCGTGGACAGCGTCTCGATGATGCTGATCATGCTCACGGGCCTGCTCGCGCCGCTCTGCGTGTTCGGCTCGTTCGCGGCGATCAAGACCCGCCCCAAGACCTATTACGCGTGGCTCATCGCGCTGCAGGCGCCGATCATCGGCGCGTTCGCGGCCCGAGACATCGTCACCTTCTATGTCTCGTTCGAGTTCACGCTCGCCCCGCTCTTTGTGCTGATCATGCTGTTCGGCAGCACGAACCGGCGCAAGGCGGCCGTGAAGTTCTTCCTCTACACCTTCACCGGCTCGCTGCTCACGCTGGCCGGCCTGATCTATGTGATGTGGTTCAACGCCACCAAGATCGACCCCGCCGCCTACGACGGCGCGGGGACCTGGTCGTTCATGATCCCGACGCTCCGCCAGGCCGGCGCGAGCATGAACGGGACCGAGCAGGCGTGGGTGCTCCTGGCGCTGATGGCCGGCTTTGCGGTCAAGACGCCGATGTTCCCGGTGCACACATGGCTGCCCCTCGCGCACACCGAGGCGCCGACGGCCGGGTCGGTTGTTCTCGCGGGCGTGCTGCTGAAACTGGGCACCTACGGCATCTACCGGTTCGTGCTCCCGTTCGTGCCCGACGCGGTCGTCGAGTACGCGCCGTTCATCTCGGTGCTCGCGATCATCGGCATCATCTATGCGGGCCTGATCTGCTGGGTGCAGCGCGATGTCAAGAAGTTGGTCGCGTATTCATCCGTGAGCCACCTCGGTTTCTGCGTGCTCGGCCTCTTCGCGCTCAACGAGATCGGTCAGGCCGGCTCGGTGCTGTACATGATCAACCACGGTCTCTCGACCGGCGCGCTGTTCTTCTGCATCGGGTTCATGTACGACCGCCTGCACACGCGCTCGATGGACGAACTCGGCGGGCTGGCGAAGACGATGCCGGTCTGGGCGTTCTTCATGGTCTTCTTCTCGATGGCGTCCGTTGGACTCCCGGGCCTGAACGGTTTCGTCAGCGAGATCATGTGCGTCATGGCCGCGTTCCAGAGCGGCGCGACCTGGGGCGTGGGCGGGATGATGGGCCCGCTCGGCCCGTGGTACTCCGCCCTCGCCGCGATCGGCATGATCATCGGCGCGATCTACCTGCTGTACATGCTGGGCGTGGTGGTCTGGGGGCCGCTCAAGACCCCGCACGGTCATCACCACGACGCGCACGGCGACGACGAGTTGCCCACCGACCTCAACGCGCGGGAGATCACGATCCTCGCGACGCTCGCGGTCCTGTGCCTGTGGCTCGGCCTCTATCCCAAGCCCGTGCTGAGTGCGCTCGAGGCGCCCGCGGGCGCGAACATCGCGTATGTCGAGCCCGCGGTCGTCGTCCATGACGCGATGACCCCGAACCGCAACGAGGAGGCGCACCGGTGACCGACAAACTCGCGCTTCTTCATCCCGAGATCGTCCTGTTCATCGCGACCTGCGTCGTGATGCTCGTGGGCCTCTCGAAGAGCGCCGCGACCCGCCGCTTCACGGCGGCGATCACGGGCGTCGCGCTGATCATCGCGTTCGTGCTCTCGTTCTGGTCGCCCCAGAACGACGGGCTGTTCCCGTCGATCCTGCCCTACGCGAAGGCCACCATCGCGGGCGTTTCATTCCTGCTGATGCTCTCGCTCGTGGGCGTGGTCGACCGTGACTACGAGTCGCTGGTGTCGCGCGGCGGGCGTTTCGACCCGATCCGCTCCACGCGCGGCGAGTTCTTCGCCTTCTTCCTGTTCAGCGTCATGGGCGTGATGCTCTGCGCCAGCGCCGACGACCTGATCTGGCTCTTCCTCGCGCTCGAACTGACCTCGCTCCCGACCTACATCATGGTCGCGATGAGTTCACCGCGGCTCCGCGCGCAGGAAGCGGGCGTGAAGTACTTCTTCCTCGGCGCGTTCGGCGCGGCGATCTTCCTCTACGGCTTCGCGATGATCTACGGCGCCACGGGCACGACGATGCTCCCCGAGATCCAACTGGCGTTCCAGACCTCGCTCGCTTCGGGCGGCGGGCTGCCGACGCTGGCCGTGCTCGGCGTCACGCTGGCGATCATCGGCATTGGGTTCAAGGTCGCGGCGGTCCCGATGCACTTCTACACGGCCGACGTGTACCAGGGCGCCGCGTCGCCAGTGACCGGGTATCTCGCCTTTGCGCCGAAGACCGCGGGCTTCCTCGCCCTGATGCTGATCCTCTCGACGGTCGGCTGGGGCTGGACGGAAGCGCCCGGCGCGGTCGCCGTGCACGGGCTTCCCGAGTCGATCCATCTCGTGCTCTGGGTCATGGCCGCGATGACCATGACCGTGGGCAATGTGCTCGCGCTGATGCAGACGAGCGCGAAGCGTGTCCTCGCGTATTCGTCGATCGCGCACAGCGGGTACATCATGGTCGGGCTTGTCGCCGGGCCTGGCGACGGCTCGTCGCTGCTCAGCAACGGGCTCGCGGCGGTGCTGTTCTATCTGCTCGTGTACGGCGTCACGAACGCAGGCGCGTTCGCGGTGCTGTCGAGTCTCGAGCGGCGCGGCACGAACGCACGCGGCGCCACCGAGGTCGATTCCATCAACGATCTCAAGGGCATGTGGACTCAGCACCCGGTGCTCGCGATCGCGTGGGGCCTGTGCATCCTGTCGCTGCTCGGTTTCCCGCCGTTCCTCGGCTTCTTCCCGAAACTGCAACTGTTCATGTCCGCGATGGGCGCGGGCGAGATCGTGCTCGCGGTGATTCTCGCGTTCAACTCCGCGATCGCCGCGTTCTACTACCTGCGGCTGCTCATCCCGGCGTACATCGATCGCGCCGACGAGACGACCGCGCCGAAGGAACTCACCGAGTACCTCTCGCGGCCGACGGCGGCACTCGTCAGCGCGGCGCTGGTCGTAGCGCTGGTGTTCGCCTTCGGCAGCATCATGAAAGCGAGCGGCGAAGCCATCGACGGCAAGGTCGCTCCGATCGAGGCTGCGACCGACATCGCGCCGGTCGAAACGCTCACTTCGCGCTGAGAGTCTGACAGATCACTCGTCGTCGTCGAGGCGCTCGGCCGCGGCGGGCGGCTTCTTGCGCTTGCGCTGCGGCGCGATCTGCAGGACAACGCCCAGGAACGCGACGCTGATCCAGATCGCCGCCCACGCGATGGGTGAACTCGGGAGCGAGCCCTCCCATTCAGGACGGAAGTGCAGCGCGAGGTGCGATCCTGCGCCGAGCATGGCGGCGGCGCCGACGCCAGAGGTGAGCACCGCCATGGCGAGCACCGGCGCGAACGATCCGATCACCAGGCCCGCGAGTGCGCCGAGCACGCCGGCGGCGATGATCGTGCGCCGCTCGTTGGCGGACATGCCGTCCCAGATGTCTTCGCCGCCTTCCGCGGCGTCGGTGAGGAAGCCGGCCATCCAGGCGCCGGCGCGCTGGAGCACGCCGCGCGTCGTGACGGGTTCGTCCGGCTCGGGCGCGTCAGGCGCGTCGGTGAGCGCGCGTGGCGCAATGGCGTCGGATGATGTCTCGCTTTCGTCGGCTTCACCGGCGCCGGTCGCGGCGTCACGGACGACATCGACGAGGGCGCGAGTCTGCGCGGCGAGGTCGTAGTCCACCGCAACGGCCGTCGCGGTCGGCGCAGCCACAGCGAGGAACGCGGCGAGCAGGATCCCGGCGGCCAGGCGGAAGAGCCACACGCCGATGAGCACACCAACGACAACGCCGAGCGCGAGGCCGATCCACGGCCCGAGCGCCGGGTCGAAGTTTTCGCCGAGGGCGAAGCCCGCGTAGCCGCCCGCGCCGCTGGCGACGAGCACGACGCTCGGCTTGACGAAGCGGCCGCCGACGGCCCAGAGGGCGAGCCCCACGGCGACGATGGCGGCAAGGGCGAGAATCGGCAGCAGGGCCGAGGCCTGGTCGGCCGACTCCGCGATCGCGCGCAGGTCTTCCACGGACGCGAGTGTCGCGAATGGGTCGACTTTCGGCATGAGGGCGGGGAGGATCATGGCTTCGTGGCTGTCCCGATCGGTTGATGGAATTCCGCCGGGCGGGATTTCGCCACCCTTCTTATCGGCCTGATGGACCGGCCGCGCCAGACCGCCGATAGCGAGATCACCGTGCCGAAGCCCACAATGAACGAAGATTCCAACCAGAGCCCGAACCCCGAAGTTCCGAGCCGCTCCCTCGACGATCTGCGTCGGCGGATCGACGAGGTCGATTCCCAACTGATTCAACTGCTCAACGAGCGGGCGAAGGTCGTCGTCGAGGTCGGCAAGTTCAAGCGCGACACGGGCACGCCGATCTACGCGCCGCATCGTGAGTCGGCGGTGCTGAAGAAGGTGCTGGGGATGAACCCCGGCCCGCTCTCGCCGCGAACGGTTGAGGCGATTTATCGCGAGTTGATGTCCGGATCGTTCCTGCTCGAGCGGCCGCTGCGCATCGCGTTCCTCGGACCGGCGGGCAGTTACTCGCATCAGGCGGCGGTGTCGCACTTCGGCTCGTCGGTCGAGCACGCCGAGGCGCAGGACATCGCGGGGGTGGTCCGCGATGTCGCGCGTGGGCACGCGGACTACGGCCTTGTTCCGATCGAGAACACCGTCGGGGGCGGCATCGTCGAGACGCTCGACTCGTTCCGCGACGCGAAGCCGGGCGATGTGACGGTGTATGCCGAGGCGCTCCTGCGGGTGCGCCACAACCTGCTGACCGCAGCGCCGGCGGCGAAGGTGACGACGATCTTCTCCAAGCCGGAGGTGTTCGTGCAATGCCGGGAGTGGCTGGCACGCTCGATGCCGCAGGCCGAACTGGTGTCGAGCGCGAGCAGCAGCCGCGCGGTGCAGACCGCGCGCGAGATGCTGGAGAATGATCCCGAGTGCGGGGCCGCGGCAATCGCTTCGCTGCTCGCCGGGAAATTGCACGGTTTGCACCCGATGTTCGAGTCCATCGAGGACGATCCGAACAACATCACGCGCTTCCTCGTGCTCTCGAAGCACGGCGCCTTGCCCAGCGGCGACGACAAGACGAGCGTGATGTTCCAGACCGCCGACAAGCCCGGCGCGCTGGCGCATGTGCTCACGGCGTTCGAGAACGCGGGCGTGAACCTGACGCACATCGATCGCCGCCCGAGCGCGCGCGAGACATGGACGCATGTGTTCTATGTCGAGGCGCAGGGACACCGGGAGGACACGAAACTCGCGGAGGCACTGGACGCGGCGGGGTCGCACTGCATCGAATTCCGGATCCTCGGGAGTTATCCGCGCGCGACGCGGCTGCTGTGACGCGGCGCAAAAAAGACAGCGCGGCCGCTGGGCGACCGCGCCGTGGATTGCTCGGATGGGGGAGCGGACTCAGCCCTGCTGGACGGGCTGGCGCTGACCCTGGCCGCGATCGAGTTCGATCGTGCCGAAGTTCTTCTCGTACTGGCCGACGATCTGCTGGAGCGACATGGCCAGGCGCTTGGCGCCCGCCCAGTTCATAACGACGCGCGAGTTGACCGCGAAGGTCATCGCGGGCTGCTCGTTCTGCGCGGGCATCGGCATGTTGAGGCCGAAGTCCATGACGACCTCGTCGGCGGTGGTGGCGGTGCGGATGGTGTTGGCGTAGGTCGTCTGCATACGGCTCTCGTCGATCCGGAGCTGCACCTGACGGCCCTGCTGCTGTGCGGCCTGCTCTGCCATGGGAAGAAATCCTTGCGTGTGTCTGGCGTGGTTGGGTTGAAGGCCGGGCACGGGCCGCGGCGGACGGTCCCGCCGTCATCCTGCTGGACGGGCGGGGCGGGATTGTGCGCGCCGGGGGGGCGGGTTTCAAGGTCGGATCTTCGATTTCCCGCCGGTTCTGCTGCCCGGTCACTCAACCTTGCCCTCCCGGTAGCCGAACGAGGGCGAGGGGGTATACTTGCGTCTTGAAGGGCGATTGGCGCAGTTGGCTAGCGCGCCAGTATGACACACTGGAGGTCACTGGTTCGAGCCCAGTATCGCCCACTTCCGAAGGACCGCGGCCCGACACCGGCGCCGCGGTCTTTTCGTTTTGCGACGCATACCCTCGATGAACCCACGCCCGTGACCACCGTCGCGCCCAGCACATCGAGCGTCCCAGCGACCCCTCCGGCCGCGCCCCCGCCTGTTGCGCACGGGTCGATCCGAGCGGGCATGATCTACGGGATCTCGGCGTATCTCGCGTGGGGCCTGTTCCCGATCTATTTCAAAGTCGTCGGCAATCTCCATACCCACGACGCCACGCTGACGAGGCCGATCTCCCCGGGCGAGTTGCTCTCCCATCGCATCCTGTGGGCGATCCCCGTGCTCGTCGCGCTCATCGCGTGGAAGCATCGCTGGGGCGAGGTGAAGTCGATCGTCCGCTCGCCTCGGACGACGGCCACGCTGACGCTCAGCGCAGCGCTTGTCGGGTTCAACTGGTTGCTCTACATCAGCGCCGTCACGAGCGGGCACATCGTCGAGGCGAGCCTCGGGTACTTCATCAACCCGCTCGTGAGCGTCGCGTTCGGCGTGTGCTTCTTCAAGGACCGGCTTACGCGGCTGCAGTTGCTCGGTCTCGTGCTCGCGGCGGGAGGTGTGATCTTCCTCACGATCGCGCAGGGCAAGCCGCCGTGGATCTCACTCGGGCTTGCCGTGTCGTTCGCGCTGTACGGGCTGATCCGCAAAAAGACCGTGGCGCGGCCGATCCCGGGATTGCTGGTCGAGACGATCGTGCTCATGCCCATCGCGGCGGGGTACCTGATCCTCCTCGGCGTGCGAGGAGAGAGCGTGTTCCTGTCGGGAAGTTGGCGCGCCGACCTGCTGCTCCTCGCGGCGGGAACGGTCACGATCACGCCGCTCGTGTGGTTCGTCGAGGCCGCGAAACGGCTCACGCTGAGCACGATGGGATTTCTCCAATACATCGCGCCGAGCGGGCAGTTCCTGCTGGGCGTGCTGGTGTACGGGGAGGCGTTCCCGCCCTCGCGCGCCATCGCGTTCGCGGCGATCTGGTCGGCCCTTGCGCTGTACTCCGTCAGTCTGGTGCGCAACGCGCAGCGGAACCGGTTCCGGTCCGAGAACCGCTGATATCCGCCCAGACCGACCGGTGGGTGCGTGGATGGGCGCGTCGGCCGCCAGTCGCCGGGGTTCTCGGCCGATCGCCGGGTGGTGCAATCCACCCCGAGCAAGCGTCGTCTCCGTGACCGTCTCACCGCCGTGATCGTGCCCGCGCTGGGCGCGGTGACGCTGGCGTGCGCGATGTACTCGGTCTCGCCGCGCGGCGCCCAGGCGACCGTGGCGTCTGCGAACGAGGGTGAACCCGACGCGATCCCGTACGGGGTGCTCCATCGATCCGACCGGTTCGTGATCCTCGGAGACATTTCGATCGCTGACGCGCGCGATGTGAGTGATTGGCTCGAGGAGGTCGCGGAGGTCTTTGACGCCGACGCGCGCGAGATGGGGTTCACCCCCGATCGTCCCGTCGAGCCGATGCGGATCGTGTTCATCAGCGACCGCGCCGAGTTTGTCGAGTTCGCGCGCCGGCACGACGGCATCGAAGCGAGCCGTATGGGCGGCTACTACTCGACGGCGACCAACCGCGCGGTGCTCTACGACGATCGTTCGACCGAGTCGTTCGCGCGGGCCCTGAACTCGCCGAGCGAGCAGGAACGCAAGGCGGCCGCTCGGGATGTTGCGCGGGTGACGCGTCGCAAGATCGCGCACGAGACGGCGCACCTGTTGGCGTACAACACCGGTGTGCAGGTCCCGGGCGTCGAGTATCCGGCCTGGTTCACCGAGGGGTTGGCGGAGCGCGTCGCGACTCGCGCGATGGGCGAGCGACGCCCGGTCGCGCGCAACGAGTCGCTGGGTCGGTACCTCGCGTTGGCGTTTGCCGGGACGGATCACGAGCGGTACGCGTCGGCCCACGCGGCGTTCGAGGCGATGGCGACCCGGTCTCCCGGCGCCGCCGCCCGCTTCGCGAAGTCGCTGGAAGTCGCCCAACCGGGCGCGACGGCGATCGCGAGCGGCTCCACAGAGGACTGAAGCCCTCACCCGCGGCTATGCTCAGGCCTTGCCGCTGTAGCTCAACTGGCAGAGCAGAGCTTTTGTAAAGCTC
>CAYGLT010000021.1:30084-38455 GCA_964350875.1 uncultured Phycisphaeraceae bacterium | reverse complement strand
TTGTCGGGCAGGTCCTGCGGCTGCGCATCCTCCTCGCTCCGCGAACCCGTGCCGCCCTCGCGCACCGTGTCCAGGAGTTGATCCATCCCCTCGCGCATCACGAGAGCCCCGGTCCCGAGCGGGCCGAGCAAGCCCTTGTGTCCCGGGAACGCGAGCAGATCGATCCCGAGCGCCTCCATGTCAATCGGCACATGCCCAATGGTCTGCGCCGCATCGACGAGGAACGGCACGCCGCGTTCGCGAAGCACGGGGCCGATGCGTCCGATTGGCTGAAGGGAACCGCTGACATTGCTCGCGTGGACGACTGCGACGAGCGCCGTGTCGCCGCGCACGGCGCGCAGGACATCGTCGGGGTCAACGATCCCGGTCTCGGAATCGGCCGGGACGATGGTGACCTCCACCTCGCCGCGCTCGCGGAGTTCGTTGAGCGGGCGGAGCACGGAGTTGTGCTCCATCGCCGTGGTCACGACATGGGGCGCGACGCCCGTCCGACGGATCGCGTTGTGTACGACGCCGCGGATCGCCAGATTCAGCGCGTCCGAGCAGTTCAGCGTGAAGATCACCCGTTCCGGGGCCGAGACCTCGCGGCCGGCGTGAGCGATTCTCAGGATCGCCTCGCGGCATCGCCAGAGCAGTTCGCCGCTGCGCCGGGCCTCGTCGTACGCCCCGCGGCCGGGCGAGGCGCCCAGTTCCTCGGCGTATCGGGTCATCGCCTCGATGACGCAGGGCGGCTTGGGGTACGAGGTCGCCGCGTTGTCCAGATAGATCCGGCCGTGGGCGGCGGCGGGCTGATTGGGCTTCGCCTCGAGCATCACAGCCACTCTAGGCGATCGGAGAGGGGCCTTAGGCGGGCGTGCGCGGCCGTTGCTAAAGTCTCCGGTCCACCGAAACCCTTCCCCGGGCGAGATCGACGCCCGGCTTCCAAAGCACGGAGATCCACGCACATGCGATCGCGATTCCCGGCGACCGCCGCGTTCATCCTCGCCCTCTCCGCCTCGCAGGCGGCCCTCGCGCAGGACGACGCCGGCTTCCTCGACCGCGCCAACGACTACTACTCGGGCCCTGACCGGGCCGTTCCGGACGCGCGCCGGTCCGATCTGGCGCTGATCCCCGCGCTCGCGAAGATGGCGCCGCCCCCCGAGAGCGTCTCGACCGCGCTCCGCGCGGCGCTCGTCACGCCCTCGTCCAAGTCGTGGCCCGCCGCCAGCGAGTGGGCGTCCGCCGCCCCTCAGCAGGCCGTGCTCGACGCGATCCGCACCGTGGGCGAGCCGCTCGGCGTCAGCCGTCGCTACGCGTTCCTCCTGCCTTACGGCGAGAACAACGCCTCCCAGGAAGCGCGCGACGCGAACATGATCGTCCGCGTCGGTGATCCGCCGGTCCTCGCGAGCGCGCAGTTCGTGTACCTCCGCACGCTCGGCGATGTCGCAGCGCTCGTGAATGTCGAGGCGACACGCCTCGCCGACGACAACAAGGCGCCCGAGGCCGCCACCCTGCTCATCCGCTGGACGCTGTTCTGTCGCCAGATCGCCGACCGCGAGTTCTTCGGCGAGAAGCAGTGGGGCTTGCGCAACGCCATCGCCGGCCTCGAGCGGCTGCGCGATCTGGTCAACGAGTACCCAGCGCAGTTCACCGGCTCGGGCCTTGCCGAGGTCATCGCGGATCTCAGCGAGGACTACATCGGCGCCGAGCGACTGCAGATGCCCCGCGCCGATCTTCTCGCGGGCAAGCAGATCGTCTCCCGCGCGTTCGTCGAGCGTCAGGGGCCGTCCGAAGCGTTCGGCGCGACCATGGCCCGCGCGAGCGCGGGCGACCGCCCGCTCCGACTTTTTGGCGAGGCGTCGCGCTGGCAGGACCTCGCGTCCAAGCACGGGACGACCTACGAGACCGGTGATGCGCTGGATGGGGTCTTCGGCGACTGGGAGTACCGCTGGCGCCTCCCCGAATTCGATCGCGGCCGCAAGCAGGCCACCGATTTCGACCGCCTGTCCAAGGACAAGTTCGCCGCGGTGCACCTCATCAGCGAGGGCGTCCAGGAGATGTTCGAACTGCGCCAGCGTCTTCGCGCTGAGGTCGAGGCCACGCGGCTCTCGCTGGGCGTGATGGGCTACAAACTGGACAACGGCGTCTTCCCGCCATCGCTCGCGGGCATCCGCCCCCGGTATGTCAAGACCATCGGCGTTGACCCCTACAACGAGCGCCGCGAGGAGTTCCACTACTTCGTGCCGATCCGCGACCAACCCCGCGGCGAGCGCGAACTCCCCAAGCCGCACGACATCGCGCTCGCGCTGCCTGTCGGGGCGAGATTCGTGGGTACGGAATTGTTCGGTGAGATGCTCCCGGGCAACATGGAGAAGGATTCGCTCGCCGAGGTCCGGGCTGAATTCATGGATGCCGACATGTCCGAATTCGAGGCGGAACTCACCGCGCAGCGCAAGGCGGCCGAGGCGCTGCCCGAAGCGCAGAAGAAGCAGGCGATGGCCGCGCTCGATGTCATGGCGATCGGTGTGGACATCCTCCGCCGCATGCAGGCGACGCCCGAATTCGAGGCGATCGTGTCCGTCAGCGATCCGGAGTCTGTGCCCGTATCCCGCCAGCGTGAACTGGTCCGCGCCGCCGCCGAGCGGTTCGTCCAGATCAAGGATGATGTGATCGCCGGGTTGTCGCCGGAAGCGAAGGCGTCCCTCGAAGCGGGCGTCAGCACGCGTCGGGAGGGCTTCGTCTTCGGCCTGCGCGACGATACCTTCATTCTCTATTCCGCCGGCGTCGACCAGACCCGTCAGTGGGCGCGCGGGGTGGGCGAAGGCGCTCCCGACATGCTGTACTGGCCCCCGGCGCTCTCGCTGCTCCGCGAGCGGTTCTCCGCCGTCGCGGGCGATCCGCTCTCCGTGACCGACGAGATCCTGTGGATCACTCCCTCGACGCGCGGGCCGCAGACCGGGCCCGGCCGCTGAACATCGCTCGGAACAACGGGCGGTTCGCCCGCGTTCCCTCCACGACAACGCACGAACACACTCCGCCGCTGTGTCAGCGCGGTGAGGAATAGCAACGCTCATGACGAACGCACCGCGTGATATCGAAGACATCGTGATCATCGGTTCGGGCCCCGCGGGCTGGACCGCCGCGATCTACGCCGCCCGCGCCAACCTGCAGCCGCTCGCCGTCATCGGCGTGCCCAAGCAGAACCCCTCGATCATCCTCCCGGGCGGGCAACTCATGCTCACCACGGATGTCGAGAACTACCCCGGCTTCCCCGAGGGCGTCCGCGGCCCGGAGATGATGGACACCTTCCGCAAGCAGGCGGAACGGTTCGGCACGCGCATCCTCGAGGCCGACATCGAGAAGTGCGACTTCAGCAAACGCCCGTTCACGCTCACGACCGACTCGGGCAAGACGATCCGCGCGAAGGCCGTCATCATCGCGACCGGCGCGACCGCGAACTGGATCGGGCTCCCGAACGAGATGCGGCTCGCGATGGCGGGCGGCGGCGTTTCGGCCTGCGCGGTCTGCGACGGCGCGCTCCCGATGTTCCGCGGCAAGCCGCTCGCCGTCGTCGGCGGCGGCGACTCCGCGATGGAGGAGGCGCACTACCTCACCAAGTTCGCCTCGACGGTCTATGTCATCCACCGCCGCGACTCGTTCCGCGCCAGCAAGATCATGCAGGAGCGGTTCCTCAAGCAGCCCAACGCCAAAGCGGTCTGGAACAAGGTCGTCGTCGATGTGTTGGGCGAGGACAAGATCCGCGGCGTGCTGCTCGAAGACACGGTGACCGGCGAGCGCAGCGAATTGGCCGTGGACGGACTCTTCGTCGCGATCGGCCACACGCCCGCGACGAAGTTCCTCCAGGGGACCGGCCTCGAGTTCGACGCGAAGGGGTACCTGAAGGTGAAGGAGCCGGGCACGCACACGAACATCGAGGGCGTCTTCGGCGCCGGCGATGTCTCCGACTCGGTCTACCGTCAGGCCGTCACCGCCGCGGGCATGGGCTGCAAGGCGGCGATCGATGCCGAACGCTGGCTCGGCTCGCAGGAATAAGCGTTCGTTCGGTCACCCGTGATCGGCGGGCGATGAGTCTTCCTCGATCTCGGCCTCTTCGGCGAGCCGCTCCGCCTTGGGCGCAACGGCCTTGGGCGCTTCGCGCCCGAGGTGCTTCGCGATCTCCGTCGCCATCTGCTGCGCGGTCGCCCATTCCTCGACCGTGACCAGGTCCGCGCCGGCTTCCGTCGCGAGCATCGCCTTGCTGAAGAAACTCGTGCGCACGGCGATGAACACCTTGGGCGCCATCTTCCGCACGATCGCGCACGCGCGGAGCACCGCTTCCTCGTCGGGGATCGTGATGATCACCGCGTCGGCGTCGTGCAGGCCTGCATGCTCCAGCACCTCGGGATTGCTGATGTCCCCATAAACGCTGTCCTTCTTGAACTTCGCCTGCTTCTCGACGGTCTTCGGGTTCATCTCGACGATCGTGTACGACACGCCGATCTGGTCGAGTTGTTCGGCCACCACGCGGCCCACGAGCCCGTACCCCGCGAGGATCACGCGGCGATGCGTGAGCGTGTCGTCGACATCGTGGTGGTCTTCCTGAGGGCTCTCTTCCGTGACTTTCTTGCGATCGAGATGCAGCCGATGCCTCAGGCGATCGACGAACTTCGGTCGTTTGACCCACGGCGGCGGGGGGACATTCACGAAACGCATCGACAGGCGCTGACCGAGGGTGACCTGCAGGGGGATCAGCATCAGCGAGACGGCGACGATGGCCGTCAGCGTCGCGCCGACCTTCTTCGAGAAGATGCCGCCCGTGCTGGCCGCGTCGAGCAGCACGAGCGAGAACTCGCCCGCGTGCGCGAGGGCGAAGCCCGCCGCGATGCCAGTCGAGGCCGCGGCGCCGCACGCCCAGGCCGCCGAACTCAGGATCACCGCCTTGAAGGCGAAGAGGAGCCCGGTCCCGAGCAGCACGATCCACCACGCGCCGGCGAGCGCGTTCGGATCGAGTTTCATCCCGACGGTCGTGAAAAAAACCGCGATGAACAAGTCTCTCAGCGGGCCGACCTGTCCGGAGAGTTGGTGACGGAACTGTGTGGACGAGAGCAGCAGACCCGCTAGGAACGCGCCCATCTCGGGCGAGAACCCGAGCCACGAGGTGACGCCAGCGGCCGCGATCGCAGCCGCCGTCGAGATCACCAGCATGATCTCCATGGAGCGACCCCTCGCCGCCTCGGCAAGCAAACGGGGCATGAGCCACTTGCCGAGCACGATGAGCATCGCGATCCCGCCGATGCGCACCGCGGCCTCGAACACGATCCGGAAGGACTTCGACTCCTGCTCCATGAGCGCGACGGTCGCCGGGGTGTTCGCGTCGACGCCCGCTTCGGTGGTCGCGTGAACGATGGTCGAGGGATCCGCGCCGGCCCATTTTGCGAGGATCGGGATGAGCGCGAGCATGCCGATGACGAGCATGTCCTGCGCGACGAGGATGCCGAAGGCCAGCCGTCCTACAGGCGCGCGCAGCAACCGTCGGTCGCCGAGTATTCGAACGACGACGGCGGTGGACGACAGGGTGAACGCCATCCCGACCGTGATCGCCGCGGGGCTCGACAGCCCGAACATCATGCCTATCGGCCACGCGATGGCGGTGATCAGCGCCGTCGCGATGACCGTCGCCCCGATGATCGCGCCAAGGCCCAGGCGCAGCGTCGACAGGTCCATGTGGAGGCCGATGCCGAACATGAGCAGGATGATCGCGAGGCTGCTGATCGCTTCGGTCGATTCGGGCGACGAGACGAACGAGAGCGCGTTGGGGCCGATGATCGCTCCCGCGATGAGGTACGCCGGCACCGTCTCGAGTTTCAGTCGCTGCATGACGACCGCGACCAGCCCGGCAGTCGCCAGAATGACCAGCAGGTCAATGAGCAGTTTGGGCGGCCCGTGATGGGCCGATTCTGCGGCGAGGGTGAGCATGTCCGTGAGCGGGCAGAGCATGGAAGCCATCGCGACGATCGTACCGTGAACGCCGCCGGCTGCACGCGGCCCCGCATTGCTGGGAATCGCCCCGGAAACTACACTCCACGCATCCGTCACCCTTTCGGAGATCCCGCCTTGTCGAGCAGCGCCAGTCCGTCCTCATCCCAAACGGTCGCTGTTACCGGGGCCACGGGGTTCGTGGGTCGTCACCTCGTCGCCGAACTGACGCGGCGAGGCCACGCCGTCCGTGCGCTGGTCCGCTCGCCCGGGGAGGTCGATTCGCTCCCGATCTCGGGCGTTTCGATTGTCGAAGGGGACATCTTCAATCGCGACGCGATGGCTCTGCTGGCTGCCGGGGCTGACGCCGTGATCCACCTCGTGGGCATCCGCCGCGAGACCGGGGGCCTGAGTTTCGAGCGGATGCATGTCGAGGCGACTCGCCGCACGCTCGACGCCGCACGCAACGCCGGCGCCGCTCGATTCCTCCACATGTCCGCTCTGGGCGCCGATCCCGACGGCGTCAGCGGTTACCAGCGCACCAAGTTCGCCGCCGAGCGGCTCGTGCAGGCGAGCGGCCTCGACTGGACGATCTTCCGCCCCTCGATCATCCACGGGCACGACGGCGAGTTCGTCCAGATGGTGAAGGGCTGGGCGACCGGCCGCAAGGCGCCCTGGTTTGTCATGCCGTATTTCACCCGGCTCGATGTCGGGCTCGACAAACCCCCGTTCCCACCGCCAACCCCGGAGGTCCCGCTCGCGCAGCCGGTGTTCGTGGGCGATGTCGCCCGCGCGTTCGCCGACGCGCTCGACCGGCCCGCCTCGATCCGCGAGGTCATCGCGCTGGGCGGCCCGGAGGCCATGACCTGGCCCGACATGCTGACCACGCTCCGCGACGCGATCCCGCTGGCCAAGAAGTCGATCCGACCGGCCGGGCTGCCCGCGCCGGTGGCCATCGCGCAGGCGCGCGTCGCGCGTGTGCTCGGTCTGGGTGAGGCGCTGCCCTACAGCGTGTCCGACGCGCAGATGGGCAGCCAGGACAATGTCTGCGCCATCGACAAGGCCCGCGCGACGCTCGGTTTCGAGCCCCGCCCGTTCGCCGAGACGGTCCAGTCGTACGGCGACCGCGTCTGACACTCATCTCCCGAGGGCGCCGCGCCCGCTCGGCACTGCATGCGCATATGAAGAAGATCTCCAAAGAAAACCTCCTGACGATCCTCATCGTGATCGCCCTCGTCCTGGGCGCGATCGTCGGGCAGTTCTTCCTCTTTGATCCCTCCGCGACCAAGGAGAAGTTGCAGCAAACGACCGCCGGTTGGCGCACCGCGGGCGACCTCGTCCTCATCCGCCCGCTCATGCTCATCATCGTGCCGCTCATCTTCACGAGCGTGCTCACGGGCGTGACCTCGATCGGCGACCCCAAGAAACTGGGCGTCCTGGGCGGCGCAACGCTGATCTTCTATGTCACCACGATGATCCTCGCGGTGACAACAGGCGTGACGCTCGCGTGGGTCATCGACCCCGGCGCGGCCGCGGCCACCTTCGCCGCGAGCCAGGCGGAATCGCTCTCCGCCGGCGCAGCGGCCTCGACCAGCGCGCCGTCGAGCGGGCTTGGCGCCGCGTGGCTCCAGATCCTCTACCTGCTTGTCCCGGATAATTTCTTCGCGGCCGCTGTCGAGAACAAGACACTCAGCATCATCACCGCGACCATCGCGTTGGGCATCGCGATCACCGTGGTGGGTTCGAAGGCGCGGCCTTTCGTCGCCGCGATCGAAGGCCTCCACGAAGCGCTCATGGCGCTCGTTCGCTGGATCCTGTGGGTGCTCCCGCTCGGCGTGTTCTTCCTCGTCGCCTGGGCCGTGGGCAACATGGGCTTCAAGGAACTCTCGCAATCGCTCGGGCTGTATGTCGTCGTGGTGCTCGCGGGGTTGCTGATCCACGCGACGGTCTCGCTGACGACGGTGCTGTGGATCTTCGCGAGGGTGAACCCGTTCAAGTACCTGTGGGCGATGAAGCCCGCGCTGCTGATGGCCTTCGGCAGCGCGTCGTCGCTTGCCACCATGCCCGTGACGATCGAGACCAGCGTGCAGAAGGGCGGCTGCTCACGCCGCGCGGCCGGCCTCGTGCTGCCGCTCGGCGCGACCGTGAACATGGACGGCACCGCGCTCTATCAGGGCGTCGCCGTCATCTTCCTCTTCCAGGCGTTCGGCGTTGACCTGCACTTCACGCAATATCTCGTGATCGTGCTGACGGCCACGCTGGCCGCCGTCGGCGCCGCTGGCGTCCCGGGCGGTTCGATCGCCACCACGCTGATCATCATCGCCGCGGTGAACACGACCCTGGGCGACCTGCCGGGCGTCGAGCCGCTCCCCGCGACGGCGATCGGCCTGATCCTCGGCGTTGACCGCCTGCTCGA
>CAYGLT010000021.1:6012-29984 GCA_964350875.1 uncultured Phycisphaeraceae bacterium | reverse complement strand
CCAGGTGCTCGCGATATTCAGTTCCTTGAGTTGCTTCTCGTCGACCTCGCTGGGCGCTTCGCTCATGAGGTCCGAGCCGATCTGCGACTTGGGGAACGCGATGACATCGCGGATGTTGTCGGTCTCGCACAGGTGCATGATGAGCCGGTCGAGGCCCAGCGCGATGCCGCCGTGGGGAGGCGCGCCGAAGCGCAGCGCGTCGAGCAGGAAGCCGAACTTCACGCGGGCCTGCGCCTCGGTGAGCCCGAGCAGCGCGAAGACCTTGGACTGGGTCTCCTGGTCGTGGATACGGATCGACCCGCCGCCGATCTCGCTGCCGTTGACGACCAGGTCGTAGGCGTTGGTGAGCACCTCGCCCGGGCTGGACTCGAGGAGGTGCATGTCCTCTGGACGCGGCGCCGTGAAGGGGTGGTGCATCGAGTCCCAGCGATTCTCGTCCTCGTTCCATTCGACGATGGGGAAGTCGACGACCCAGACGAACTTCCACTGCGCGCCCCACGCGGGGACCAGGTTCATGTCCTTCGCGAGTTTGAGGCGCATGTCGCCCAGCATCTTGTTGACGAGGGATTTCTTGTCGGCGCCGAAGACGACGAGGTCGCCGTTCTCGAGGCCGAGTTTCGCGACGAGCGCGTCCTTGATGGGCTCGAGGAACTTCGCGACGCCCGTGGCGAACGCGCCGTTCTCGAACTTCGAGTAGGGGAGCCCGCCCACGCGGAACTGGCTCTTCACATGCTCGGTGTAGCCGTCGAGTTGCTTGCGCGTCAGCGACGCGCCGCCCGGGACGCGGATCGCCTTCACGATGCCGCCCGATTCGACGGCGCCCTTGAACACATTGAACTCGGCGGTCTTCGCGATGTCCGAGACATCGACGAGTTCGAGCCCGAAGCGCAGGTCGGGGCGGTCGATCCCGTACTTCTCCATCGCCTCGGCGTAGGTGATATGGGGGATCGCGCCGATGTCCACGCCCAGCGCTTCCTTCCAGATGTCGGTGACGAGGCCCGAGATGAGGTCGATGATGTCGTCGCGCGTGATGAACGACATCTCGAGGTCGAGTTGGGAGAACTCGGCCTGACGGTCGGCGCGCGGGTCTTCGTCACGGAAGCAGCGCGCGATCTGGAAGTACTTGTCGAGCCCGGCGACCATCAGGATCTGCTTGAAGATCTGGGGGCTCTGGGGGAGCGCGTAGAAGGTTCCGGGCTGGAGGCGCGAGGGCACGAGGAAGTCGCGCGCGCCTTCGGGCGTGCTCTTGCATAGGTTCGGTGTCTCGACCTCGACGAAGCCCTTCTCGTCGAGGTACCGGCGCATGGTCTGGGCGACCTTGTGACGCGTGCGCAGGATGCGCTGCATCTTCGGTCGGCGCAGGTCGAGGAAGCGGTAGCGCAGGCGGATCTCTTCGCCCGGGAGGTTGTCGGGGTCGTTGGGGTGGAAGGGGATGTCGCGCGCTTTCGTGAGGACCGTCAGCGACGAGACGACGACCTCGATCTCGCCCGTTGAGAGGCGGGGGTTCGATCCGCCCGCACGCTTCCGGACGACGCCCGTGACGGCGATGATGTCCTCGCTGCGCAGTTTGTCGGAGGCGTCCACGACATCCTTGCTCGAGTCCTCGAGGTCGAAGACGAGTTGGGTGATGCCCTCGCGGTCGCGCAGGTCGATGAACACCAGCGCGTCGCCGTGCTCGCGGCGGGAATCCACCCAGCCGGCCACGGTGACGGTCTGGCCGATGTGGTCGGGGCGGAGTTGCCCGCAATGGTGGGTGCGGGAGTAGGGAGCACGCTGCTGAGCGGTGGGCATTACGGAACCTGCGTTGGGGGATCGAACTGGACTGTCGGCCCCGCCGCGAGGGCGGCGGAGGGCGCGGAGTATATCGGCCACTTTCGGCCCGCCCGCCCCGGTCGCGGTTGACATCGCCCCTCGGTTCGGCTGCAGTTCACCCGTGCCCGCCGAAACGCCCCCGATCCTCGTCACCGCCTTCGAACCCAGCGGGGACGAGCACGCCTCCGTGCTCATCCAGGAACTGCTCCGCCGCCGCCCCGAGCTGCGGATCGTCGGCTGGGGCAACCGCAAGATGGCCGCCGCCGGCGCCGAGGTGTTCGAGCGAACGGGGGAGCACGCCGTGATGGGCATCCCGGGCCCGAAGGTGATCCGGGAGCACATCGCGCTGAACCGGCGCATCGGGGAGTGGATCGCCGCCAACAAGCCGACCCTCCACATCCCGGTCGATTCGCCCGCGGCCAACTTCCCGGTGTGCAAACTCAGCCGCGCCCACGGCGTGCCGATCGTCCATCTGGTCGCGCCCCAGTTGTGGGCGTGGGGGCCATGGCGGATCCGCAAACTCCGCCGCCTGACCGATCATGTGATGTGCGTGCTTCCCTTCGAGGAAGCGTGGTTCCGCGAGCGCGGCGTCGACGCGACCTTCGTCGGACACCCGCTCTGGGCGAAGGAGATCGACGAGGCGGCCGTCGACGCCCAACTCGTGGAGTTCGGCGAGGCGCTGCCCGACGCGGCCGTGCGCATCGGCGTCTTCCCGGGGAGCCGCCCAGCCGAGGCGGAGAAGAACTTCCCGATCATGCTCGCCGCGCTGCGCGAGATTTCCGCGAGCCGGCCCGGCGTCGCGATGGTGTGCGCTGCAACGACCGAGGACATGCTCGCGCGGCTGCGGCGGATCGCGTCGGAGCATGGCGGATGGCCCGCGAACATGCACCCCGTGGTTCAGGTTCCTGACGCGGTGATCCGCTGGAGCGATGTCGCCCTTTCCGTGAGCGGCACGAACACCCTGCGCATAGCGCGCGGCAGGACGCCCATGGTCATCCTCTTCCGTGCGAGCTGGTTCGCATGGAATTTCTACGGCCGCTGGCTGATCCGCGCGCCGTTCCTGTCCCTGCCCAATCTGGTGGCGGGGCGAGAGATCGTGCCCGAACTCATGCCGCACCTCAGCGATGATCCGTCGCCGGTCGTGCGGGAACTCACGCGGTTGCTCGACGATCGGGCGGCATGGGAGACGCAGCGCGACGACCTCGACGCGGTGTCGAAGCAGTTCGAATCGACGAACGCGGGCGAACGCGCCGCGGATGTCGTGCTGTCATTCCTCGACCGGTGAGACGCGCGTCAGGGCGACCTCGCATCGCGTGTTGCCGATGCGGTCGGTGATCGCGAACCCTTCGTTCACCGGCGCGCTGATCGGCAGGCCGAGGTCGAGACACCTGTGCGCCCACATCGTGAGGTCGTGCGTCAGCGTCGGTTCGTCGGCGCCGAACATGACCAGCAGGATCGACGCGAAGGGCAGTCCCTGCACCGCGAGTTTGCGGAGGTCCCCGACGGCGGCGGTGAGCAACTGCGCGGAGTACGCGTTGCTCGGCCGCGCGACGCCGTCGACGAGCGCGAACTGGTGAACACACTTCACCTCGATCCAGAACGCTTCGGCGATCGGCACGCCAGATGTCGCGAAGAGCGTTCCCGCGTCGAGCGGGTCGATCAGCGGGACGCCGGGACGGTCAGTCAGCACGATGTCGCACCGCTCGCCCTCGCTGCGCTTTGGGAGCGATGCGCGGCGGGGGAGCCTCACTTCCGCGTGAACGCCGAATCCTGCCGCCGTGAGGCCGTCGCGCAGCGCGGACTGGATCTCCAGTTCCTTGAGCGAATCGAGTCCGTAGGGCGACTGTTCCTCGTCCGAAGCGTGCGCACGACGGCGCAGCGCATCGGCGCAGGCCTGGGTGATGTCGCGGTCGCGCCACACGGCGGCGGGTCAGTGCTTATTCCACATCCTTGCCTTCGACGACATCGGTGATCGACGCCGGGGTGTGCGAGGTCACATCGAGTTCGCCCGAGCGCAGGCGCCCGATGTAGTTCTTGTACACGCGCATCGCCTGGGCGCCGAAGATCAGCATGATCGGGATGTTCGCCCACAGCATCACGCCGGTGCCGAGCGTCGTGAGGTTGTCCAACTCGGCGTCGGTCTTGATGAAGCCGAGCGTCGCGACCGCTGCGAGCACGCAATAGATCAACTTGTACGGCAGGACCGCCTTCATCCCGAAGAGGAAGACGACGCCCTGTTCGCCGTAGTACGACCACGAGATGAGCGTGGAGATCGCGAACAGCCACGACGCGAGCACGACAAGCCACTTTCCGAGCCCCGGCTGGACACGGTCGAACGCGTGCGCGGTGAGCGCTGCGCCGACGAAGTCGTTGTAGAGCCCGTACCTCCCGACCTCGTCGGGCGTGTTCGGATCGCTCTGCGCGATCACGGTCGGAACCTTCACGCTGTCGTAGGTCTTCCATTCGATCTCGAGCGTTCCGTCGTCCGTCTCGACGACCTCGCCGCCCAGGCGCCTGATGTTGCGCCCGGTGTTGGGATCTTCGTCGGCGTCGATGAGCACGAAGACGGTGTCGCCGGCGCCCCACGCGCCGTTGATCTTGCGCGCAGAAGCGGACTTTGCGGGGAGTTCGTCGATCTCGACGGTCCACGGGTTGGCGGCGCCCGGGGTGTGCTCGCCGTAGGCGACGATGCGGGGCTGCGACTCGAAGATCGCTTCGGGGCCGCGGTTGTACGCGCCGGTGAGCAGCACGACGAGCGTGGTGAGGGTGCACACGACGATGGTGTCGATGAAGGGCTCGAGGCCGGCGACGATGCCTTCGCGAACGGGTTCGTCGGTCTTGGCCGCCGAGTGCGCGATGGGGGAGGAGCCCTGGCCCGCCTCATTGGAGAAGAGGGCGCGCTTCATGCCCCAGAGGAACGCATAGCCCGCGGTGCCGCCCAGGAAGGCGTTCTCGGCGGTTGCTGTCCCGAACGCGGACTTGAAGATGAGTCCGAACATCTCGGGGACACGGGTGATCTCGGAGCCGATCACATAGAGCGCGGCGAGGAGGTAGAGGCCGCACATGAACGGGACGAGTCGGCCGGTGACCGAGCCAATGCGCTTGATGCCGCCGATGATCACGACGCCCGTGACGACGGCGAGGATGATCCCGGTGACGGGAGTGGGGATATCGAAGTAGGTCTCGGTGACGATGCCGACATTCCACGACTGGAACATGTTGCCGCCCGTGATGGTGGAGATCAGCAGCGTGACGCAGAAGAGCGCGCCGATGATCCAGCCGAGCCAGCCCAGCCCCTTCTTCTTGAAGCCCTCGTGGGCGACGAACATCGGCCCGCCGTGCGGGTTGTCCGAGTCGCTCGTGTTGCGGTAGAGCATCGAGAGCGTGACTTCGGTGGTCTTGAGGGCCATGCCGACGGCGGCGACGACCCACATCCAGAACACAGCGCCCGGGCCGCCCAGCGCGATCGCGATCGAAACACCCGCGATGTTGCCGAGCCCGACGGTCGCCGAGAGGGCGGCGGAGAGCGCCTGGAAGTGGTTGATGGCGCCCGGATCGTTCTTGTCGTCGTATTTGCCCCGAACAACCGCCACGCCGTGGGTGAGCGCGCGGTACTGGCAGAACCCGCTCCAGAGCGTGAAGAGCACGCCGACCGCAAGGACGACATAGAGGACATAGTTGTGCCAGATAACGCCGTTGATGGCGCCGAGCACATCGTTCATACGGGCAACAAAGTCCATGCGGATCTCCGGTCGTGATCGAACAGGCGGGCAGGCCCGGTGAGAGAGTGAGAGCGTGGGGTGCGCTGGGGCGGCGCACCGCTCCGCGGGGCCTGAATGGGTCCATAATGACGGAAACGGCGTTCTGACGCAACCGTGCCGGGTCGGGCGGTTTGCGGCGAAACGCCGTGCGAACGAATACAGTCTGCCCAACCCGCGGCGACCGGTCGTCTCCGGGAGCCGAACACGCACCGTGAAGGGACGCGATGCTCCGAGCAGCAGTCGATCCGACAGTCCAGCGCATCGAGGTGGGGGAGTTCGATTTCCCGCTCGGGGTCTACCCCGTCACCCCCGCCGAGGCCGAGCCGGCGTCCGGCTATGTGACCGAGTTCGAGCAATCCGACGGCGACGAGTCGGGCGACTGGGAAGAGTGGCCCGACCGCTACATGTTCGACATCGTGCTGCCCAGGCGGCGGCTCGAGATGCTCTGCATGTCGTTGTTCGCGCTCCTGCCGGGGAGGGTCTTCCCGATCCTGGATGTCCTGAGCGAAGACGCGTATCGAGAGATCGATCCGTTCATCGCGTACGAGTCGGTGAGTTTCGAGCGGTTCATCGACGAGGTGCGCCGCTTCCGGCCTTGGTTCTTCGACGACGGGATGGTCGGGTTCGGCGCGATGAGTCTGGACCCGTTCGTGTATGTCTTCATCGACGAGCACAAAATCGTGACCGTGCGTGCCGAGACGGCGATGAAGGAACGGATCGAGCGTCTGCTCGCGTCGTTCGAGGCGCCGGCCGTCACCGAACTTGCCGGGGTCGATTCCACGGAGCATGAACACCGTTCGATCCTGGCGCTCGAACTCGACGGACAGCAGTTCGCGAGCCACGCCGAGATCGTGGAGCGGATGCGCGAGCGGTGGGCGCTTTCCTTGAACATCGACTGGGACGCGAACTTCGACGACGACGGGCGGCCCATCGGGATGTGCGGCTGGCGCGTCGATGTCCGTCGGTTCGGCGACGACGAGCAGGAGTCAGGGCGCTGGGAAGTGCTGCTCGCCGCGGAAACGCTCGCGCAGGCCGAGCAGATGGCGGTGGTGGGCGTTGCGTCCGAACTCGGGCTTCCGACCGAGGACGAGGACGCGCTGCGCGACAGCATTGAGATGCTCGAGGCCGTGCGGTTGCGACCCGAGGTGTACTCGGAAGCGATCGGGCAGCCGGCGTCGTTCGACGCTCCGACCGAGTCGGGCGTGCGGGCCATCCGCCCCTGGACCGTGTGAGATCCGTCAGCGCTTGCGTGCGCTGTCGGCCTTGCTGCGCTCGTACACCATGGTGACGGCGTTGCCCTCGGGGCTGTACTCGATCGAGGACATGTACGCGCGCATCAGCATGATGCCGCGGCCCGAGGGGATATCGAGGTTCTCGTCGAGGGTGGGGTCGGGGACTTCCGTGGGGGTGAAGCCCGGCCCGCGATCGCGCACCGTGATGGTGCACGCGTGGTCGTCGACCGACCAGGCGACCTCGACGGGCTCCTCGGGGAGATCCTTGTGGCCGTGCCGGAACGCGTTGACGATGGCCTCTTCGAGCGCGAGTCGGAGGGCGAAGCGTGACGCCTCGGGGTAGCCGTGGCGTTCGACGGCCTCGAGGAGGGAGTGCTCGACGCGCTCGATCTCCTCACGGGAGTCGTTCAGTTCGACTCGCTGGCGATCGCCGGGCTGTCGGGGTTGGCTGGTCATGAGCGCCGACGATGGTGGCGGCGACACGGACGCGCGAAGCCGCCGGGCCGTCGCGTCCGGGCGAGCCGAGGATTAGGAAAAGCTGGCGAGAGCGTCGTCGGCGGAGTCGTGGATATCAAACAGCTTGTTCAGCTTGGTGATCACGAAGACCTCGTAGATCTGCGGGTCGATCTCCGCCAGCCGCAACTGGCCCGACCGGGCGCGGACCTTGTTGTTGATCGTGATGAGGGTGCCGAGGGCGGCCGACGACAGGTGATCGACATTCTCGAAGTTGATGAGCAGTTTCGGCTTATCGCGCTGCTCGATCACGGACACGATCTCTTCGCCGATGCGCTGGATGTTCGCTTCATCGAGGATGTTGCGATCAACGAAGCGGACCTGCACCACATCGCCTTCGTTGTAGATTCGAAGCCGTGATTCTTCCGGGGGCATCCAGTTCTCTCCGTGGGACCGGCTCAGACTATCCGAGCGGGAATCAAGGTGTCAACCGCATCGCATGGAGAGGTTTGCGGTCGGGCACAACATCTGGGGAAAAAATCGCCCGCCCCGGAGGCCGAGGCGGGCGGAAATCACTGCAATCGGGGGCGTTCAGTAGCCGACGCCGAGACGGTCGAGGAGGCCCGGGAAGTTGCGCTCCTCTTCCTCGGACTGGATCAGGATAGTGGGCTTCATGAGGATGAGCAGGGTGCGCTCTTCCTTGGTCTCGATGCGGTTGGAGAAGAAGCGGTTGATGACCGGGATCTTCGAGAGCACCGGCACGCCCGACTCGACCTCCTGCTCCGTGACGAGTCGCTGACCGCCGAGCAGGATGGTGCCCTGGTCGGGGATGGTCGCGGCGGTCTGGATGGACGAGATCGTGATTTCGGGCAGGGCGAGTTCGCCTTCGGCGGTCGCGGAGCCGCCCGAACCATCGCCGCCGCCCGCGACGGCCGCGGTCACGGTGAAGGTCTGGAAGCCGATGAGCTGCGCGATGCGCGTGTCGATCGAGAGCGTCACATAGCGGCGGTCCGACGACACCACGCCGCGGAGCAGCAGGGTGACGCCGGTGTTCAGCGTCGACACGGTCGGGTCGAAACCGACGGACGAGGTGCTGACCACGGGCTGGAGGTCGGAGACATACGCACGCTGCACGCCGACGGCGATGTTGGCGTAGCGGTTGTTCACGAGCGTCAGGCGCGGCGCGGTGAGCGACACATTGCGACGGTCGGCCTGCGTGGCCTGCACGAGGAAGTCGACCTGGATCTCGTCGAGGAAGGTGCCCGCGACGCCGAGGGCCGGGTTGCCCGCGAGGATGGTGCTCGCGAACGCGCTGGTGATCAGGTTCTCGGCCATGTTGAGCGAGCCCTGCTGCACCGGGACGATCGACATGCCGTCGGGCGCGATGACCGAGGTGTTGAGCGGGCCGAACTCGTAGGTGATCTCACCGGTGGTCTCTTCGATGTCGGAGATGTACCACTGGGTGGTGTCGGTCTGGCGGACGCCGACGAGGTCGGAGGGCACGGTGCTGGAGAAGTCGCCGAAGCCGGTGATGTTGTTGAAGCCCGTGCCGCCGAACGCCTGCTCCTGCATCACGGTGTTTTCGTACTGGTTGTTCTGGGCGTTGAAGTAGACATCGAGGTCGAAGCCGATCTGCTCGAAGAAGTCCTGCGCGACTTCGAGGAAGCGGGCCTCGACATTGATCTGGATCTCGCGGATCTCGCGGAGTTGCTTGAGCAGGTTGGCGACCTCGCGGTGGTTCCGCGCGGTGTTGGTGATGATGAGGTTGCCGTTGAGGATCTGGATGCGGCCGGTCGTGCCGCCGTTGTCCTGCCAGCCCTCGAAGTCGATGTTGGTCTGGATGAGATCGACGACCTGCTGGATGCGCTCTTCGTCGGTGAGTTCGATGTCGTCGGAGTCATCGACGCGGAACACGCCGCGGCCGCCGCCGCCGCCCTGACCCTGCTGGAGCACGGCGTCGAGGTCGAGTTCGGGCACATCGGTGAAGTTCGGGATCTCGAAGATGAGGTCCTGAATGTCGTAGATGCGGATGAAGGTGTTGCGGCGGAGGGCCTCGTCGGACGCGACCACGAGCACGCCGTCGTTGACGGCCCAGCCGGCGCGGCTGAACTCGTCGGGGCTGATCTTCTCGAGCACGCGGTCGAGCACGACGCGCATCGGAACGGGGCGGAGGTTGAGGGTCACCTCGGTGTCGCGGTTGATGCCGATGTTCGAGAGGGCGTCCCAGTCGATGTCGACATTCAGGTTGCCGACCGCGGCGATGAACTCGAGGACATCCTCGAGCGGAGCGCTGCTGAACGAGGCGGGGATCTTCTTGTTCTCGAGGGCCGCGAGGACCTCGCGGTTCTCCGCGGGCTCGTCGTACACGACGGGCTCGCCGCGACGGAACGAGATCTCGGGCCAGTCGGAGGGGTAACTGATGATGTCGTCGGGGATGATCAGCGTGCGCTGGATGCGGTTGGATTCCTTGGCGTAGGAGTACGCCTTGTCGCGCTGGCTGAAGTCCCACTCGCGGTAGATCACGACATCCTTGAGGACATCGCGGAGCAGGAGGCCCGTGGGGTTGTTGGGATCGAGGAACAGGATCTGGTCGATGACCTGGAGGGCCTCGGTGTACTTCTGCTCCTTCTGGAGTTCACGCACACGGTCGATCGACTCGTTGATCTTGCGCTGCTTCTCGGCGGCCTGACGCGTCTCGGCCTCGCGGGTCTGCGAGGCGGCCTCGGCGCCCTGACGCTGGATCTCCGACACCCGGGCGGCCTCTTCGGCGTTGCGGATGTTGGTCAGCAGTCGCTCCTGGTCGGCGATCCGCGCGTTGTACTCGTTCTCGGAGAACACATCGCGGCGCTGCGCGACGGCGAGGCGGGCGCGGCCCGCGAGTTCGCTCGCGCGGGCGAAGTCGCCCTGGCTGAGCGCGGCCTGCGACTGGCGGATGAAGTTCTCGAACTCGGCGACCGCCTGCTCGCGCTGGAGTTGGCGGGTGCGCAGTTCGTCCTGAACCAGCGGCGGGCGGCCTTCGAGCAGCACGCGCGATTCCTGGAGACGCGACTCGGCGCGGCCCAGTTGATCGTTCGACAGGTACGGGCGGTACGGCCCGAGCACCAGCGCGTACTTCTGCTCGGCCTCGGCGTAGCGACCGGCGGCGAACGCTTCGTCGGCCTCGGTCAGGTAACGCTCGGCCTCGAACCGGAACGCCTGCTGGAACAGGTCGTCGTCGGTGGGCTGGATCGCGACGGAGTCGTTCTGCGCGGCGGGGGCGGGTTCGTCGATCTCGACCATCTCGTCGATGTCGATCGGCGCGTCCTGCGGCGCGGTGTTGCCGCGCGAGGGCAGCGGATCATCGGTGCGGTCGACATGCCCGGGCTGGAGCGCGCCGAGCGCGACCAGATCGAGGTCGAACACTTCGCCGCGCTCACGCTCGATCTCGAGGATTCGCGTGCGGTGCTTCTCGATCGTGCGGATCTGCGCGCCGGAGAGATCGACACCGGAGCGGTACACGGAGTCGAATCCGGCCTTGGCGACGGCGTACTCGCCGTTCATGAAGTCGGTGACGGCCCGGTTCAGCGTCGCGTCGACGAGCGGCGCGAAGTCGGCCTTGGCTGCGCCGACCTCTTCGATGAGCGCTGCGGCGCGGGCCTTCTGCTCATCGGAAGACGCGCGGTGGCGGCGAGCGGCGGAGGCCTGTCTTTCGGCCTCGCGGTTGTCGCCGTTCTCGAGCGCGAGTTCGGCGCGCTGCAGGCTGATCTCAACGACATCCATCGAGCGCATGCGGCGGTCGATGGAGGCGAGCAGGTCGGCCGCGCGGTCGCGCTGCGCGCTGGTGAGCGCGGCGGGCTGAAGATCGCTCACGAGGGACTTGGCCCGCACGAGGCGGCCGTCCTGGAGCATGGCGTCGGCCTGATCGAGCGTGGCGGCGGGGTCGCCGTTCGCGAAGGCCATGGGGGAGGCAATGCACGCCGCCGCCGCGATGACGCGGAACAGGGAGCGGGGCGAACGACGCTTGTGATGGAGCATTCGGCTTCTCTCCACGAAACACCCGAAATGGAGACCGTGCCGCCGGGGATAGGGCGGGTACGGTGGAAATGTGGACCCATGTACTCCCCGCCGCGAACAGAGCACACAATCGAGAGACGGGCGGCGGGTTCAACGCTTGGCTTGGGGAGTCGCCAGCATGAGCCGCGGAACATAGTCCCCGGTCTTCCCGGACGCAAGCCGGTCTGCGATACGAACAGGAGAGCGGGGGTGCTGCACCCGAGTGTAAATTTCGCGCCGAAGACTTGCTTTTGTCGGAACCTGTCAGCGCGGGCGATGGCTCATCCCGCCGATTCCAGCGGTTCGTCCGGGCAAATGAACATGTTGTGATACCCCGCCGGGCGACCGCTCAGCCGTTCCAGGCCATCTGCTCGGCGGCGACCGGCTCTCGCGTCGACATCATCCGGACAAACGCGTCGAAAAGGTAGTTCGCGTCGTGCGGCCCCGGGCTTGCCTCGGGATGGTGCTGCACCGCGAACACCGGGCGATCACTCAGCCGGAATCCGGCCAGCGACTGGTCGTTCAGGTTGATGTGGGTCGCTTCGCCCCCGACGGCTTCGAGCGAGGCCGTGTCCACCGCGTAGCCATGGTTCTGGCTCGTGATCTCGACCCGCCCCGTGAGCAGATTGCGCACGGGCTGGTTGACGCCGCGATGCCCGAACTTGAGTTTGTAGGTCTCGGCGCCTGCCGCGAGCGAGAGCAACTGGTGGCCGAGGCAGATCCCGAAGGTCGGAACAACGGATTGCGCGTCTCCGGTGACGATCTCTCGGAGCGTGTCGATCGTGTTCGTGACCGCCGCCGGGTCGCCCGGCCCGTTGGAAACGAACAGCCCGTCGATATCGCCCCGCTCGACCGCGGCCTTGATCTCGGAGGCGGGCGTGTCGTGGGGGACGACGATCACCTCGCAGCCGCGCTGGGTGAGATGACGGAGGATGTTCCATTTCGCGCCGCAATCGAGCGCCAGCACGCGGAAACGGCGCGCGTTGTCTGCGGGGAGTGTCTTCCCGGGCAGCCCGCCCAGCGCGCCGATGGGCGCCCATTCGCCGAGCGAGTCGCTCCAGGATTGCTTCGAAGAGCATCCGACGAGGGGGACGAGGTTCTGGCCCGTGGTGTCGGGGCTGGATCGGGCGAGTCGGACGAGGTCGGCGTCGCTCACGGAGGGATCGTTCGAGAGCACCCCGGCCATGACGCCGGCGACGCGCAGTCGTCGGGCGAGCGCCCGGGTGTCGATGTCAGCGATGCCCAGTACGCCGTGCTTCGCGAGGTAGGAGGAAAGGTCCTGATCCGCCCGGTAGTTCGAGTGCAGGTTGGCCAGTTCGCGGACCACGAACCCGGCGACCTGGACCCGCGTGGACTCAACATCCCCGGGGTTGGCGCCCGTGTTCCCGATGAGCGGGGCGGTCTCGACGAGGATCTGGCCCGAGTACGACGGGTCGGTCAGGGATTCCTGATACCCGGTCATCGCGGTGTTGAAGACGACCTCGGCGGCCACGGTCCGTGGGGCGTCGGTTGCGCCGAACGCAGCCCCCAGAAAGAGCGAGCCGTCGGAGAGAGCGAGTCGTGCGTTCTGGGCGTTGGTCATCTCAAGCGAAAGTGTAGTCCTCCCGGCCAGAGATTCTCGGGCGATGGCTCGACGAGCCCCCGAGATCGGCCGATATTCCGAATCGTCCCGGCGCCCTTGGCCTCCTCACGGAACCGTGAGGGCCGCCCGCGCGTCGGAACGCTTCATCACGCCGACTTTCGCCGCCACTGGAGAGATCTTCATGTCCACCGTCGCCCGCTTCACCCGTCTGTTCGCCCTCGCCGGGCTCTCGGCTTCATTGGCGTCCGGACTCGCGAGCGCGCAACTCGGAGGCAGCCAGCCGAGTCGGATCGACCCGAAACAGGACCTTTCGCTGCCCGAGTCCGCGTCGCGTTTCCAGCCGATCCATGTCGCCGCGATGAAGGCCGATGTGCTGGCGATCCAGGACGAACTCGACAAGGGCGTCGATGTCAATCTTCGTGTCGAACGGGGCTTCTTCGCCGGCGCGACCCCGCTGATGCTCGCCGCTCGCGACGCCGACGCGGCGACCATGCGGTACCTGATCGAACGCGGCGCGGACGCCTCCGCGCGTGACGATGCGCGGCGGAGTGTGCTCATGTGGGCGGCGAGCACCGAAGGGTCCGTGGAGAAGATCCGGGTGGCTCTGGAGAGCGGGGCTCCGACCGACCCGCGCAGTCAGGAAGGCGCCACGGCGTTGCACTGGGCGGCGGGCCTCGGTCAGGATCCTGAAATGGTCAAGGCGCTCATCGACGGCGGGGCCTCGATCGAGATCGTCGACAATCGCGGCCGCAACCCGCTGATGACCGCGGCCCGCGTGGGCAACGCGGGGGGCACGAAGTACCTGCTCGAAGCGGGCGCGGATCGCTCGCGCAAGAGCCCGCAAGGACTGAACGCGATCCACTGGGCCGCCGAAGGTTCCGAGGGCAACGCCGAAACGATCTCGATCCTGCTCGACGCCGGCATGGCCGTCGAGTCGCGAGCAGCCGACGGTTCGACTCCGCTCGTCCTCGCCGCGTTGAACGGCAGGACGCCGCAGATCCTCGAACTGCTGCGCCGGGGCGCGGATGTGAACGCGACGAACAGTTGGGGCCTCACGCCGCTCATGGCCGCCGCCTCGAACGGCTCACCGGACGCCGTGAAAGCCATCCTCGACGCGAACCCCGATCTTGACGCGCAGGATCAGGCCGGTCGCGTGGCGCTGCACTACTCGGTCGCGATGGGCAACGGCGTGGTCACCGGGATGATCGCCCGCCGCAATCCCAACGCGGACATCGTCGACAACGAGGGCTGGATGCCGATCCACATGGCCCGGACGATGGCCACCCTCGATCCGCTCGTCCGGTTGGGCGCCGACCTCAACGCTCAGTGCGGCGTCACCCAGTATCAGGACTGGACGCCCCTGATGTTCGCCGCGGCCACCGGCAACGCCTACATGGTGCGTTGCCTCGTGAACGCCGAAGCGGATCCCACGATCGAGACCGAGGAGCGGATGAACGCGATGCGGATCGCGCTCGCGCTCGAGTACCCCGACGGCGTCAACCCGATCGCGGAGATCATCCGCGACGCGGTCGCGAAGCAGCAGGCGGGAATCGAAGCCGAGATGCTGCGCAAGCGCCGCGAAGAGCGCATGAACGCTCCCGGCTCGACGCCCTGACTCTCACGCCCCTCCGCTCGCGGATACGCTGAGCGGGGATGCCCGATCCGACGCTCTTCAAGCCCGACGAAGCCCGGCCCGCGAAGCACGCGGGTCCGTTCGTGCGCGTTGCGCTCGAACGGGGGCTCGATCACCCCGACGGCCTCGTGTATGCGGCCCCCACGGGTGAGCGCACGCCGCGCGTCGGCGCACGCGTCGAGGCGCCGCTCGGACGAGGGAACACGCCCACCGCCGGCTATGTGATCGAGGTGCTCCGCGACGCCGCGAGCGCCGGCATCGATCCAGCGCGCATCAAGCCGGTGACGCGTGATCTCGGCGGCGGGCTTCCCCCGGTCCTTGTTGAACTCGCGCGATGGATGGCGCGGTACTACTGCTGCCCGATCGGCATGGTGTTCGCCAGCATGACCCCGGCCGCGGTGCGCAAGGGCATCGGTGTCGTCAAGCGGAAAGTGCTCCAGCCGGTCGAGGGGGCGCGAGACCTCGCGGGCGCGACGCCGTTGCCGCCGACAGCGCTGGAGGCGTGGACGCGCATCGAGCAAGTCCTCGACGACGCTTCGCGCTGGCCCATCGAGCCGCGCGATCTGGCGCGGTTCGTCGGCGCTCCCACCCTGGGGCCGATCAACCGGCTGCTTCGCGCCGGCATCCTCGAAGAGACGACGCGCGAGATGGTCCGGGCCGCGTGGGATGACCAGCCGATCTACGAGGCCCCGCGCTTCGAGCCCAGCGCCGAGCAGCGGGCCACGCTCGATCGGATCGAGAGCGCTCCTGACAACTTTGCGGTCCATCTCCTCCACGGGGTGACCGGCTCGGGGAAGACCGAGGTCTACCTCGCCGCGATCGAACGCGTGCTGGCGCGCGGCGAGTCGGCGATCGTGCTCGTTCCCGAGATATCGCTCACACCCCAGACCGCGGGCCGGTTCCTGTCGCGCTTCGGGAAGCAGGGGGTCGCGGTGCTTCACTCCGGGCTCACGCAGGCGCAGCGCAACCAGCAATGGTCCGCCGTCGCGAGCGGCGCGGCGCGCGTGGTTGTGGGCGCACGCAGCGCGATCTTCGCGCCCACGCCGGGCAAAGTGGGGCTGATCGTCGTGGACGAAGAGCACGACACCTCGTACAAGCAGGATCAGTTGCCCCGGTACCACGCGCGCGATGTCGCGATCAAGCGTGCGCAGATCGAAGGAAGGCCCGTGCTGCTCGGGAGCGCGACGCCCTCGCTCGAGTCCTTCCACAACGCGACCGAGGGCCGGTACACGCTCTCGACGATGAAAACCCGCCCGGGGGGCATGAGACTCCCGCGCGTGATCGTCGTCGATCTGATCGAGGAACGACGCAAACGCCCGTGGACCGAGCGGCATGTCCGGCTGCTCGGACCCACGCTGGAAGGGGCGCTGCGCTCGACGCTCGCCGACGGCGCGCAGGCGATCCTCCTGCTCAACAGGCGGGGGTACGCGAACTACATCTGTTGCCCGGACCACCGTTGCGGCTGGGTGCTCACCTGCGACGATTGCGACGCGACAATGGTGTTCCACAAGGACCGCCGCCTCGAACGCGGCGGAACCGTGCGATGCCATCATTGTCTCTCGGAACGGCTGCTTCCCTCCTCATGCCCGATGTGCGAACGCAAGGCGAGCGTCTTCGGGCTGGGCACTCAGCGTGTTGAAGAGGAACTCGTGCGTGAGATCCCCGAACTCGTTTCCGGGGAGACGCTCCTGCGCCTCGACGGCGACACGATGCGCGCCGGGCGAGATTATTTCTCGGCGCTGGAACGGTTCCGTGAGGGCCGCGCTCGCGTGCTGCTCGGGACCCAGATGGTCGCCAAGGGGCTCGATTTCCCGGGCGTGCGTCTCGTGGGCGTCGTGCACGCCGACACGGCGATCAACCTTCCGGACTTCCGCGCCGCCGAGCGCACCTTCCAACTGGTGAGCCAGGTCGCCGGCCGCGCGGGGCGGAGCGGCACTCCGGGCGTAGTCGTTGTGCAGACGCTCGAGCCAAACTCTCCGGCGATCCGCCACGCCGCGCGGCACGACTACGAGGGGTTCGCGCGGGAAGAACTCGCCCAGCGACGCGAGGCCGCGCTCCCGCCATCAACGCGCATGGCGCGCATCGTCGTGCGCGACGAGGACTTCACCGCCGCGAGCGCACGGGCGGCGGACCTCGAGGCGGCGCTCGCGCCGCACACAGGCAAGGTTTTCGTGCGCGGGCCGATGCCCTGCCCGCTCAGCCGCATCGCCGGGAAGCACCGCATCGCGATCGAACTGACGGCGCAGCGTGCGACCGATCTCCAGGCCGCGCTGACCGCGCTGCGCAACCTCGGGCTTGTGAAGAGCGATGAATCGACGGCGGTGGATGTCGATCCCGTCGCGATGCTGTGACCGGTTCGGTCAGTTGCGCAACGATTCCGCGGGGAGGTCGTGCATCTCGACCCTCAGCACGATCTTCGATTCCGGATGCGCCGCGACCCAGTTCGCGAAGTATGCCTGCGCCACCGTTGCGCCGGCGGGCGATTCCTTGATGCGCAGCGTGCGATCGGGCGTCAGTTCCGCCACGAACGGTCCGTTCATGGTCATCACGCGGCGTTCCTCGTCGATCATCGCCGCCAGGGCGATGAAGTACGACTCGTCACCGGCGGTCACTCCGACGCCGGGGACCTTGGGCGGCAGGCGGAGGTCATCCGTCACACGCATGTACACCAGATTCGAGTCGCCTTGGTACCCCGCGAACGGGTTGACGGTGTAATCGAACGCCGATCCCTTCGGGCGCTTGACCATCATTCCGTCGGGATGAACCGCGACGAACTCGTTGAGCGTTGTCACTCGGAACGGAACATACTCGAACGGCGAGCGCGCGTACGGGCCGGTGACGCCCATCCCGTCGAGGGGCGAGTAGAGCGACTTGCTCTGGTCGTCGTAGAGCGCGGCGCTGCCTCGCACGAGCAGTCCGGCGAGTCGGAACTCGCGAGGGTCGTCCGGCGCCGCGCCTTCTCGGGTCGGCGCGAGATCGCGGCGGAAGACGGCGAGCCCGTTCGAGATCGGATCGAACCACACCGCGATAGGAGTGCCCGCGACCGTGTCGTTGATCACCCCGTGATAGGTCAGGATGCACATCGGGTACGCGACCGCCTCGCCGTTGATCTCCACCTCGACCACGAGGTCCGAGCGGGGCGGGAACTTGGCGTCCTTCGCGAGTTCGTGCTCGGGAGCGACGATCGCGGGGAGCGGGTCGCGCTTCGCGCCGGGCGAAACGAACGCCGCGAGATCAATCGCCGGGTTCGAGGTGTCGAAGAGGCCCAGGTGATTCTGGGTATGCTCGGCGAAACCCGCGAGTTGCTCGGGCGACACAACAACCTTGATGACCTGCTGCTTCTCGCCTTCCTGCGCGAGCGCGGCATGCGTTGAGAACAAGGCGATCGCGACGAGCGTGCGGAGTGGTTTCATGGCGTTGAACATCATCGGCCATTGGGACGCACGACCACCGGCCGGGGTTCACACTCGCCCGGCGTCCGGATAATCGCGTTGCCGGCCGAGATTCAGCCGCCGTAAGTCAGGATCGGCTTGCGGTCGGCGGCCACGATGTCGAGCCGCTTCACGATCGCGTCGCGAGGGGCCTCGGCGAGTTCCTTCGGATCGCTCTCGATCTCGTCGGCGATGCGGAGCATGGCGTCGACGAACCGGTCGAGCACATCCTTGCCCTCGGTCTCGGTGGGCTCGACCATCAGGCAGTTGCGCACCGGCCAGTGCATGGTCGGCGGGTGGATGCGGTAGTCGATCAGACGCTTCACGATGTCGAGCAGCGAGATACCGCGGTCGAGCAGCGACTGGGGAACGGTGACGAATTCGTGCGCGCAGTAACGACCCTTCTCGGGCGCGAAGAAGGGCATCTCGTAGCGGTCGCGGAGCCGCGCGGCGAGGTAGTTCGCGTTGAGGACCGCGAGTTCGGAGACATCGCGCAGGCCGTCGGGGCCGCACGCACGCATGTAGGTCCAGCAGCGCACGAGCACGCCGACCTGGCCGACGAACGAGCGGACCTTGCCGATGCTCTTGGGTCGGTCGTAGTCGAGCGCGTACGAGCCATCGTCCTTCTGCACGACCTGGGGGACAGGCAGGTAGGGAGCGAGGAACTTCTTGACCGCGATCGGGCCGGAGCCGGGACCGCCGCAGCCGTGCGGCGTGCTGAAGGTCTTGTGGGTGTTGTAGTGCATCATGTCGGCGCCGAAGTCGCCCGGGCGGGTTTTGCCCAGGATCGCGTTCATGTTGGCGCCGTCGAGATAGAGCAGGCCGCCCGCCTCGTGGATGATGTCGGCGATGTCGCTGACATACGAGTCGAACAGGCCCGCGGTGTTGGGGTTGGTGATCATGAGGCCCGCGACATTCTCGGGGCCGGCGTCGGCGATAGCCTGCTTGAGCGCGTCGATGTCGGTGAAGCCGTTGACGGTCTTGATGGCGACGACATTGGCGCCGCACATTGCGCACGAAGCGGGGTTGGTGCCGTGCGCGTTGTCGGGCGCAAACACGACGGTGCGCTGGGGCTGGCCGATGTCGCGGAAATACTCGCGCATGACTTTGAGGGCGGTGTACTCGCCGTGAGCGCCGGCCGCGGGCTGGAGGCACGCCTCGTCGAGGCCCGAGACCTCTTCGAGCATGCGGCGGGTTTCGTAGAGGAGTTTGAGGGCGCCCTGCACATCCGCGTCGTCCTGGAGCGGGTGGATGTGCGCGAGGCCGGGCTGCGCCGCGGCGAACTCGTTGATGCGCGGGTTGTACTTCATCGTGCACGAGCCGAGCGGGTAGAACTCGCCGTCCACGCCGAAGTTGCGCTGGGACAGGTGGGTGTAGTGCCTGATGACCTGCAACTGGCCGAGTTCGGGCCAGTCGGGCGCCGAGCCGGCGAGCGCCCCGGGGACTGGCGTCGACTCGACATCGAGTTTGGGAAGGTCGGTCGCCCGCGCGCCGGGGGAGGTTTTCTCGAAGATGAGCGGCTCGGTGGGGCGTTCGCCGCGAGTCTGCGCGATCGACGCCGCGCGCATCGCGTCGTGCTGGTCGTGCGACTCGATCGACACCGGGCGGGAAGTGGGCTGCATGGTGGTCATATCAGCGGGAACCCTTTGAGGGCGAGGGAGCGGGGGAATGCTGCGGGCGAGTAGATCAACACACGGAAGAACGCGCGGCGGTCACGCCTTGGGCGCTTCGGAAAGGCACTTCACGAACGCGTCGAGTTCGTCGCGCGTCCGCTTCTCGGTGACGGCGATGAGCAGTTCGTCCGGCGCGCCGGGACGGCCGAGTCTGCGGCCGTGGAGCGCGAGCCCGGGGAGGAAGCCGTGCTTCTTGCAATGCTCGACGATGGGCGTGACCGGGCCGGGGCACTTCACGACGAACTCGTGGAAGAACTCGCCGTCGTAACGGAGCGAGTAGCCGGGGAGCGCGGCGATCTTCTTGGCGAGGTAGTGCGCCTTGTGCCAGCAGTGCTCGGCGATCTCGCGGATGCCCTGCGGGCCGACGGCGGTCATGTACATCGTGGCGCGCATCGCGAGCAGGCCCTGATTGGTGCAGATGTTGCTCGTGGCCTTCGCGCCGCGGATGTGCTGCTCGCGTGTCTGGAGGACGAGCGAGAAGGCGCGGCGGCCGTCGCCGTCCTCGGTCTGACCGATCAGGCGGCCGGGCATGCGACGCATGAACTCTTTCTTGGCGGCGAAGAGGCCCAGGTACGGGCCGCCGAACTGGAGCGGCACGCCGAGGGGCTGGCCCTCGCCGCACGCGATGTCGGCGCCGCACGCGCCGGGGGTCTTCAGCAAGGCGCACGCGATGGGGTTGAAGACCGCGACATTGAGCGGGCGTTGGCCCGAGGTGCTCGTGGTCTGGAAGACTTCGAAGAGGCCTTCCCAGTCTTCGATCTGGCCGAAGAAGTTGGGAGACTGAACGATGAGGCAGGCCGTGTCGTTGTCGGCCGCGGCCTTGACGGCGTCGGCGGTGAGGCGGCCGTTCTCGCTCTTCACGACGACGAGTTCGGCGGGGAGATCGGAAAGACCGGTCTCCACGACCCGGCGGTAGTCCGGATGAACGGTGTCGGCGATCAGCACGCGGCGCTTGCCGGTCGCGTTGATCGCGAGGAGCGCCGCTTCGTTGGCGGCGCTGGCGCCTTCGTACATCGAGGCGTTGGCGATATCGAGACCGGTGAGCCGGGCGATCTGCGACTGGAACTCGAAGAACGCCTGGAGCGAGCCCTGCGACGCCTCGGCCTGATAGGGGGTGTAGGCGGTGAGGATCTCGCCGCGGTTCACGATCTGGTCGATGAACGCGGGGATGAAGTGGTCGTAGGCGCCGGCGCCCATGAACGACACGCTGTTAAGCATGTGCTTGTTCATGGACGAGAGTTTGGCCAACTCGCGCTGGAGTTCGAGTTCGCTCATCGCCGGGGGAAGGTCGAGGTCCCGGTTGAAGCGGGACTTCTCGGGGATGACGGCGAAGAGTTCGTCAATCGAGGAGGCCCCGATCGCCGCGAGCATTTCCTCGCGTTGATCGGCGGTGATCGATGTGTAGTTCATTGGGCGTCTGTGGCCTGGAGGGGGAGGCCTGCGAGCGAGCGCGCGACACGGCGCTCGAGGGGCGCGGGCGGGCGGACAATGGAGAATAGGCAAGGCGACCCGGGATGACCCCCGAAGACGGCGGGAGATCGACGCAACGCCGACGCGGATCGTCCGGTACCAGCGGCGTCCCGGACCGTGCGATCCGCCGCCCAAGCCCGGCGTCCGGGAGGTACAGTGGCTTGACAACTCTCTCCCCCAAAGTCGTCGCGGCCTGCCCGCGGCCGCCGTTCCTCTGCGAGAAGCCCATGCCGACCGATGCCCCCGTCCGTTCTGTCCGCTCCGCACTCCGCACCGCCGGTTTCGTGGCCACGCTCGTGACCCTCGCCGGTCTGGCCGCGTGCGCCGCTCCCGAGAAGTCGAGCACGACCTCTCCCGCGCAGCGAACGGCGGCCACCCCGAGCGAGTCCACGGCGTCGCCGTGGCCCGCGACGACCGATGTGACGGTGTCGTCGGTCTCTGACTCGCTGCTCGCGTCGGGCGACGATGTGATCCGTTATCACCAGATCGTGACGACGCTTTCTGACCCGTTCTTTGAGGGCCGCGCTCCGGGGACCAACGGCGTGCTGGTCGCCGCCGACTACCTCGAGTGGAACTTCAAGCGAGCCGGGCTGGAGCCGCTGTTCACGAACGAAGACGGCGAGATGTCGTACCGCCAGCCGTTCGAGGTGACCGGGCCGATGGAGGTCGTGCGTTCCGGCGCGTCGTGGACGGTGCGCGGCGCCACCGCTCAACTCAAGGAAGGCGTGGACTTCAACGTCGCCGGTTTCTCGGGCAACGGTGAGGCGACGGGTGAACTCGTGTTCGTCGGGTACTCGATCGAGGACGGCGAGCAGGGCTACTCGTCGTACGGCGAGAACGACGACCTGACGGGCAAGATCGCGCTGCTCCTGCGTTTCGAGCCGATGATGGGCGACGGCACGAGCAAGTGGTCCGAGTCGGGCTGGTCGAGCGCGTCGGGTCTGGTCGGGAAGATTCAGGCCGCCCAGAAGCGCGGCGCCGCGGGCATCATCCTCGTGAACCCGCCCGAGGCGGACGATCCGCGTGCGGCCGAACTGCCGGACGCGCGTAGGACGGCGTTCCGCGCCGGGCTTGAGGACACTCCGGCGATCATGATGAGCCAGCAGGCGGCGGACCGCATGCTCCGCTCGGCGACCGGCCGCTCGCTGATGGACTGGCGCAAACTCGCCGACAGCACGGGCGGCGTTTCGCCGGCGCCGCAGGTCGAGATCACGATCGAGGGCGGCGTCGAGCGCCCGAGGCTCACGACGGACAATGTCGCGGGCGTGCTGCGCGGCAAGGGCGCGCTGGCTGACGAATATGTCATCGTCGGCGGCCACTACGACCATGTCGGTTACGGCTATTTCGGCTCGCGCGGCGGGCATGTCGGCCAGATCCACGAGGGCGCTGACGACAACGCGTCCGGCACGGCGGGGGTCCTCATGGAAGCGCAGCGCCTGAAACAGGTGTACGACAACCTGCCCAAGGGCGAGGACGCGCGTTCGATCGTCTTCATGGGCTTCGGCGCAGAGGAGTCGGGCCTGAACGGCTCGCGGCACTTCGTCGAGCACATGCCGTTCAGCGAGTCGCAGGTGCAGGCGATGATCAACATGGACATGATCGGGCGTCTGCGCGGCGAGCAGCAACTCGAGATCGGCGGCGTGCAGACCGCGGCCGGGTTCGAGGAGATCCTCACGCCCGTGTTCGACGAATCCGGGCTGCCGATCAAGACTTCGGGCGGCGGCAGCGGGCCGAGCGACCACGCGAGTTTCAACGCCGTGGGCATCCCCGTGCTGTTCTTCCACACCGGCCTGCACGACGACTACCACACGCCCACCGACGAGGGTCAGAAGATCAACTTTGAGGGCGGCGTGGCCGTGGCGCAACTCGCGGGCGATGTCGCGCTGATGCTCGCGCTGAAGGACGAGAAACTCGAGTTCCGCGAGACGAGCAGCCGTCGCCAGATGGGGAGCGTGACGCGCGCCCGGGTCCGACTGGGCATCGCGCCGGGCAACTACAGCGACACCGATCCGGGCGTCGTTGTCGGCGGCGTGACCGAAGGCACCAGCGCGGCGGACGCGGGTCTGCAGAAGGACGACCGCATCATCAAGTGGGGCGACGACGACCTGCTCGATGTGATGCAGATGATGGAGTTCCTCGGCAAGCACGAGCCGGGCGACGAGGTGATGCTCGTCGTTGTGCGCGACGGCAAGGAGGTCCCCATCAAGGTCACGCTGAAGGCGGCGCAGCGCGGCGGTCAGTGAGCCGCGTCGCGCTTCACGACAACCAGCGTCACATCGTCCTCGGGCGGGACATCGCCTGAGAACGCGCGCGATTCGGCGGTGAGCCGTTCGATGATCCTGTCGGCGTCGAGTTCGGCGGCGTCGCGGATCGCCGCGCGCAGTCGCTCGAGCCCGAACCGTTCGCCCTGGTCGTTCGGGCATTCGAAAAGGCCGTCGGTGAGCAGGATCAGGAAGTCGCCCGGCGCGAGCGCCATGCGCCGCGGCTCGGGGAATTCCACGCCCGGTTCGACGCCGAGCGGGAAGCCGTCCGCGTTGAGTTCGACGAGTTTCTGCTCGGCCGCGATGTAGTGGTACGACGGGCCGTGACCCGCCGAGAGAAGCGACGCGGTGTGCGTCCTTGAGTCGAGAACCATCCCGGCGAAGGTGACGAAGCGGCCGGCGGGGAGGTCCGCGACGAGCAGGTCGTTCAACCGGCTGATGAGTTCGGGGAGCGTCTGTCCGGTCGCGAGGCTGGCGTGGACATACGCGCGGCAGACGGCGGTCACGAGCGCGGGGCCGACCCCGTGCCCGGTGACATCGGCCAGCGACATGAACAGGCGTCCGTCGGGCGTCGGGCACCAGTCGTAGTAGTCGCCGCCGGTTTTGTCGGCGGGCTGGCTGTAGCCCGCGAT
>CAYGLT010000021.1:0-5912 GCA_964350875.1 uncultured Phycisphaeraceae bacterium | reverse complement strand
CCGACCTTCTGACGCAGCCGCGCGATGGGCCGGGTGATCATGCGCGAGACGAACGCCACCGATCCGAGCATGAGCAGGAGCGTGGCGCCGAGCGCGAGTCCCGCCCAGATCGTGCGCGAGCGCACCTCGGCGAGCACGGTGCGGATGGGCACGCGGCAAACGAACACCCAATCCGCCGAGGGGATCGTCTCGTAGCAGACGAGCATCTCCTCGTCCGAATCCCATCCCTTGATGGTCGCGGCGCCCTGTCCGCCGCTGAGCATGGTCGTCGCGAGCGCTGCGAGTTCGGGTCGGTCCTGTTGTTCGGCGACTTCGAAGATCGTCTGGCGCATGATCCGGGAAGGGTCGGGATCGAAGACGAACTCGCCCGTGCGTGTGAGGACGACGAAGTCCGCGTCGTCGTCGATGCCCCTCCCGACGGTTTCCTTGAGGCGCGCGAGGTCGATGTCGATCGTGCACACGCCCGTGAAGCCGCCTTCCCCGGCGATGACGGCCGAGTAGGTGCTCATGAGGATGTCGCCCGCGCCCTCGTCGAAGTACGGCTCGCTCCAGATCGAGCGGCCGAGGCGCTTGGGCAGTGAGAACCAGGTGATCTCGGGATCGGCGTACCAGTCGTAGACCTCGCGGCCGATGTTCATCTCGCGGACGCCGTCGCCGTCGCGGCAGACATACGGCGCGAAGAGTTCGTCGGCGGGTCGGCGCAGGCCCGGCTCGAACGCGAGGGCCGAGCCGTACACCAGCGGGGTCTGGAGCACATTGGCGGCGAGTTGGTCGTACAGCGCGTCGTTGCTGATCGTGGGCGCCGCTTCAAGGAAGCGCGCGGTGGTCTCGGCGATGCGCGAGACCTCGACGAGACGGGCTTCAAATGCGGCGGCGTAACTTGCGGCGGTGCGGCGGGTGGAGACTTCTGCGCTCCCGGTCGCGCTGCGCACAAGGTATGAGCCGCCGAGCCCGACGATGAGGACATAGATCAGCAGCACGGGGCCGCCGATGAGGAGCATCATCTGTCGCTGCATCGACATGGGCTGGGAATCCCGTTTCATTGGCACGCGCCCGGGCGAGGTCCGCATCGAGTTTGAGACTCGGTCTGGCGCCGCCACCGGACCCGAGGGGTCGAGTGTAGCAGTCGCCAGGGTTGCCTCTCTCCGGCGCCCGGGATGGTGCGCACGAAAAGAAGCGGCCGGATCTTATGGATCCGACCGCCTCGTGTCGTCGAGCGAAGTGGAACGGTTCAGCGGCGGCGACGCAGGCCGACGAGGGTCAGGCCGGCGAAGGACATCGCGCCCGCGGTGGGCAGGGGGATGAGCGCGGTGTTCGCGGGGTCCCAGGCGATGGAGCCGACGCCGATGCGCTGGCCGCGATCGTTGAAGGTGACCTTGGCGATGTCGCCGGTGAGGGTGGCGGTGCCCCAGTTGATAAGGAAGTCGTCGTTGATGAAGTAGTCAACGATGTTGCCGGCGGCGTCGTAGGCGGTGGCCTCGAAGGTCTCGGCGGTGAGTTTCAGCCAGTCGAAGGTGACGCTGGTCGCGCCGTCGGTAAAGCCGACGGTCATGTCGCGGCCGCCGATGGTCAGGTGGTCGTGGTTGGTGATGCCCATGACATCACCGCCCGCGAGGAGGAAGCGCAGGTCGCTGCTGAGGTAGGTGGTGTCCTCGAAGTACAGCCCCATCGACGAAAAGGCGTACGCGGCGGGATCGCTGTCGAGCAGGACCGAGGTGACATCGGGGATGTACCCGAACTCGGTGAAATCGACAGAGCCGGCGAGGGCGGCGGCGGACAGGCCGAACGCCGCGGCGGCGGCGAGGTGATTGCGGTTCATCGTGTTCTCTCTCTTGCTCCAGGATTCACGAACGCTTCGGCGCCCGTTGCCGGTCATTCTGGCTGAAGCGATGAGAAAGACAAGCACGGAGTCAAAAACCGCACGGTCATTCGAGAACTCTTTACCTTGTCGTCCTTCCCAGTTTCACTGCGCTTCGCGGTCTACCACCGACTGTGCGGTGTATCGGACCACCGGATCCTCGTCGTTCGCGAGTGTTCGGATGCGGTCGAGCAATGCCCGGGTATCCCCCGGGGAGAGGTGTCCGTTCGCGATGGCGTTGCCGGCGGCGATGATCGCGTTGCGTTTCCACATGGTCATGGTCGCGCGCTTGAGCGCCATCCCACTGAGCCGCTGCGCACGATCGGCGGGGGCCCAGTCGAGCATTTCGAGCAAAGGAAGCGAAGCGAACCGCGGGGCGTATCCCTCGTCGATCGGCGCGTCGGTCGTCCGGTTCGGCGAGTTGTGCGGGCATACTTCCTGACAGATGTCGCAGCCCGCGAGCATGTCGCCGAGCGGCGCGTGGAATTCGGCGGGAACGGCGCCGCGTGTTTCGAGCGTGAGATACGAGATGCAGCGGCTCGCGTCGACACTGCGCGGCTGGTCGGTTGGTGCGATCGCGTCGGTGGGGCAGGCGTCGATGCATCGCGTGCATCCGCCGCAATGATCCGGGAACCGGCGCTGCTCGGGCGGCGATTCGAGCGGGAGCGTGGTGAGGATCAAGCCGAGCAGGAAGTACGACCCGTGCTCGGGATGGATGAGCAGCGTGTGCTTGCCGACCCAGCCGACGCCCGCGCGTTCGGCGTGCTCGCGTTCGAGTGTTGGTTCGATGTCCACGCACGCGCGGAATTCGTGCGGCATGTGTTCTTCGCGCAGCGCATCGCACAGCGCGTGGAGTCGCTTCTTGATGGTGCGGTGATAGTCCTTGCCGCGCGCGTAGCGAGCGACGCGGCCGTGATCGGGGGGGATCGATTCGCGGGAGGCGCCTTGCCCTCGCTGGAGATAAAGGTCGCCGACGGCGATGATCGAGCGGACGCCCGGGAGCATCGAGTTTGGATCGAGGCGTTGCGCGAGTTGGTCGGCGATGTAGTCCATCTCGCCGTGCTTTCCCGCGGCGAGCCAGGCGCGGATGTGCTCGGCGTGTTCGGATGGCTTCGCCTCGGACACGCCGGCGAGGGCGAACCCGAGCGACTTGGCGCGGGCGAGGATGTCGCGCGTCAGCGCCAGCGCATCGCCCCGTTCCGGGGTGTCGTCACGCTCGTGCTGGCGGGGCGAATCGGGCACGCGCGATCCTATGGAGCCCGGGGTGATCCGTCAGGGGGTTGGTTGGATGATGGCTCGACGCGGGCGCCCCGTCTCCGTAGCATGCGCGTCCCGCCTTGAGAAGCGGACGCAGGAGCACGCCATGACTCAGGATCTGCGGCAACCGGCATCGATCGAGCCCGACGCGGAACAGGTCCGCGCCGCGGCGGTGCTCGTTGTCGACGACAACGAACAGAATCTCGAACTCCTCCACGCGTATGTCGAGGACGGGGTTGGCTGCAAGGTGCGCACGGCGCGCGACGGTCTCGAAGCGCTGCGCAGCGTCGAGCAGGAGCAGCCCGACCTGATTCTGCTCGATGTCATGATGCCGCGGATGAGCGGGTTCCAGGTCTGCTCGCGTCTCAAGAGCGACCCGACACTCCGGGACATCCCCGTGGTCATGGTGACCGCGCTGAACGAGGTCGCGGATGTCGAGCGCGCGGTCGAGAGCGGCGCCGATGATTTCCTGACGAAGCCGGTTCATCGCATCGAACTCATCACGAGAGTGAAGAGTCTGTTGCGCGTCCGGTTGCTGAAGCAGCAACTGGAGAAGACGCTGCGCGAGGTCGAGCGTCTGACCGACGGCGAGTCATAATCAGCCGAAGAGGCGACGGCGGGCTTCTTCGTACTTCTCGAGCGTCCCACGAATGACAGAGTCGGGGAGCACGGGCCCGGGGGCCTGCTTGTTCCATTTGCCCTCGGCGACGAGCGTCTCGAGGTGCTCGCGCACGAACTGCTTGTCGAACGACTGCTGACCTCCCGGCGAGCCGGGCGTCCAGTTCTCGAGGGGCCAATAGCGCGACGAGTCTGGGGTGAGCGCTTCGTCGACGAGGAGGAGTTCCTCGCTGACCTTCTCGCCCGCGTCGTTCACGGGGAACCCGAACTCGAACTTGGTGTCGGCGAGGATCACGCCGCGCGCCCGGGCGTAGTCGTGCGCCGCGGAGTAGATCGCGAGGGTCATCTCGCGCAGGCGTTTCATGAGCGGCTCGCCCACGAGTTCGCAGGCGCGTTCGAAGGTGATGTTCTCGTCGTGCTTACCCTGCTGTTCCTTGGTCGCGGGGGTGAAGATCGGCGAGCCGAGTTTCTCGAGGATCGAATCGCCGTCGCGCATGCCCTTGGGGAGTTCGACGCCGCAGATCGCGCCGTCGCGCAGGTAGTCTTTCGTGCCCGAACCGGCGAGGTAGCCGCGCGCGACGCACTCGATCTGGACGACCTGGCATCGGCGGCCGAGGGTGGTGCGCCCACGGAGATCGCTTCGCTGGGCGTCGGTGAGGCCGCTCACGGTGTCGATGTCGGTCGAGAGCAGGTGGGTCTTTGCGAGCCCCTTGCTCTCGATGAACTCGAACCACTTCGTGCTCAGGTCGGTGAGGATGACGCCCTTGCCCGGGATGGGCGTCGGGAGGACGACATCGAACGCGCTGAGCCGGTCGCTCGCGACGATGAGCAGCGCCGGTGGCCGATCGGCGTGGGCGGGGTCGGGCGGGAGGTCGTAGACATCGCGGACCTTGCCCTCCCGGCGGTTGGGGAAGGGCAGGTCGGTGCGCACGACGGCGCGGGAGAAATCAACGGATGTTTCGTGAGCGTTCACCACGGGGCGATGGTAGGGGACGCTTCTGTCGCCTGCGCGTTCACGCGGCGGGCGCGTGCGCGGGGTCGGAGCCGGGCAGGCCGCGTGCGCGGGCGACGGTGCGGATCAGGCCCTCGGCGGCCATGGGGAGGACATCCTCCGCGTCGGCGAGGTCGGGCATCCACAGTTTGTCCCACTCGTAGACGAGCCACTGGGCGCTGGGGGTCTTCGCGACGGCGTTGACGAACTCGCGGATCGGCTGGACGCCCTCACCGATGGGCACGGGGCGGCCGTGGGAATCGAGGTCCTTCACGCGGGCCATCGAGAGGCGGTAGCCGAGGGTGGCGACGGCCTTGGCGGGGTCATCGCCCGCCGCGAGGCCTGCCGCGAGGTTGTAGCACGCGCGGCAGATCGGCAGGTTCACCCGATCGAGCAGTTCCGCGAGGAGTTCGGCTTTCGCGAACGAGCCGCCGTTCTCGACGACGATGGTGGTGTCCATGTGGCGGGCGGAATCGACCGCGAGACGCAGGCGCGTCCCGACGCGCTGCATGAACGAACTCCAGCGCTCGTTCGAGCGGCGCTCGAAGCCGAATACGCGGACGAACGGCGCGCCGACCTCGTGGGCGATCTCGACGCATCGCTTGGCCTGCACGACGGACTTGTCGGTGTCGGTGATGGCCCAGCCCATGACGGGGGGGAAGACCGGCGCGTCGAAGTGGACGCCCGTGGCGACCCCGGCGACGGCCACGCCCGCGCGGCGGAACATCGTGCGGACCTTCTCGCCGCCCGTCAGGCCCGGCTCGCACGCGAGGCGGGTGTCGGCGGGGCCGAAGGTGCGGAGTTCGACGCCCTGATATCCCCAGCGCTCGGCGGCGTCGGCGACGCGGTCGAGGGTCCAGTTCGGGCAGGCAATCGTGCTGAAGGCGACCTTCACCATGCGGGTCTCGGCTCCAAAGGGGGGACGGGCGGGAATGGTAGCGGCTGAGCGCGCGATCTGTAGACATGGGTGCCCCGGGTTACGCCCGAAGGGCTGGCCCGGGATCATTTGTGCGCGAACATCGCCCGGGTCAGGGCTTCGCCCCTGCCCCGGGGCACCGATTCATTCGTGGTTTCCGTCACTTCCGGCTCGCGACGCGTCGTTGCGGTCGACATTCCGTTACCCGTCCTGTCTTCCCTCGATCGCGGCGAGGAGGCATCCGCCCGCGAGGAGGAAGAGGTCGTCGAACT
>CAYGLT010000020.1:11975-38825 GCA_964350875.1 uncultured Phycisphaeraceae bacterium | reverse complement strand
GAACTCCCCGAGTAGGACTCGAACCTACAACCTAGCGGTTAACAGCCGCTCGCTCTACCATTGAGCTATCGGGGAAAGAGGTTGTCGCTTCGGGCGTCTGAGGGCGTCCGGGACGCTTCTCAGGCCGTCGGCAAGGCCGAACGGTACCCCGTTCTTCGGCTGAATCAAGCGTCAGCGCGCGTCGGAGCGGTCGGGTTTCCTGCCGACGAACCCGGCTTTCGGCGGACGAACGAGCCGGACAGGACGATAACGCCCAACGCCCCCGCGAGGACGGCCGAGCCGGCGAGCGGGAAGGGCCAACTCACGCCGTCGAGCCCGCGGTTGGACTGCATGGGGTCCTTGAGTTTCGGGAACTTCAGGGGCGGCGTGACATTCAGGGCGGCCGCGTATTGCCAGGTCCGCTCGAGTTCCGGGAGATCGGCGTACGGGATCTCGTGGACGCGGATGCTCGGGCCCGCGGATTCATCGCCCATCGGCACGAACTCGAGCAACTCGTATCGCCATGCCTTGCGATCGACGAGCCCGGCCATCTGGGACGGGTCCTCGTCGGGGCGGAGGTCGCGCTCGATGCGTGCGGCCAGCACGAGCCGATCGGGCGCCGCGGGCTCGCTCTCCAATCCCTCGGGAGTGCGCGCCGGCCGTTCCTCGCTGATGAGCACGAGGGTGATCTGGTTGTCGCGGAACCGCGCGAACCCGGGAAGACGCGGGTCGATCATGCCCGTCATAGGTATCGAGCGTGACTCGCCGCGGTACTCGACATCGAGCCGTGAGTCGTCCTCGTTAATGGTCATCGTGACCGGGGCCGTGCCCTGGCCCATCCCCCAGACGAACGAGGCCTTGCCTTCGACGAACGGGAGCGCGGTGGGCGAGGGCGAGCGCATGCCGAAGAACGGGAGGTCCTGCCCGGCGTTGCTGGCGCGGATCTGGCGTGCCATCGCCGGGACGGCGACAGCGAGCGCGGCGACGGACGCGAGGATGAGCGCGACGCCGACGATGCGGGATGGCTTTGGCATGATGCGGCCGATCGGTTAGTGGCCGGGCGAGTCGGTTTCGCTCGCGCTGTGATCGTCGCCGCCGTGGGAGTCGGTGCTGCCGTGGGCGGAGTCCTTGCCGTGGCCGTCGTCGTGGTGTCCGCCGCCGTGGTGGAGTCGACGGTCGGGCATGACCTTGATGAACGCGGCGATCTGGGCGATCTGAGCGTCGGTCAGGGTGGGGTTGCCGGCGCGGGCGGGCATGGTGACGCCCGTCTCGTTGAGCGGGTGGTGCGCCGGGCGGCCGACGATGAGGAACTCGGTGAGTTCGGGGACGGTGCGCGTCTTGATGAACTCGTTGCCCTGGAGCATCTTGCCCAGGCCTTCAACGCCGGCGCCGTCGGGCCCGTGGCACACGGAGCAGTTGGCCATGAACAGTTCGCGTCCGGCGAGTTCGTCCTCGGAGTAGCGCGCCTTGCCGACCATGTCGGCGGGCACGGCGGTGATCAGTTGAGCGCGGATGGGCTCGATGCGTGCGCGGCCGCCGAGGTCGAGCATCGTGAACAGCATGAAGAGGGAGAAGACAAAGAGGCACGAGATCAGGATCGCGCTGTAGAAGACGCGGTCGTAGAGCAGGTGCATGAAGTAGAGACAGACGATGGCGCCCTTGGTGCTCGCGATGATGAGCGCCATGACGATGTGGGCGGCCTCGCTCGCGGGGACGAACTTCGCGACATAGACCGTGAGGACGGTCATGGCGAGAAGGACGACAAGGACCGTGGCAAGCGTGCGGACGGACGAGATGTGGTGCCCGTCGGGCGCGTGCTCGCCGTGCGAGTGGCTGTGATCGTCGGTGTGTGCGTGGCTCATAGGAGAATCGCTCGTGCGTGGGTGCGCTGGTGTTTCCGGTGATCAGGCGAGGTAGAGGAGCGGGAAGAGGAAGATCCAGATGAGGTCGACGATGTGCCAGTAGAGGCCGGTGTTCTCGATGGCGAGGTAGTTCCAGGGGCCGTAGCGCTTCTTCATGCTGCCCCAGAGGAGCCACGCGAGAAGGATCGCGCCGATGAGCACGTGGACGCCGTGGGTGGCGGTGGCGACCCAGTAGATCGAGAGGAAGAGGGGCTCCTGATCGAAGTTGCCCTCGGGGTAACGGAACATGCCGCCCGGGATCTCGCCCTTCTGGATCTTGGGGATGTACTCCCAGCCGATCTTCACGATGAGGAAGAAGAGTGCGCAGGCGATGGTGACGAGCAGGTTGATCTTCATCAGGCCCTGCTGATCCTTCTGCGCGTTGCGGATGGCCCAGGCCATCGTGAACGAGGAGAAGAGGAGCACGCAGGTGTTGACGAAGCCGATCTTCCAGTTGAGGTAGTGCTCGGCGGCGCCCTTGAACGCCTCTGGGTACATCATCTTGAAGATGGCGTACGCGACGAAGAAGCCCGAGAAGAGCAGGATTTCCGTCGAGAGGAAGAGCCACATGCCGAGTTTGCCGGCGTCGAACTGCTCTTCGTAGTCGCGGAAGTGCGACGCGACGCGCGGGATGTGACCGTCGCGCGGGTGGTCGGGATGCTCGTCAACGAGCGATCCTGCGTGGCCTTGGGCTGGGATGCTGGTCATCGGCGGTCTGCGCCTCTGCTGCTGTCGTGTCGCGGCTCGGAGTTGAGCGGGACGCGTGGTTCTCGGAGGGTTTCGGGAATCGGCGGCGGCGCGTTTCCGTGCCGCGCGCCGGGGTTGTCAACGGTGATCAGTGATGGCCGTGCTGGCTGCCCTCGGGGAGCGGCTCGGGGAGGGGCCATTCACCGGGCTCGGTGCGCGGCGGGACGACATCGTCGTAGTCGTACGGGCCGTGCGTGCAGACGGGCTCGTGGTGGAAGTTGTGCTCGATGGGCGGGGAGTCGGTGTCCCACTCCATGGTGAGCGAACCCCACGGGTTCGCGGGCGCCTTCTTGCCCGCGGCGAGCGACCAGATGAAGGTGAAGAGGTGGAGGAAGAGCCCGGCCGCGAGGATCCACGAGCCGATGGTGCTCAGCACATGCAGGGGCTGAAACTCGGGGAGGTAGGTGGCGTAGCGGCGGGGCATGCCGTTGGTGCCGAGCCAGAACTGGGTGAAGAAGGTGAGGTTGAAGCCGATGAACACGAGCGCGCAGCCGATGAGGCCGGCCTTCTCGTTGTACATCTTGCCGAACATCTTGGGCCACCAGTGGAAGAGGCCGCAGATCAGCGCCATGACCGTGCCGCCCATCATGACATAGTGGAAGTGCGCGACGACGAAGTAGGTGTCGTGGAGGTGGAGGTCGGAAGCGAGCGTCGCGAGCGGCGGGCCGGTGAGGCCCCCGATGGTGAACAGGAAGAGGAACGAGAGGGCGTACATCATCGGCGTGTTGAACGCGATGGAGCCCTTGTAGAGCGTGGCGACCCAGGCGAAGACCTTGATGGCCGTCGGGATGGCGACGAGGAAGGTGAGGCCTGAGAACACGGCCGCGGCGATCTCGGAGGTCGCGGCGAACATGTGGTGGCCCCACACGAGGAACGAGATGCCCGCGATGGCGAGCGACGAGAACGCGACGAAGCGATACCCGAAGATCGACTTGCGCGCGTGGGTGGCGATGACATCGGAGATGATGCCGAACGCCGGGAGGATCATCACATACACGACGGGGTGGCTGTAGAACCAGAAGAAGTGCTGATAGAGGACGGGGTCGCCGCCGAGCGCGGGATCGAAGATGCCGATCTGGAAGAACTTCTCGATGGTGAGCAGGAGCGTCGTCACGCCGATGACGGGCGTGGCGAGGACGGCGATGATCGCGGTCGCGTAGGACGCCCAGACGAACAGGGGCATGTCGAACCAGCCCATGCCCGGAGCGCGGAGTTTGTGGACGGTGACGATGAAGTTCAGGCCGGTGAGGATCGACGAGAAGCCGAGGATGAACACGGCGAATGTCGCGAGCGCGGTTGCGCCATAGGGCGTCGTCGAGGAGTACGGGGTGTAGAAGGTCCAGCCGGTCTCGACGCCGCCCCAGAGGAGCGTGCCGAGGAAGAGGATGCCGCCCGTGACATAGATGTACCACGAGAGCAGGTTGAGCCGGGGAAAGGCCACATCCTTGGCGCCGATCATGAGCGGCAGGAAGAAGTTGCCGAGGGCCGCGGGGATGGCGGGAACCAGGAAGGCGAAGGTCATCAGCGCGCCGTGGAGGGTGAACGCGCGGTTGTAGAGGTTGTTGGCCGTGAGTTTGACCGCCTCGCCCGAGATGGGATCGGTGAACTCGACGCCCTGGAAGACGGGGCCGGAGCCGGGGGTGAGGAGATCGATGCGGAAGATGAGCGCGAAGATGCCGCCCAGGAAGAACGCGAAGAGCGTGGCGATGAGGTACATCACGCCGATGCGCTTGTGATCGATCGTGTACACCCAGGCCATGACGGACTTCCAGAAGGAGCCCTTGCCCGCGAGGTAGGAACCCTCGTGGTGGTCATGGCCGTGGTCGTGGTCGGCGGGTCCGACGATCGGCTTGTGTGGGACGCTGGTCATTGCTGAAGTCCTCTCGCGACCGTGCGATCGCGGTGAACGGGGAACTGGTGTCTCAGTTGGGGTTGGAAGCGGCGAGGGCGTTGTCGGGGTTGGTGGGGAGCGCGGCGTCGGGGCCCGCGGGCTCCTTGGCTTCCATGGCGGCTTCGTCGGCTTCCATCATCTGGTCGAGCGCTTCCTGGCCTTGCGTCGAAAGCGAGGCGATGTACGCGATGATCGCGCGGATCTCGCGTTCCTTGAGTTGCCCGGCGTAGGAGGGCATCTGGTTGGGGTAGCCCGCGACGATCTTGTTGCCCGGGTAGAGGATGGATTCGCGGAGATAGTTCTCGTCGACGGTGGCGCTGCTGCCGTCGGCGAACTGGTGGGTTGCGCCGAAGATGTCCTTCCACGACGGGCCGGTGAGGGGCGAGCCGTCAACGGTGTGACACTGGACGCAGCCCTTGGTGAGGCGGAGGGTCTCGCCGAGTTCGGGGAGCGGGATGTCGTCGGTGTTGGACTGCTCGGCGCGCCACGCGCGGTAGTCCGAATCGGACATGACGCGGATCTCGGCCATCATCTGGGAGTGCTGGTCGCCGCAATACTCGGCGCAGAAGAGTTGGTAGCGCCCGATCTCCTCGGCGGTGAACATGTAAGTGGTGTAGCGGTTGGGGAAGACATCGATCTTGTGGCGGAACGCGGGGATGTAGAGGGAGTGGATGACATCCTGCGACTGCATGAGCAGGCGGACGGGCCTCCCGACGGGGACGGCGTAGACGGGGTACTGGATGCCGAGGATTGGGTCGGTGAGTTGGCGGCTGGCGCTGCCGTCGTCGTACTCGAAACTCCACGCCCATTTCTGCGCGGTGACATTGATGGTCTCGGAGCCGGCGGGGACGGCGTGCATCTCCATGTAGAGTTTGAAGCCCCACACGAACATGACGGCCATGAGCAGGGTCGGGATGATCGACCAGGTGAGTTCGAGCGGGGTGTTGTGCGAGGTGCTGCGCTGCTGGGGGACGCCCGGGCGGCGGCGGTACTTCACGGCGAAGTAGATCGACAGGCCCATCAGCAGGACGAAGAAGAAGACGCTGACCCAGAAGATGAAGAACATGACCGCGTCGATCTCGCGCGCGTGCGACGAAGACTGCGACGGGAAGAACATGCGGCTGATCGGCCCCATGCCGGGCGAGTAGGAGGTGAACTGGCTGTCGCCCGTGGCGCCTGCCGGCGCGGGGGCGGCCTGCTCGGCGACGGCGGTCTGGTTCGCCGCGGCGCTCGTGTCGGCTTCCTGCGCGAGGGCGCCGGCGCCCAGCGCGAGCAGGAGCAGCGCCGCGACGAGGCGGGCGAGTGTGGTCATCGGGGTTGCACGGCGGTTGGTCATGATTGGTGACGCGGCTCGGGGTGGTTCTGTCGGGTCAGGCGGTCGCGGGGCGGGGAGAGACCGGTGCGCCTGCTGAGTTCTTGCGTGCGCGACGGCGACGCTCCATCAGGAACATCGCGCCGATGAAGGCGGCGAGGAGGACGACGGTGATGGCGCCCATGAGTTGCATGAAGCGGAACGCGCTGAAGGCGTAGCCCTCGCCCGTGTGGACATAGCAGAAAAAGGAAATCTTGTCGAAGATCCCGCCCAACTTGCCGTCGGCGGCGTCGAGCAGGGAGAGTTCGAGTTGCTGCTTGGTGAACGACGAGCCCGCCTCGGTGCGGCCGTACAGCCCGTAGAGATAGGTGCTGACCGTTCCAGTCGGCGTGAGCACCATCTGCACGCTGGGGTGCGAGAACTCGCCGTTGGGCAGTCGCTTGTAGCCGAACCCGACGCTGTCGGCGATGCGCCGCGCGTCGGCCTCGGTGGTGACGAAGAACTTCCAGCCATCGTTCACGCCTTCGCGGCGCACGGCGCCGGCGTACTCGGCTTTCTTACCGGCGGCGTCGGCGATGGTGTTGGTGTGGTCGAAGGAGATGGTGAGAACGGTGTAGTCCTCCCCCACTTCCCACTTGGACTCGCGCACGGCGCGGGTGGTGTCGGCCATGACCAGGCCGCAGAGCATGGGGCACTCGAAGTAGACGAGGTTGAGGAGGACGGGCTTCTCGCCGTCGAAGTAGTCGCCCAGTGCGGCGCGGCGGCCGTCGGAGTCGATCACGACGGCGTCGAGGGGAACGGACTCGCCGCGACGCTCGACGACATCGATGCCCTCGAGCGCGACGGGGAGTTCATTGCGCCCCTTGTCGAACTCGCCCGGCGCGAAGCCGCGATAACTGCCCGTCTGCGCGAACGCGGACGAAGCGGCGAGCGTCGTGACGATGAGACTCAATCGCGACAGGGTCCGACCGCGCACGCCGGTCTTCGGCTCGCCGAAGCCCAGGATGTGGCGGATGCGGGAACGCATGCCGAGAGGTCCCTTTCGTTGTCGCGCTTACTGCGCGTTGGAGTACTGCTGGGTGGTCGCTTCCATCGCCTGCTGGATCGGGATGTGGACCACGCCGTTGGCCTGATCGACCCACCCGTAGGTGGAGAGTTCGGCGACATCGACGGCGATCTGCTGACGGGTTGTCTCGCCCAGGTCGACCTCGGTGGTGATGGCGACCTCGCGGTCCTTCCACTGCTCGAAGAAGAAGATCAGGACGATGATCGCGCCGAAGACGCCGACGAACATGACGAGCAGCCAGGCGAGGAGCGCGCGGCCGTCGATCTCGCCGTGCGCGACCATGGGCGGGGGCTCGTCAGGCCCGCCGTGCTTGTGCCACGAATCGGTCTGGTGCGCCGGGTCAGCGGCGTGCGGATCAACCTCGAAGGCGTTGGCTTCGGACATGGCGTGCTGCTCTCCGAGAGCGGAAGACGGTGGTCAGAGTGTTCGTCGGACGAGAGATGATAGGGTCACAGATTCCGAGGAATCAGATGTAATTCTTGTGCGACAGTGACTGCGGGAGTCGGGGATCGCGGAACGGGATCAGCGGCCCTGTGGCGATCTGACGCAGCATCCAGCCCAGCACGAGGAGCGCGGGACCGATGGGGCCGACGAAGTCGATCCAATTCAGGACCAGCGGACCGCCGTAATACACCGTTCGGGTCGCGCCTTCGGCGACGGGCAGGGTGAGTTGCGGGCGCACGATCCAGAAGATCTCGACGATGTGCATCGTGAGCAGCCAGACGCACGCGACGGCGAGGAGCGCCGGGGTGCGGCGGACGGGTCGCGGGAGCAGGAAGATGAACGGGATGATGAACTTGCAGATCACCAGCGCGGACGAGATGCCCATCCAGCCCGGCTCGCGGCGCGCCGTGACCCACGAGGTCTCCTCGGGGATGTTGGCGTACCAGATGAGGAAGAACTGGCAGAAGGCGATGTAGGCCCAGAACACGGTGAAGCCGAACATCAACTTGCCGAGGTCGTGCAGGTGTTCGTGGGTGACGACGCCGCGCAGGCGACCGAACGAGGTCAGCGCGACGAGGATCAGCGTGGTGAAGGTGATGGCGGAGAGGAAGTTGCCCGCGAAGAAGTAGACGCCCCACATGGTGCTGAAGAAGTGGTAGTCGAGCGACATGAGCCAGTCGAAGCCGGCGAAGGCGACGGTGAGGGCGTAGAGGATCATGCCCCAGTAACTCATGCGCTGGGCCTTGAGGAACTTCCACTTGTCGCCGTCGGAGTCGACATCGCGGGAGAACTTGTTCAGCCCGTAGGAGAGTCCGATCCAGACGGCGAAGAAGAAGACATAGCGGATGAGGAAGAAGATGGGGTTGAGGTAAATGGCCTTGTGCTGGTAGATGACATCGCCGTCGGTGTAGTGCGGGTCCTGCCACTTGAAGAGGTACTCGCCGAAGAAGAGCATCGGGAGACCGAGGATGGCGAGGATGAGGAAGGTCGAGGGCCTGCAGAGGTTCTCGAACTGGCGGCGGACGGTGATGCCCCAACTGCCGTTGGTGAGGTAGAGGGCCATGACGAAGCCGAGCGCGCCGAGCGCGACGCCGCAAGCGAACACGAAGCCGACCTGGTAGGCGAACATCGCGGACTTGATCGAGGCGGTCTCGCCGTTGATGGCGAAGATGACCGTGACGGCCATCGCGAGGGCGCCGAGCGCCATGAGAGCGGCGGTGAAGAACCTGCCGGACTCGCGGGGCAACTCGATGTTGTCGCGAGCGAGGAGCGTCGAGGTGTCGAGGTGATGCGCGTGGCTCACTGCGCGTTCTCCTGACCGTTGGTTTGCGGGGTCGGCACGGCGCCGCGCGTGCGCTCGAGTTCCTGGCGTGCGGCGGCGGGCACGGACTCGATGGATGCCTTGCGTGCGTTCTGGAGGGCGCGGAAGTAGGCGACGACGGCCCACGCCTCGCGTTCGCTGATCTGCTGGGAGTAGGACGGCATCTTCAGCGCGGGGAGTTGCCCCGGGACATTGGCGACGCCGTTCTGGATGACATGGAAGAGGTAGCCGTCGGCGCCCTTCTCGCCGCCCGGCTGGTACTGGGCGTCGTGGAAGTTGGGGAGCGGGTAGGACCACTGGAGCCCGACGGCGCCCTTGCCGTTGCCGTTCGCGCCGTGGCAGACGATGCAGTAGATGTTGTACTTCTTCATCCCGAGTTGCATGAGCTCGGGGGTGACGGGCAGCGGGATGGTCGCGACATACTCGCCGTCGGCGCCGATGCCGCGGTACACGGCCGAGTCAGCGCGGAGGAAGTCGGCGCGTTCGTTGGCGATGCGCTCGACGGAGTACGCCTCGGCGGCGGGGTCGTCCCACGAGAGGACGGGCTGCGTGCCGAACGCGACGACGCCCGGGACGGGCGGGCGCATCGAACTGCCGTTGGCGAAGAACTCGCTCTTGGACTGCGCCTTGAGTTTGGGCTGGTCGTCCATGTCGGGGAAGAACTGGCGCGGGCGCTTGTCGGTGCGCTCGCCGCGACAGCCGGCGACGGCGACGCAGAGGCCTGCGAGCGCGAGGACGGCGAGATGCTTGGTGGTGAGGTTCGCCATGGCGTTCACGCGTCCTCCTCGACGGCCTCGACGGTTGTCGCGCCGGATCGGCGGAGGAACTCGCGGGTTTCCTCGAGATTGAACTGTGGGTCGGCGGATTCGATCGCGATGAAGAACTTGTCGTCGGAGACGCCGAGGAAACTCGGCTTGGAGAAGAGCGGGTGGCTCCACCGGGGGAGGTTGTTGAGGACGAGCATGCCGCCGATGGCGCCGAGGGACGCCGAGAGGACGGAGAGTTCGAAGAGCACGGGGACGAAGGCCTCCCATGCGCCGTACGGCTTGCCCTGAACACCGAGCGGGTAGGCGACTGCGGTGGTCCAGTACTGAAGGGCGAAGGAGCCGCAGAACCCGAGGAGGGCCATGGTCCCCACGATGATGGAGACGGGGCTGGCCTTGAGGCCCATGGCTTCATTGAGGCCGTGGACGGGGAAGGGCGAGTAGGCGTCCCACTTCTTGTAACCGGCGTCGCGGACGGCTTCGCATCCGTGGGTCAGAGTTGCGGGGTTCTCGAAGTGCGCGAGAAGACCCCAGACGACCTGGCCCTGCTGGGTTTGGATCGCTGCGCTTGCCATGGCTCAGTGCGCCTCCCCGACCTTGTTGTCGTGGTCGTACATCGGGTTGTGCGGATCGGCCGCGGGGATGACATTCTTGATTTCGCTGATGGCCATCATCGGGAGGAAGCGGACGAAGAGGAGGAAGAGGGTGAAGAAGAGCCCGAAGGAGCCGATCATCGTGGCCCACTCGACGAAGGTGGGGTAGTACATGCTCCAACTGGAGGGGACGAAGTCGCGGTGGAGCGAGGTCACGATGATGACGAAGCGCTCGAACCACATGCCGATGTTCACGAAGATCGTGACGATGAAGATGAACCACGGCGTGGTGCGGCACCACTTGATCCAGAAGACCTGCGGGCTGATGACATTGCAGGACACCATGATCCAGTAGGCCCACCAGTACGGTCCGGTGGCGCGGTTGACGAACACCGCGAGTTCGTACTGGTTGCCGCCGTACCAGGCGATGAAGAACTCCATCGAGTACGCGAAGCCGACCAGCAGACCCGTGAGGGTGATGATCTTGCACATGTTCTCGAGGTGCCGGAGCGTGAGCAGGTTCTTCATGCCCGGGTACAACTCACGCATGGGGATCATGAGCGTGAGGACCATCGCGAAGCCTGAGAAGATGGCGCCCGCGACGAAGTAGGGCGGGAAGATGGTCGTGTGCCAGCCGGGGATCACCGAGACGGCGAAGTCGAAGGACACGATCGAGTGCACGGAGAGCACGAGGGGCGTGGCGAGGCCGGCGAGGAGGATGTAGGCCTTCTCGTAGTTCCACCAGCCGCGGAAGGAGAACTTCCAGCCCATCGAGAAGATGCCGTACCCGTAGGCGGCGATGCGTCCGGTGGGGACATTGAGCGGGCCGAGTTTCGCGGTGCGTGTGATGTTCTTGATCGCGCGATCGCGGAGCGTCGCGAGGTCGGGGATCAGGCCCATGTACCAGAAGAGGAGGGAGACGGTGAAGTAGGTGCTGACGGCGAACACGTCCCAGAGGAGCGGGGATCGGAAGTTCGGCCAGATGACATTGCTGTTGGGGATGGGGAAGAGGAACCAGGCGAGCCAGACGCGTCCGACGTGGATGCCGGGGAATGTGCCCGCGCAGATGACCGCGAAGATGGTCATGGCCTCTGCGGCGCGGTTGATCGAGGTGCGCCAGCGCTGCTTGAAGATGCAGAGGATCGCGGAGATGAGCGTTCCGGCGTGGCCGATGCCGACCCAGAACACGAAGTTGGTGATGTCGAAGCCCCAGCCGACGGGGGTGTTCAGACCCCAGACGCCCACGCCCGTGATGAACAGGTAGAGGATCGAGAGGCCCATCACGCCGGCGAGCATCGAGGCGAGCCCGAAGAACGGGATCCAGATGCGCGGCTGGGGGTTCTCGACCCACCCGCACACCGTGTCGGTGATGGAGCGGAAGGTCGGCTTGCCGAGGACGAGCGGGGGCTCGATCGTCGGGTCATTCGTCAGCGTGCCGTCACCGACCTGCCCGTGGACATAGGGCGAATCGGGTGCGAGGCCCGCGAGCCGGGCGGCGGTCGCCTGGTCGGGGTGCATCGAACTCATGCGAGGACTCCCGCGATAACTGTCTTCATGGCGCTGCGGCGCGAGGGGTCGTCCGGGAGGACGGAGAGAGAGAGTTTGTGGCCCGGATCCTCGGCCTTGCGGCGGGGATCGAAGAACGAGTGCTCGCCGCCGTGGTCGTCGCCGCCTCCGTGGTGGCCGTCGTCGCCGTGCCCGGCGCCGTGATCACCGTGGTGGAAGGGGTTGTCGTTGGGCGTGCGGATGGCCGGGTTGGGGTTGCGCAGGCCGACCATGTAGGTGGTGCGCGGGCGGGTGTTGAGGTAGGCGAGGAGCATGTAGGAGCGGCCGTGATCGCGGAGCGCGGTCACACGAGCGTCGGGGTTGGTGATGTCGCCGAACGCGATGGCCTCGGACGGGCAGGCCTGCTCGCAAGCGGTCTGGAAGAACCCGTCGGGGATGCGGCCGAGCGCGTTGAGGGTCGGATCGACCTTGGACTCGATGCGGGCGCGGTTGATGCGCTGGATGCAGTACGAGCACTTCTCCATCACGCCGCGCGAACGGACGGTGACATTGGGGTTGTACTGCATCTGGCGGACGAGATCGACCTTCTCACGCATGCGCGCGGGGATCCAGTTCCCGTTCGCGGGCTTGGGCATGCCCTCGAGGTCCTTGGCGATCTGGCCGTACTCGGCGGGGTACTGCTTCGTGGCGAAGTCGAACCAGTTGAATCGACGGACCTTGTAGGGGCAGTTGTTGGAGCAGTAGCGCGTGCCGATGCAGCGGTTGTAGGCCATGTTGTTCGTGCCCTCGGGGCCGTGCACGGTGGCGTTCACCGGGCAGACGGTCTCGCAGGGCGCGTTCTCGCAATGCACGCAGGCGACGGGCTGCATGAGCATCGCGGTTTCGTGGCCGGCCTTGGTGTCGACATCGGCGAAGTAGCGGTCGACGCGGATCCAGTGCATCTGGCGGTTGCGGTTGATGTCGAACTTGCCGACGACGGGGACATTGTTCTCCGCCTGGCACGCCGTGATGCACGAGCCGCAGCCGGTGCACATGGTGAGGTCGATCGACATCCCCCACTGCTGATGGACCGACTGGGGATCACGCGTCGGCCCGGTGATCGGCGTGCCGACCTTGCGGGGCTTGCCGTCGGAGTCGATGGTCTCGTAGGCGAGCGACTGGCCCTCTTCGTACACATCGCGGTTGAGCGGCGTGTGCGATTCGACGCCGAGTCGTGCGGCGAAGTTGAGGTCCTTCGTGTTGCCGTACGAATCCTTCTCGATGACCGGGTCGTTGCCGAACTTCTGCCACGCGGCGAGGTCGACCTCGCGGATGATCGCGCGGCCTTCCATCGACTGGTGGTTCTGCGTGCTGGCGAGCAGGTAGTCACCGCCGACCTTCTCGACGGTTGCGCCGGCGGCGGCGTACATCGCCGAAGTCGTGCGGATGGGGTATGCGTCGAAGCCGCGACCGACGGCGACCTTGCCGCCCGCGGTGCGACCCATGCCGAGTTCGACGACGAGCGTGTCGTGCGCGATGCCCGGCTGGGGCCAGACGGCGAATTCGGCGCTGCGCCCGGCGACGGTGATCTTGATCTTGTCGCCGCGATCAACGCGGAGCCGCTTGGCGGTCTCGGGGTTGATGAGGACGGGGTTGTCCCAGCACACCTTGGTGATGGGGTGCGGGGTTTCCTGCAGCCACGGGTTGTTGGCGTGCGCGCCGTCGCGGAGGTACGGGTGAGGCTGGATGACGAGTTCGAGCCCATCGGCGCTGTGCGCGGCCGCGATGCCGTCGCGCGACGCGGTGGCGACCGCGTTGGCGTTGGCGGAGGGGCTGACGCGGCGGCCGGCGGTGTTGGGCACGACGCCGTCGTGGAGTGCGCGGCGCCAGGTGCGCTCGAACTGATCGCCGTCCTGACGGATCGTCGACTTCCAGGTGTTGCGCACGAGGTCGTAGCCGTCGGCGTCGTTCGAGCCCATGAGGATCGCGAGCAGTTCGATCTGCGACTTGCTGTCGAAGAGCGGCGCGATCTGGGGCTGGATGGGGCTGATCGTGCCGTCGGCGGCGCGGGCGTCGCCCCACGACTCGAGGAAGTGCGACTCGGGGAGGACCCATCGCGACATCTGCGCGGTCTCGTCGTCGCCGAGGCCGAGGTAGACGGTCGTCGGAACCTTCAGCATCGCGCCGGCGAAGTCGAGGTCGGCGGGCGCGTTGTAGACGGGGTTGACGCCCATCATCACGAGCGTCTCGATGTTGCCGGCGCCCATGTCGCGGGTGAGTTTCGCGAGCGCGTCGGTCCCGGACTGGCGATCGGTGCGGCCGGTGGCGACATACGAGATCGTCGAGCCGGCGTTGCCGAGCGAGGCGTTCATCGTGTGCGCGAGGGCGTGGCACCACGCGGGGAGTTGTTCGCCCACGAGGATCGCGGTAGCGCCGCGGTTGTCGTGATCGCACAGGTCGTCGGCGAGAGCGTTGAGCCACGCGTCGTGATCGGGCATGGACGCGCCGGCGACGGACGAGGCGACGCCGCCCGTGACGCCGAGCCGCGCGAAGACCTTGGCCGCGAGCGCGGCGAAGAACTCGGGCATCTGCGACGGCGCGAGCGCGAGGCGGTGATCGGCGTTGCCGCCCGTGATGGTCAGCGATGACTCGACCGCGTAGAGACGGTTCATCTTCGCGTCGGCGGCGACCTTGCCGTGGACCTTGCGGCCCTGCGCGAAGCCGCGGATGTCGCTGAGCGCGCCGGGCTCAAGGAGGAAGTCGTCGGCGACGGAGAGGATGACCTTCGCGCGGGCGAGGTTGCGGACCTCGCGGTGCTCGGCGCCGAAGGCGATCCACGAACCCTCGCGGGAGTTGTTCTTATCGAGCGGGTTGAACTCGACCCATTGCGCGCGGGGCCAGCGCTCTTTGATGAGGTCGCGCATCGCGTCGCGGGTCGGGCCGCCCGACGCGCTGTCGACGAGGAACGCGAGTCCCTGACCGCCGGCGGAGTTGAACGACGCGAAGTTCGTCGTCGCGAAGGCCTGGAACTGCTCCCAGGTCTTGATGGCTTCGCCTTCGCGCGGCTGCTTCAGGCGGTCGTTGTCGTAGAGGTTGAGGACGGAACTCTGCGCGAAGACATCGCTCTTGCCCTGGTTGTTGGAGTGGAGCGGGTTGCCCTCGACCTTGGTGGGGCGGCCGTCCATCGTGCGGGCGAGAAGGCCCTGCGCGCCGGCGAGCGTGGGGAGCGAGGTGGCGTAGTAGAGGGGGTTGCCCGGGATGAGGTCCTCGGGCTCTTTGATGTAGGCGATGATCTTGTGATCGGGGCGGCGGCACGCGGCGAGGCCGGCGACGCCGGCGAGCGCGAGCGAGGCGCCCATCATCTTGATGAACTCGCGGCGGCTCTCTTCGTTGAGTTCGGAGGCGCCGGGGAGGAACTCGCGCTCGAGGTGCTCGCGGAATTCGGGCGTGTCGGCGACATCGTCGATGGAGCGATAGAAGCGTGCGCCGGTTGCGGCGGAGTGATCCGGCGCGACGCGCGGCTTGATGGCCGGCTTACCTTGCTTCTTCGACGAGGGGCATTGGTCTTGGCTGCTCATGGGCGTGATTGCTCGCCTGCTGAGACTCGGCGGACGCGGCGTGTTCGCCGCGGGGAGTGTGACGCGGTGATGTGCGGTGGATCAGTAGTGGCAGGCGGCGCAGTTCTGCGGGGGCAGGTTGCGCAGGCGCTGCTTGACGAGTTCAACGCCCGTCGTGTGGGCGTAGTTGGGCTGTGACAAGAGCGACTCGACGGCGCGGAGGTCCGTGACCTTCACCTTGGTGGTGTCGACCATGAACTTCTCGGGGTTGCGGTGGCACTCGAGGCACCAGCCCATCGAGAGGGGCTCTTTCTGGTAGACGACGGGCATGGTGTCGATGCGGCCGTGGCACGAGTAGCACGACACGCCCGCGTTGACATGGGCCATGTGGGGGAACTGCGCGTAGTCGGGGAGTTTGTGGACGCGGTCCCATTCGATGGGTCGTCCGGACTCGGCGGCGCCGCGGATCGGCGCGAGTTCCGGGCTGGTCCAGTGCGCGCTGGGGGTCTGGCCGTCGGCGCTGGTCGCCTTCTTGAGGTAGCCGGTCATGGCGTCGACCGCGGTGTGGCAGTTCATGCAGGTCGAGGTCTGGGGCACATTCGCGCTGTAGCTCTGCTCGACATGCGAGTGGCAATACCGGCAGTCCATGCCGAGTTGGCCGGCGTGCAACTGGTGGCTGAAGGCGATGGGCTGTTCGGGCATGTACCCGACTTCCCAGAACTTGGGCGTGAAGTAGTACCAGACGATCGCGACGACCGTGCAGAGCCCGCCGAAGGCGGCGAGGCCCATGATCTCGCGAATGCGGTTGGTCCACTTCGGGAAGATGCTTGTCACCGCTCGGATTCCTTCACCGAAGGGCGGGGGGCGTTGGGGGGCCGGTCGGGAGAATTGCCTTCCCGATGCCTGACGAAACGAAACAATGGCCGAGACCCGTGCGCGTCAGGTCCGGAAAGGGTGATCCGGGAGGGCCTTGGGCGCGGCGGAATCGAGGCCTATTCTTGCTAGACCGTATTGAGTGCTCATTCGTCGAAAATTGCAAGTCGCCCGAGCGGCTGTCAGCCAAATGAGACCGAGTCGCAACCGGCGTCGCAAGTTTCGTCATTGCTAACGATGACACGCGGCCTCCGCACCGCCCCGAATCGGGTGGCGAGGCCCTCACAGGGTTTACTGACATGAAGACCCAGGTCCGCCCGATCGCCCACTCCCCCGCTGCCGCCTCGGTGACGATCGGATTCGCGATCGCGGTGTTCGCCGCGGCGGTCGGGTTCTTCACCCACCTCCCCAACCTCCGGGCGCCGTCGCCGGTGGTGTTCTTCGCGATCGCGGCGACGATCCTCGCGGTCTCGGCCCTGCTGACGGCGAGGGTCGAGAAGCGCCGGGCGGCGCTGGTGGGCGCCGGGGGCGGACTGGTCGGCGGGCTGGTGCTCCTGATGATGCTCGGGTCGTTCCTCGCGGGCGAGGAAGGGCCGGAATCGTTCCGGGACAACGCGGCGGTGATCGTGCTGGGGTGGCTGGCGTTTACGGCCGCGCTCGGCGCGGTCGGCGGGGCGCTGGGCGGTTTCACGAAACTGCATAAGGGCCCTCTGCTCGCGGACGGATCGCGTCGTGATTGGCACGCGACCTTCCTGAAGGTCGCGGCGTTCGCGTTCGTGCCGTTGATCGTTGTGGGCGGGACGGTGACGAGCGCGGAGGCCGGCATGGCCGTGCCCGACTGGCCGGCGTCGTTCGGGCACAACATGTTCCTCTACCCGCTCAGCAAGATGACGGGCGGGATCTACTACGAGCACGCGCACCGGCTGATCGGTTCGCTCGTGGGCGTGACGGTGCTTGCCGGGTTCGTGTTCACGCTGATCGCGGATCGTCGGAAGTGGATGTGGGCGCTGACCTTCGTGGGCGGCGTGTTCGTCGCGCTGCAAGGCGTGATCGGCGGCGTGCGCGTGCGCATCGGTCAGGACGCGATCGACACGGCGTCGGAAGGCACGGAGACGCTGAGCCGCGTGTACGCCGCGCTGCACGGCGTGAGCGGACAACTGGTGTTCGCGCTGTTCGTGGCGATCGCCGCGTGCGCGAGCGTGCGCTGGAAGCGCGGCGAGGAGAAGCGCCCGGGCGCGATCCCCGGCTGCGGACGATTCATCACGGTGCTGCTGCTCGTGTTCCTGACGATCCAGTTGCTGCTCGGCGTGATGACGCGACACTTCGAGGGCTCGGCGGGGTACATGCACACGCTGCTCACGCACATGGTGAACAGCGTGGTGGTCGCGGCGATCGCGATCGGCGCCGGCCTGCGGACGCGTCAGTGCCTCGCGCCGAGTCTGAGCGTGAGGAGCGAGGACAAACTGACGCGCGTCGTGGGAACGGGCGTGATGCACTCGACGATCCTGCAGATGCTGCTCGGCGTTGCCGCGGCGGGCGTGGTGTTCGTGTGGCGCGAGGCGGACCCGTGGCCCGAGGTGCTCGTCACGACGGCGCACCAGGCGAACGGCGCGGCGCTGCTCGCGCTGGCGACGCTGGCTGCGGTGTGGACGAGGCGATTGGTGAAGCCCAAGGGCGGGTGAGATTCACCACGGGCGCGCGACCGACCGATGTACAATGCACGCATGACACCGGCGCGAGCCATCCCGGGCGTTGCGCTGCTCGCGTTCGCGAGCGCCGCGTTCGCGCAGACTACTTTCCAGCCGTTCGGGCCCTCGCTCCCGGGCGAGACGGGGATCCCGGCGATCCCGGGGACCGACGCGATGCGTCAGATCGTTCCGGGATCTTCGGATGTCGATCCTCTTCGCACGAGCCAGTACTACATCGGAGGGCAGGCGGACCTGCGCACGCCGCTGGGCTTTGATCGCATCTATGTGGGCGCCGACGGGCGGTACTACCGGATCAGCGGCTCGCTGGTCGCGGCGTTCGATCGCTCGGCGTATGTCGCCGACGCGAACGGCGTCTACCCCGAAGTCCCCGCGGGCACGGTGTATTACACAGGGGGGCTGCCTCCCGAGGCGCTGGGCGGGAATCAGCCGCTGGATTCATTCCCGACGGTCGGGGTGCGTCATCAGACGCGCGTGGGCGGCGCGCTGGATGCGCGCGCGACTGCGCCCGCGGGTTCGGGAGCGCCGGCGAACGCGGGCGCCGGGGGCATCGGGTATCGCTCGGGGAGTGTTGTCCCGCTGCAGCGCAGAGATGTCGGTGAAGAGCCCGGCGAGCCGACGATGGTGACGGACGAGAAGTACCGCGCATCGCGGATGGCGGTGCTGCTCCGCCGCGTGAACGGCGCGTCGGGCGGGTGATCAGATGGGGTTGGTCGGTCCCTTGTCGCCGCCGCCGCTGATAGCGGTGCGCATGTCGGTGTCGGACTGGATGTTCTTGAGTCGGTAGTAGTCCATGACTCCCAGGTTGCCCTTGTCGAAGGCGCCCGCGATGGCCATGGGGATCTGCGCCTCGGCCTCGACGACCTTCGCGCGGTTTTCCTGCACCTTGGCGCGGTTTTCCTGCTCGAGGGCGAGCGCGAGGGCGCGGCGCTTCTCGGCCTCCGCCTGGAAGCGCTTCTTGTCGGCCTCGGCCTGGTCTGCCTGAATGATGGCGCCGATGTTCTGCCCGACATCGATGTCGGCGATGTCGATGGAGAGGATCTCGAACGCGGTGCCGGCGTCGAGGCCCTTGGCGAGCACGGTCTTGGAGATGCGGTCGGGGTTTTCCAGAACCTGCTTGTGGGTGACCGCGCTGCCGATGGTGGTGACGATGCCCTCGCCGACGCGGGCGATGATGGTTTCTTCGGTGGCGCCGCCGATGAGGCGGGCGATGTTGGCGCGCACGGTGACGCGTGCGCGGACCTTCAACTGGATGCCGTCCTGCGCGACGGCGTCGATGGTGGAGCGGCCCGACGCGGCGCCCGGGCAGTCGATGACCTTGGGGTTCACGCTGGTCTGGACGGCGTCGAGGATGTCGCGGCCCGCGAGGTCGATGGCGCAGGCGGTGTCCCAGGGGAGTTCGATCTTGGCGCGGTCGGCGGCGATGAGCGCGGTGATGACGCTGGGGACGCGGCCGCCCGCGAGGTAGTGGGTCTCGAGTTGCGCGGTGGCGATGTCGAGGTTGGCCTTCACGGCGCGGATGCGGCTGAGCACGATGGTGCGCGGGTCGATCTTCCGCAAGCGCATCCCGATGAGGTCCCACAGCGCGACCTTGGCGCCCGAGAAGAGGGCCTGAATCCAGAGCGCGAGGAACTGCATGAGGACCGCGGCGACGACGATCGCGAGGATGACGGCGACGACGATCAGTGCGATGACGATCGGATTCATGACTCTCCTCGGGTGCGGTCCGAGCGCGGGGTGATCCGGGCGGGGGCGACGACGCCCGGCCCTGTCCACGCGAGTATAGAGACCATTTCCCGAACCGGGGAGCCGATCAGGCCGTGCGCACGGGGCGGACCTTGATCCGCGCGCCCTCGACATGGGTGACGCGGACGGGCTGGCCCGCCTCGATCCACGCGCCCTCCGCGAGGGCCTCGACGCGCTGGCCGTCGAGGTTGACCATGCCGACGGGCCGCAGGTCGGTGACGGCGCGGCCTTGCGCGCCCACGAGCGAGTCTTCCTTCGTGCGCTCCTCGTTGGCGAGCAGCGCGCGGCGCTCGATGTCGCTCTCGTCCTCGGCGAGGATCATCTTGCGGCCCATCGGCGTGTCGGGCCAGACCTTCACGAAGAAGGCGACGGCCATCGGCGTGAGTACGAGCAATCCGACAAGACTGCTCACCCCCCAGACGGGCGAAACGCGCCAGAAGCAGACGACCGACGCGACGCCCAGCGCGGCGGCGACGAGCCCGAGGATCCCGCCGCTGGGAACGAAGAGTTCGAGCGCGAGGATGACGCACGCGCCGAACAGGAGTCCGAATCCCCACCAGACCATCGGCTCGGTCATGCCTGCGCTCCGTCTTCGTTGGCGTCGACGGTTTCGACGGCGACGCGGTATTTCGTGACGCTCACGACGCGCACGGCGCTGCCCGAATCAGCGAACCCGGACTCGCACACGACATCGATGAGCGCATCGCCGAACTCCGCGGTTCCAGCGGGGCGGAGCGGCGTGGTGGTGATCCCGACATCGCCGATGCGCACCGAGGCGTTGGGGTCGACCTCGGCCTCGCGCGACATGGCGGCGAGCATGCCCGCCGATTCCTCGGAACGCTCGTTCGCGTTGGTGAGCACGAGGCGGTTGAGCACCGGGATCGAGCCGTAGATACGCCCGACGAAGTACATGCCGACGGCGGCGACGAAGCAGCCCATCAGCGTGATGGCGATGCCGTGCACGACCTGATCGCCCACGGCGCCCGAGCCGGGGTTGATGAACGAGCCGACGAGGCCCGCGAGGAGAGAGACGACGCCGACGATGCCGAAGATGGTCGTGCCCGGGATGACGAAGAGTTCGATGGCGAGCAGCGCGATGCCCGCGAAGACGGCGGCGACCGTCCACCATCCGGCGGCGCCGATGAGCAGCGGCGGCGCGAGGAGCGCCAGCAGCGCGCCGGCCGCGATGGCGCCCGGCAATCCCACGCCCGGCGCGACCATCTCGGTGAACATCGCGATGAGGAAGACCGCGATGAGCACGCCCTTGAGCCACGGCTTGCTGAGGAACGCGACGAGCGTCTCGGACCAGGACTGGTCGAGTTGGATGAGTTCCTTGGCGCCGAAGAACGCCTTGAGGTCCGCTTCGGTGCGCACGACTCCGGCGCTGAGGCCGTAGAGTTCGAGGTCTTCGGGCTTCAGGACGAGCAGCGTCGTGCCGTCGGTCGTGTACTCGATGAGCCGGAAGGCGCCGGCGTCGGCGGCGGTGAACTGGGGGCGGAGAGTGCGTGTCTCGAGGTTCTGCTCGACGGCGGAGGCGGTCTCGGGGGAAAGGCCTTTCACGGCGGCGCTGGAACCCGCGGCGGGCGCAGCTGCGCGGGATGACGCGCCGCCCGTGGCGCCGCTGCCGAAGCGCGGGGAGACGCGCGGCGGATCGTCGTTGAACAGCACGCGCCATTCGGTCTCGTCGATGAAATACCGCGCGCCGGTGCGTGTGTCCTCGACGAACCAGAGTTCGACGCCCAGCGCGACGAACCCCTGCACGAGTTTCTCGTCGTAGCCGCCCTTGCGCGCGGAGTTGATGACCTCGGCCAGGAAGGGCGCGAGGATCTTCTGACGCTCGGTCTCGCCCATGCTCTGCATCCCCAGCCCGGGGAGGCCCTGGACGGGCGCGGCGTCGCCCATGCTGGCGTACGGCGCCGTGACGATCTCGTCGCACGCGAGCGCGAGATACGCGCCTGCTGAGTAAGCGTCGGGGTTGATCCACGCGACGGTGGTGGCGACCGGGCCGTTCTTGATCTCGCTGCACATGCGCAGGGTGGCCATCGCGTCGCCGCCCGGCGTGTCGATGTCCAGAACGACCGCCTGCGCGCCCCGGCGCTGGGCCTCGGCGAGGCGTCGGCGGAGACTCTGCTCGGTCACCTGCGTGATCGGCCCGTGGATCGTGATGACGGCCACGACATCGGCCTGCCGCGACGCGGGGGCGGCGATCGGAGTAGACAGACCGGTCTGTTCATTCGCCATGCCCGGAACGGGGCGCAGGGCGAAGATCGCCAGCGCGATCATCCCGACGACGCGAACGAGTCGCCTGAGGGGTGTTCGGGATTGGTGAGCGGTCCGTCGCATCGTGTGGCTGAAAGTATAGATCGGCGCGTCCCGCGCCCCGGTTTTGGCCGGTCCGCGACACTTGCCTGTCCTATGTCTGTTCGCCCGCGAGGCCCGGCGGGTTCAGCCGACCTGCTCGACGACCCACTTGATGTCGTCGGGGTCGGCGCCGCAATCGATGTGCACGGCGAAGAAGCGGCCCTCGTGCTCGTTGACGAGGGGCCAGATGATCTTCCGGTCCGTGCTCGGCAGGGGCAGACCCTCGATCGCCGAGGGCTCGTGCCACTCGAGCCACCCCTCGCGGATCTCCTGAGGCGGGACCTCGACCGGCCCAAGCACGCGATACCAGAAGATCAGCCAGTGCCCGTCCCCCTCGAACGCGGTCTCGCTGATCATCCCGGCAAGCCGCAGACGCTCGATCGGGACATCGATGCCCGCCTCTTCCATGATCTCCCGCCGTGCGCACTGCGCGGGCGATTCCCCCGTGGGCATATCGAGTTTGCCCCCGATCGGCGAACACAACCCGAAGTTGGGGTGCTTCTTCCGCCGGATCAGCAGGACGCGGCCCTGCTCATCGCGCAGGTCGCAGAGCACGGCGATTTTGTACGGAAGCGGCTTCGGGGTCGTGTCTTCGGGCATGGACGACCACGATAGTGCGCACCGATGCGCAGATCGCGGATTCCTTCGCCCTTCCCGGGCTCTGCTGCCGATTTACACTGTGTCTCCACTCGAACGATCCGCGCACTCCCCGGTGAACACCGTGCCCCAGACCTCCCCCGCTTCGCCAGCCCATCACGACCTTCCCGCCCCGGCAGGCGTCGAGGCGTTCCCGATCAAGGGCAGGCACTGCTACCTCCTCGGCGTCGGGGGCGCCGGCATGTCCGCCCTCGCGCAGATGCTCCACGCGCGCGGCGGCATCGTCGCCGGCTCCGACACCACCCCCTCCAACACCACCGATGTCCTCACCTCGCGCGGCATCGCCGTCGGCTTCGACCAGTCCGCCGACGCCTTCCCGGACAACGCCGAGATCGTCGTCGCCTCCGCCGCCGTCAAACCCGACAACCCCCAGTTCGTCGAGGCCACCCGCCGCGGCGCGTCCGTCCTCACCTACGCCGAGGCTCTGGGCAAATGCATGCTGGGCACCACCGGCGTCGCCATCGCGGGCACGCACGGAAAGTCCACCACCACCGCGATGCTCGGCTACGCGCTGATCCGCGCGGGCATCGACCCGACCGTCATCGTCGGCGCCGGGTGTGCACAACTCTCCCCCGACGAGAAAACGCCCACCGGCTTCCACCTCGGCGCGCCGACGATCCCGACCGGCGCGCTCCAGGGCCGCCCGGGCGCGCTGCTCGCCGAGGCCTGCGAGTTCAATCGCTCGTTCCACAACCTCCGCCCCACCATCGCGTCGATCGCCAGCGTTGAGGCCGACCACCTCGACATCTACGGCTCGCTCGACGCCGTCGTGCAGGCCTTCCGCGAGTTCGCGATGCTCCTCCCCCCCGCCGAGGAGGGAGGCAAACTCCTCATCGGGCACGACAACGCGCACCGCCGCGAAGTCACCGCGGGCGTGCGCGCCGAGATCGAGACCATCGGCTTCGCCCCCGCCGCCGACTGGGTGATCGAGTACGACAGCGAGACTCGCCGCGTCGTCCTCCACCACCACCGTCAGGCCGTCGCCGGATGGATCCTGCCCATGCCGGGCGAGCACAACGCGTTCAACTCCGCCGTCGCATGCGTACTCGCGACCTACCTCGGCGCCGATCCCAAGAAGGCCGCCGACGCGCTCTCCAACTTCAAGGGCCTCGACCGGCGCCTCCAGTTCCTCGGCGAGCACCGCGGCGTGCGCGTCTACGACGACTACGGCCACCACCCCACCGAGGTGGACACCACCCTCCGCGCCCTGCGCGACTTCGAACGCCCCGAGGTCCACGGCGGGCGCCTCATCTGCGTCTTCCAGCCCCACCAGCACAGCCGCACACGCTTTCTTCTCGAAGAATTCGCGCAGGCGTTCAGCCAGGCGGATGTCGTCGTCGTCCCGCATATCTACTTTGTGCGAGACAGCGAGATCGAGAAAGCCCGCGTCAGCGCCGCAGACCTCGTTGACCGCCTTCGCAAGCGCAACATCCAGGCCATGCACCTCTACCCCTTCGAGGCCATCGTCGAGCAACTCGAAGTCATGTGCCGACCGGGCGACCTGCTCGTCGTCATGGGCGCCGGCCCGGTCTGGCAGGTGGGCCGCGGATTTCTTGGAGCCGGAAGCCCCGCGACCGCGAATCATTGAACTCACCCAGCAACTCTCCCCCGACCCCCGAATGGATGCGGAGCCGGACATGCAGACTCCCATAGCCACAGCGCCGTGCCAGGTGCGCACGGGCGTGCCCATCGACACCTGGTTCGGTGTCGGCGGCGCCGCCGACCTCTACGCCGAGCCGCGCAGCGCCGACGAACTCGCCGCCCTCCTCGCCTGGGCCCGCGCGCAGAACATCCGACCCATCCGCGTGCTGGGCGACGGCGCAAATCTGCTCGTCGCCGACGAAGGCGTGGACGGCCTCGTCATCTCGCTCAGCGGCATGGCCTCGGTCGACTGGCCCGACACCGCCGCCGCCTCGCCGCGGCAGGCGTTCACCGTCCACGCGCAGGGCGGCGCACGCCTCATGGAAATGGTCACCGAATCCGTCCGACGCGGCCTGACGGGTCTCGAATCCCTCGCCGGCATCCCCGCCACCATCGGCGGCGCCGTCGCCATGAACGCGGGCGGCGCCTTCGGTCAGATCGCCGACTCCGTGCGCACCGTCCACGCCATCAAGCCCGACGGCGCACGCGTCACGCTCACGCGCGACGAGATCGGATTCGAGTACCGCAAGGGATTCCGCGGCGCCGTGGTCACCGATGTCGAACTCGAACTCCACATGGCGCCCGATCAGTTCTCGCTCCGCGAGCGCCTCAAGGAGATCATGGCGTACAAGAAGGGCTCGCAGCCCATGGCCGAGCACTCCGCCGGCTGCGCCTTCAAGAACCCCGTCATGCGCGACCCCAACACGGGCGAGATGGAGCGCGTCAGCGCCGGGCGCCTCATCGACAAGGCCGGGCTCAAGACCTTCTCCGTCGGCGGCGCTTCGGTCAGCCAGGTCCACGCGAACTTCCTCGTCGTGGACAAGGCCAAAGCCACCGCCGCCGATGTGTTGAACCTCATCGGCGCCATCCAGCAGCGCGTCGCGGAGAAGCACGAGGTCTCGCTCGAACCCGAGATCGTCGTCTGGAGGCGCGGCGACACCAACGGGTCCATCGCTTGACCGCACCCCAGACGGTCCTCGTGCTCGCGGGCGGTCCCGACGCCGAGCGCGATGTTTCCCTCAAAAGCGCCGACGCCGTCACGCGCGCGCTCAATGAGTCGGGTGAGTTCCGCGCCGAGCAACGCGTCATCGACCGCATCACGATCGACGAACTCCGCTCGCTCCCGGGCGACATCGTCTGGCCCGCGCTCCACGGCCCGTGGGGCGAGGGCGGCCCGATGCAAGACCTCCTCGAAACAGACGGCCGCCCGTATGTCGGCTCCGCGTCGCGCGCTTCGCGCCGCGCGATGGACAAACTCGCGACCAAACTCGCCGCCGCCCGCGCGGGGCTGTTCGTGCCGGGCGGCGCGGTCTTCAACCCGCGCGACACCGAGCCGCCCATCGCGCTCCCGCTCGTCATCAAACCCAACTTCGAGGGCTCGACCGTCGGTCTCTACATCTGCCGCACGCGCGAGCAGTGGGACGCCGCGCACATCACCACCGTGAAGAGCGGCAAGCCCGCGATCATCGAGCCCTTCATCGCAGGCCGCGAACTCACCGCGGGCGTGCTCGAGAACGACCACGGGCTCTCCGCGCTCCCGCTCATCGAGATCACGCCCAAGGACGGGTTCTACGACTTCGACGCCAAGTACCTGCGCAACGACACGCGGTATGTCGTCGAGCCGGAAATCGACTTCGATGTCGCGCACGAGATCCAGCGCGCCACGCTGACCCTCGCGAACGCGATCGGCGTGCGCCACCTCGCCCGCGCCGACTTCATCCTTCCGAACGAGCCGAACGATCGGGGCCGCATCGTCCCCGTCCTGCTCGAGATCAACACCATGCCCGGGTTCACCGACCACTCGCTCGTCCCGATGGCCGCCAAACACATCGGACTCGACATGCCCGCGCTCTGCGCGACGATCGTGCGCTGCGCGCTCCGCGATCAGCGGCACACCCACGCCGCGCTGTAGACTGCTCAACCTCGACTTCCGTCAACGCAAGGAGGCGTTCCAGATGGCCAAGGCGAAATCGCGCTCGAAGAAGAAGTCCAAGTCCGGCCCCGGGTTCATGGCGAACCTCGCCGGATCGTTCTCGTGGTTCGCCCAGCCCAGGCGCCTCTCCAACCTCGCGCTCACGCTCGTGTGGGTCGGCCTCTTCGTGACCGCCCTCGCAGGCGCCGCGCCCCTCATGGAGCGCGTCTCCACACTCCGCGCCGACCCGGTGACCGCGCGCATCGAGTACCCGCGCCTCGCCGGCGCCACCGATCCCAACGACACCTGGCTCCCCGCCAGCGAACGCCGACGCCTCGAGCACCTCGTCGCGCAGACCGTCTCGCCCGATGTCTTCGACCGCACTTCGCTCGAATCCCTCCGCATCGCGCTCGAAGCGTCCGGCTGGTTCTCGCGCGACATCGAAATCCGACGCCTCGCGAACAATGTCATCCGCGTGCGCGGCGAGTGGCGCGCCCCCTTCGCCGCAGTCCGCGTCGGTGATCGCGACCACCTCGTCAGCGCCAACGGCGAGCTCCTCCCCCTCTCCTACACCGCGGGCGGCGCCGGCCCGACCATCCCCGTCATCATCAACCCGAAGTTCGGACCGCCCGAGAACGCCGCGCAAGGTTTCGCCTACGGCAAGCGCTGGAGGGGCGGCGATGTTGACGCCTCCCTCGCGCTGCTCGCGCAACTCCGCCGCGCGTTCGCGACCACGCCGCAAATCTCCCGGCAGATCGCCGGCATCGACGCGCGTGACTACGACAACCGCGCACGCCTCGCCATCGTCACCGACACCGGCTCCCTCGTCGTCTGGGGCGCAGCGCCGGGCGAGGAAAGACCGGGCGAGACCCGCGCCGCCGAGAAAATCGCCCG
>CAYGLT010000020.1:10468-11875 GCA_964350875.1 uncultured Phycisphaeraceae bacterium | reverse complement strand
CTCCTCTGGTCCTGCTACCTCCTCGCCGCCTGCATCCTCGCGCTCTTCACGCCCGCGTCGCGCTGGTCGTTCGACATCGAACAGATCCGCTACTCGTGCGTGACGCTCCTCGCGCTCATCCAGGTCGGCGTCGTGGTCGTCTGGCCGCTCCTTCGCCTGAGTCAACTCCCGCCGCGCTTCGCCAGCCGCGCCGCAGCCGTCGATCTCGTTATCGTCCTCGCGCCCTCGGCCGCCATCCTCGGGCCTATGGGCTTCCTGACCAAGTGGACCGGCGCAACCGTCGTCGCGCTGTGTCTCTCGCTCGTCTCGTGGACCTTCCTCTACGGCGGGATCGTCGCCATCGCCGGACGCGTACGCGCCGCAACCTCGCGCGCGCTCTGGATGTTCCTCTGCCTCGCGCTCGCCGCGATCGGTCCGATCATCGCCCTGCTCATCGCCTCGCGCGCCACCAGCGCCGGCGCCGATGTCCCCCCCACCGGCTGGCGTGCGGCGTTGCTCTCCTCCCCCGTCTCCTCGCCCTTCGCCATCGCGCGATTCCCCTCGTCCCGCGCGCCGTATCCCGATGCCCTCACCTGGGAACTCGTGATCCTCCCGCTCTTTGTCGCTGCCGCCCTCTGGCTCATCGCCGTCGTGATGGACCTCGCGAAGACCCCGTCCCCGGCCCCCTCCGCCCACCGGGGCTAAGATCCACCCGATCGTCAACACCTCACCGGGACGCGTCCCGCACGCGCCCCGGTTGTTCTTTCTTCCGACCGATTTCCTCCTTAGACGCGGACGCCCCCGATGGAATTCCTCACGCCCGACGAGCACGCATCGCTCACCGCGAAACTCGCCGAACTCAAGAAGGCGCGCCCGGAGATCGCCAAGCGCATCGAGGAAGCCCGCGCCCTCGGCGACCTCAAGGAGAACGGCGACTACCACGCCGCACGCGAAGACCAGGCCATGAACGAGGCCGAGGTCCGCCGCCTCGAGGAACGCCTCTCCTCAGCCAGCGTCGTCGACAAGCAGGAAGGCATGGAGGACATCGTCTTCATCGGCTCCACCGTGCGCCTCAAAGACCTCGACCGCGGCGACGACGACCTCTACAAACTCGTCGGTGAGCCCTCGGGCAATGTCGCCCTCGACTTCGTCGAAGTCTCCGTCTCCAGCCCCATGGGCGAAGCCCTCATGAAGTCACGCGTCGGCGATGTCGTCCGCGTCGACGCGCCCCGCGGCGTCAAGCGCTTCGAGATCCTCGAAATCCTGGCGTAACGCCCGAAGCAACGACGAACGCGTGTGCCACGGGTTGAGCATCGCTCAACCCGTGCTTTGGTTGTTGATCACACTGGTTGAACTGTGTTCAACCAGCGGCGCACGGACGCGACTCTGATCAGAGCCCGGGGCGCAAGCACCGGGCGCGGCCGCGCA
>CAYGLT010000020.1:0-10368 GCA_964350875.1 uncultured Phycisphaeraceae bacterium | reverse complement strand
AGCACGGGCGGGATCACGATCGATCCGTCCTTCTGCTGATGGTTCTCCACCAGCGGGATCAGAATGCGCGGGCTCGCCAGCACCGTGTTGTTCAGCGAGTGCGCGATCACCGGCTTGCCGTCGCCGCCGCGCACACGCATGTTCAATCTGCGGCACTGGTAGTCGTACAGGCGTGATGCGCTGTGCGTCTCGGCGTACGCGCCGGGGTTGTTCTCATCGCCCCCCGACTCCACACGCGCGGGCATCCACGACTCGAGGTCGATCATGTCCGCGTTCTTCACGCCCAGATCACCCGTGCAGCACTGGAGCAAGCGGTAAGGCAGGTGGAGCGATTGCAGGATCTCCTCCACATACCCGATCATCTTCGCGTGCCACGCGCGGCTCTCGGCCTCGTCCGGGCGGCAGATCACCACCTGCTCGCACTTGTCGAACTGGTGCACGCGGTACAGACCCGCCGTGTCACGGCCCGCGGCGCCCGCCTCGCGGCGGAAGCAGGTCGACACCGTCGTGTACTTGCGCGGCAGCGTGTCCTCATCCAGGATCTCGTCCTGATGGATCGCCATCAGCGAGACCTCGCCCGTGCCGGTCAGGAACAGGTCCTGCCCGCCGCGCTCCTTCTCGTCGAGGCGGTACACCTGCTCGCGGCCGCCCGGGAAGAAGCCCGTGCCGATCAGCGCCTCCTCGCGCGCGAGCACCGGCACATTCACGGGCGTGAACCCGTGGTTGTTGGCCATGAAGTCCATCGCGTAGCGCAGCGCCGCAAAGTGCAGACGCGCGCCCCACCCGGTGAGCAGGTACGAGCGCGAGCCGGCGATCTTCACGCCGCGCTCGAAGTCGACCATCCCGTGCATGGTCATCAGTTCGATGTGGTTCTTCGGCTTGAACCCGCGCTGAGACTCGAACGACTTGGACACATCGAACGCCGGGAGCCCGTCCTTCTCGGGAGGGTTCCACACGCGGATCTGCACATTGTCTTCCGAACCCTTCCCGACGGGCACATCCGGGTCCGGCGGCTGGGGCACTTCGAGCAGCAGTTTGTGCAGTTCCGGCTCGACCGCCTGAATGATGATGTCGAGGTCCTGGATCTTGCCCTTCAGCGCCGCGGGCCGCGACCGCAGTTCCTCGACCTCCTTCGCGATCTCCGCCTGGCGCGCGGCGTCGGCCTTCTTGCCCTCCGCCATCAACTGGCCCATCTTCGGGCCCGCTTCCTTCGCGAGGCGGTTCTGCTCGGCGCGCAGGTTCTCTTGTTCCGTCAGGGCCTCGCGGCGACGCTTGTCGAGGTCGAGGATGCGGTCGATGTCGACGCGCACGGCCTTCTTCCGGGCGCCGTCGGCGAACCGCTCTGGGTCGTCACGCAGGAGTTTGAGATCGATCATGGGGCGGATGGTAGGAACCGAGCCAACCGGCCGCAGCAAGGCGACAGCCCCTGAGAGCCCGGCGCAATGAGAAAGGCCCGCAAGGAACAATCCTCGCGGGCCTTGGTGGGCGTTGGTTGTCGGTCGGCCTTGCTTACTCGGCCGAGGCGAGCGACGGGCCGGAGCGGCCGAAGTTCGCCAGGACGAGGCTCAGGTCGGCGAAGTTCACGACGCCGTCGCTGTTGGCGTCCGCGTTGAAGTTCATCTGACCGAAGTTCTGGAGCACCGCGTTCATGTCGGCCATGTCCACGACGCCGTCGATGTTGACATCGCCGGCCATCGGGGCGAACAGGCCGCCCGGACCGCCGCCGAGCTGCTCGACGGGCTCCTGACGCCACGCGAGACCGAACTCGGTGTCGGCGGCGAAGAGGCGCAGGAAGCGGTCGTACTTGCGCTCTTCCCACTCGACACGCATGAGGTAGCGACCGGTGACGGGCATGCCGCCCGGGCCGTCCTCGATCGTGGCGTTGAAGTAGATGAGTTCGCGGTTGTCCCACTCGGTCGCCGAGCGGCCGATCTGAGCCTGCGGGTTGCCCGACGAGTCGGCGGTGAAGAGCAGGAGGTTGATGTCCTCGTACTCGATGTCGACTTCCGCGTCGCGGATGTCCAGCGGGAGGGTCTCACCCGCGAGGACATTCGGCCAGTCGATGCGCTGGAGACGGTTGAACGCGAGGGTCACGGTGAAGGTGTCACCCGCCGAGATGATCGAGGTGATCACATAGTCGATGTAGCCGACGCCGAGCCGCGCGATGTCCCAGCCGATCGACGACACGGGGATCGCCGAGCGGGTGAAGATGGTCGCGGGGTTCTCGAAGTTGCGGTTGCTGCGCGGGCGCAGGATGCGGATCGGCCAGTTCGGGGGCACGGTGCCGGGATCGCCGATGTTCGGGGGACGCGACGGGCCGCCGAGCGGGGGATCGACATCCCCGATCCCGCCGGCGGGGCCGCCGCCGCCGAAACCGGCGCCGCCGAACACGCTCAGACCGACGCTGGGCGGGATACGCACGAGCGGGCGGTCGCGCAGAGTCGTCGCGACATCCATCGTCGCGAGTTGGAGCAGGTCGCCGTCCTCGTCGTTCTGCGCACGACCCTGGAAGTTCTCGTGGAGCGCGGCCGCATCGAGCAGACCGGCGCCGATCGAGGAATCGAGCGCTTGCTGGGTGACATCGGCGTCGTAGGGCTCACAGTTGCCCAGCGGCGCCACATTCTCGCCTTCGTCGCCCTCGTAGAAGTCCGACTGGTTGGTCCAGCAGGACACGAAGTTAGCGCGGCGAGCGCTGTTCATCAGCAGCGCGTTCATGCTCAGCGCCGGGACGCGCTCGTGGCGGAAGGTGCCCGGGCGCGCCTCGTGAAGGCCCTTGTACGCGTCCTGCACCAGCGCGATTGCGCCGGCGACATACCCCGCCGCGTACCGCGTGCTCTTGCCGAGGTCGTCCGGCGGCGGATCACCGACCGGGCCGCCCGTGCCGGGCGGCTCGAGGAGTTCACAGATGTTCAGCGGACGCACATACGCGTTGTCCGCCGTCGTGTCGGGGATACGCAGTTTCGTGCCAGGCGCGACGACGGTCGGACCGACGCGGGCGCCGGCGATTTCCTGGAAGCCGACGGGGCTGTTGGGATCGGCCTGCCCGTAGTTGCGTGCGCGAAGGAAGCCGCGGCCGGACTCGAACCACGAGGACGAGTACTCGCGGATGCACGCGCCGTTGTCGTTGGTCGCGCCGGGAGGCAGGTCCTCGGCGCCGACGGCGATCACGTTGTAGCCCGACGCCGGAGCGTAGAGCGAACGGTTGAAGATGAACTGCTGACGGTCCTCGATCGGGACCGGCGCATCGGCGTCGTCGCCGGTCGGGGCGACCACGCACACATCGAAGTCAAAGACGATGCCGTCCGCGACGCGGGGCAGGAAGCCCTCGCCCGCGAGGTCGCCACCCTCAGCCACATCGGCGACGATGACATCCGCGACGACCACATCGGGCACGCCATCGCCGTTCGTGTCGGGGTAGGCCGACGCGAACTGCTGAGCCACGACCGGGTTGGCCATGATGAGCATGGAGTTCGTGAAGCCGCTGAGTTCGGTCTCGAACTGGGGCGCTTCGTTCGACCCGGTGATCGAACCCGCCACGGACGAGACGATCGCACGCGCGAGCGGCGCCACGCCCTGCGTGGTGTCGCCGGCCGGAATCGTGGTGGAGGGACCGGGATTCCCGAGGAGTGCGTCGCCGTTGCCCAGCGCGGTCGCCAGCACGCCGCCGGCCTGTCGCTGGAGAACCAGTTCGGCCTCGCTGGGGACATCGGTGGCCGAACGACCGTTCCCGTATGCGCCGCCGATGATGCCGACGAGCACGCGAGAGGTGCCGTCCATCGCGCGGAAGGCCTCGTGGTCGACCTGGGTCGCCGGCTCGCCTTCGAACCGCACGGGGGGAAGCAGACCCGAGACCACGCCGATGACCGCGCGGGAGCCGAAGATCATCGGATCGTCCAGCACCTGCGTCAGGATCGGCCCCTGCCCCTCGTACCACGGGCACGCCGGGAAGGTGGTGGACGCGCCGTTACAAATGAAGATCGTGCCTTCGCCGACCGCGAACGCCGGGCTCGCCAGCCCCGCGGCAGCCGCGATTCCAACGGCCGCCGTGAGGACGCGCGCCGCGTTTCGCCTGTCTCGTGGTGTGTGCATGCTGTTTCCGTTCATCTGACTACTCCCCTTCATCTCGACGGGGTTACCCCGAATGGCGACGCCGAGCCGGTCATTCGGCGCCCTGACAATCTGTTCCCGACCGACCTGCCCGACCGATCACGCAAACCGACGGACATCAGGCCGACCACGAACCGCGGATTTCTCAGGCGCCTGCGGGCTCAGGACGACTCAGGATGAAGGATAACAGATGTATCCCCCGCTGACGACCTGCCCGCGACCCGACTGAAAGCACCGAGTGCGTCCTCTCGATACGCCGCCCGCTCGCTCGGGGTTCCGATCCGATAGGCCATATCCCCCTTCTCCCGGTCGGGCAACTCCACCCAGATTCCCGCTCCCCGGCCCGCAGGCGAGGACGCCCCGTCGTCCATCGACGCATCGGCGACGCCGACGACCCCTCATCGAGTGACCATGCCGATCGCCGCCTCCACGCGCTCCCAGGGCACGATCTTGAAGTTCTGATTGCCCCCCTCGTTCCGATCGTCCTGCACCACCACGATCCCGCGCGGGAACCTCGCGCCCAGCACCGCGGAACTCGCCTCCACACCGTCCGTGCCGCTCACCGCATCGATCCCACTCGATCCGGCGATCGTGAACGACCCGATGTACCGGTGCGGCGACGCGCGCCCGAACACCGCGAAAGTGTCATCGCCTTGGTTCGCCGCGATCAGATACCCCCCGCCCCCCGTCGTCCGGTACAGCGCCAACCCCTCGACATCCGCCGCCAGCGCGTCGCGACCCACCTGCGCCACCATGATCCGCGGCCCGGACTCGCTCGCGCTCATCTCCTCGTGCCCCTCGCCGCGCCCCGTCAGCACCCACGCCGGCTCCGCTTCGTAGCGCCAGATCCCCACATCCTCCTCCGCAACGAACAGCGCGTTGTGCTCCGCATCCGCGACCATCCCCTCCGCGTGCCCGCCCACCGAGAACCGGCGCTTCAACTCCGCGTCGATCGACCCGCCGCGCTCGAACAACCGCCATTGCTGGATCTCGTCCGCCGTCGTCGTCACGAACACATACGACTCGCCGCTCGTCGCGCTGCGCATCATGCACAGCCCGTACACGGCGCCCCCTTCCACGCCGATCACCCGCGCCGAGATCGGACGCAGCGTCCCCGTCCGCGCATCAACCACGAACAGCGCGATCGAATTCCCGTTGCGGTCCGATCCCGCGACCACCGCCACTCGCTCCCCGCCGAGTTCAAACCCCTCGATCAGATCGACATTGTTGATACGCCCGCCCGTGACCTCTTGCACAACCTCGCCATCGAGCGTGTACACGATCAGCCCGCGCTGCTTGTCCGTCCCGATGATCCTGCTCTGCGCAGGATCGCCAGAGTTTACCCAGATCGCGATGTCGTCCGCGGCGTCGCCCGATGTGCGCACCGGAGTTGTCTCGACGATGGGCCGCACCACTCCCGCACTGTCACGCGAGTGAGCGCACCCCGCGAGCACGGCAACCGACGAAACAAGGCTCACCATCAACGGGATTCGTGTCATCCGCGCAGGATACAGAACCCGCGCCGCTCACGCCCCGGCCGGCGCGGCCGCCACGCCACCACGCCCCGCCTCGTGGTCCGCCATCTGCCGCTCGAACCGCGCCTCCACCGGATCGCCCGACCGTGTCAGCGGCGCCAGCAGCACATACAGCGCCGGGATCACGAACAGCGTGAGCAGCGTCGCGAAGCCCATCCCCCCCACGATCACCTCGCCGATCGCGCGTCGACCCTCCGCCCCCGCGCCGCTCGCGAACACCAACGCCAGTGAGCCCAGGATCGTGCTGATCGCCGTCATCAGGATCGGCCTCAACCGCACCGTCGCCGCCTCGATCGCCGCCTCACGCGGCGACATCCCCTGACGCGACAACTGATTCGCGAACTCCACCATAAGGATGCCGTTCTTCGCCATCAGCCCGATCAGCAGGATCAGCCCGATCTGGCTGTAGATGTTCAGCGATGCGCCCGTGAACCACAACGCCGCCAGCCCGCCCGTCACCGCAAGCGGCACGCTCACCATGATCGTGAACGGATGCACCACGCTCTCGAACTGCGCCGCCAGCGCAAGGTACACCAAGACCAGCGCCATCCCGAAGGTGATGTACAACTGAAACGACGAGTCGCGGTACTCGAGCGACTCTCCCAGATAGTTCACCGTCGCTCCCGCCGGCAGCCGCTCCGCGACAACCTCTTCAAGCCGGTCGAGCGCTTCGCCCAGCGCGTACCCCTCGCCAAGCGAGCCCGTGATGAGCACCGAGGGAACGCGGTTCACACGCCGAAGTTCGTGCACCGTGCCGCGCTCCTCGAGCGTCACCACGCTCGAGAGCGGGATCAGTTGCCCGCTCGTCGTGCTGCGCACGTAGATGTCCGACAGATCACGCGGCGACGAGCGATCCGCCGGGTCCGCCTGCAAGAGCACTCGGTACGACTCCCCGCGATCGAAGAACTCCGTCACCTCGCGCCCGCCCAGGAAGGTCTGCATCGCGCGGCCGATGGCCGCCACATCCACGCCAATATCGATCGCGCGCTCGCGATCAATCCCCACCGCGAGTTGCGGCGTGTTCGCTTCGAAGTCCGCGCGCAAATCGCGGAACATCGGCTCGTTCTCGACCTCCGCCACGATCGTGTCCGCCCACGCGCGCGCCGTCTCGAAGTCCGGACCACCGATCGCGAACTGGATCGGCTGCCCGTTCCCTCGTATCCCCAGACCCGCGGGCAGGTACGCCGATGCGCGCACGCCGGGGATCTTCGCCAGTTTCGGCGCAAGGTCGTTCATCATGTCGATGGGCGAGACCGTCCGCTCGTTCCAAGGGAGCGTGCGTGCGATGATCCGCGCCGTGTTCACCCCGCTCGCGCCGCCCCAACCGGGCGACAGGATCGTGATCACGCGATCGAGCGGCCCGCCCTCCGAGTTATCACCCACTCCCCCCGGCCCCCAGTACGGGATCAGCAACTCCTCCACCAGCGCCACCTGCTCGGCGGTGTACTCCAGCGAAGAGCCCTGCGGCCCTTCGACGCTGATGTAGATCACGCCCTGATCTTCCGTGGGCGTCAACTCCTTCGGCAGGTTCACGAAGAACCAGTACGCCCCGCCCCCGATCGCCAGCGCAATCAGCGCGGCGACCCAGCGCAACCGGATGGTGAGCGAGAGCAGCGCGCGGTAGCCGCGCATCGTCACGCCCACAACCGAGTCGATCGCCCGCCCGATCGGCCCGCGACGCTTCGGCGCGCCGTCCTTCTTCACGCGCGGCCTGAGCAGTTGCGAGCACATCGCCACCGCGATCGTCAGCGCCACGAAACTCGAGAAGATCACCGCCGCCGCCATCGTGATCCCGAACTCCGTGAACAGCCGCCCGACCTTCCCCGTGAGGAAACTCAGCGGCACGAACACCGCGACCAGCACCACGGTCGTCGCGATCACCGCGAACCCGACCTCTCTCGCCCCGTTCGCCGCAGCAACCAATGGCCGCTCCCCCGCGCGCATGCGCCGCTCGATGTTCTCCAGCACCACGATCGCGTCATCCACCACCAGCCCGATCGCCAGCACTGCCGCGAGCAGCGTCAGCACATTGATCGAGAACCCCAGCGCGTACAGCACCACCATCGCGCCCAGCACCGACACCGGGATCGCCACCGCGGGGATCAGCGTCGCGCGCACCGAGCCGATGAACACCACGATCACCAGCACCACCAGCGCAACGGCGATCAGCAGCGTCTTCGCGACCTCCTTGATCGACTCGCGCACGAAGATCGAATCGTCCGTCGCGACCCGCATCTGCACACCCGCCGGAAGCGTCGGCCTGATCCGCTCGACCTCCTCGCGCACCGCGTTCGCCACATCCACCGTGTTCGCGTTGCTCTGACGCACGATCCCCAGCGAGATCGAGGTCTTCCCGTTCACCGAGAAGCCGGTTCGATCGTCGTCCGCGGCCATCTCGATCCGCGCCACATCGCCGAGCCGCACGCGCTGGACGCCGTCCCCCCGGATCACCAGCCGCTCGAACTGTTCGGGCTCCGTCAGTCGCGACATCGCGCGCACCGAGAACTCGCGCAGTTTGCTCTCGATCCGCCCCGCGGGGAGTTCCACATTCTCCGCCTCGAGCCGCTGCGCAACATCGTCGACCGTCACCCCGCGCGCCGCCATCGCCTGCCGGTCGAGCCACACACGGATCGCGTACCGCCGCTCGCCGCCCATCCGCACCCGCGACACGCCGTCGAGCAGCGAGATCCGCTCCGCCAGCACGCGGTCCACATAGTCCGTCAACTCCAGCGCGTTCAGCGTGTCGCTGGTCAGACTGATCCACATGATCGGGCTCGAGTCGCTGCTCGACTTGCGCACCTCCGGGTCGATCACATCCTGTGGAAGATCCTCGCGCACCGCCGAGATCGCGTCGCGCACATCCGCCGCCGCCAGATCAAGATCGCGGCTGAGCATGAACTCCACATCGATGCGCGATTCGCCGTCGGTGCTCCGCGATTCGATCGTCCGAACGCCCTCGATGCCGCTCAAGCGATCGATCAGCCGCTTCGTGATCTCCGCGTCCACCACATCCGCCGACGCCCCGCGGTACGAGGTGCTCACCGACACGACCGGCGAATCAACCTCCGGGTACTGGCGCACTTCGAGTCGCATGAGCGATGCGATCCCGAGCACCACCAGCACGACGCTCAACACGCCCGCAAAGACCGGCCGCTTCACCGAGACGATCGAGAGTCTCATTCAGCGCCCCGATCCCGTGGCCCCGCCCGGCGCGGCCTCCGCGCCGACCTCGCCACGAACGACATCCGCTTGCTCCGCGCGAGCGCCCGCCAACCTCTGCTGTGATTCTTCCTGTGCGCCCGCCCGGTCGTACCGCTCGGCGAACACGCCAGTCCATCCAGGCTGCTCGCCCAGCGCCGCGCCGACCTTCACGCCCAGCGCCTCCAGCCCGTCGTCCACGGTCGCGTCCACCAGAATCCCGTCGCGGATCCGCTGGAGCCCTTGCGTCACCACGCGGTCGCCCGCCGACACGCCCTCGACAACCTCAACGATCCCCGGAGTCCGCTCGCCAAGTTCGACCCGCGTGCGAACGGCGCGGCCGTCGCGGATCACGAACACATCCGCCCGCGCGCCCTCGCGGACAATTGCGCTCTCGGGAATCAGCACCGCCTCGGGCTTCTCGCCCACGATCACCTCGACGCTCAGGAACATCCCGGGCCTCAGCGCGCCGTCGGCGTTCGCCACTGTCGCGTACACCTCGACCGTGCGCGTGGCGGCGTCCACCGTCGAGCCCGTCACCTTCAGCGCGCCCTCGAAGACGCGCCCCGGGAACGCCCGCGACTCCGCCTCGACCCTCGCGCCGACCTTCATCGCCGCCAGGTAGACCTCCGGCGCCGAGAACACGACCTCCATCGGATCGACCGTGCGCAGCTGCGCGATCGCGTCGCCCGGATTCACCAACGCCCCGACGCTCTCCAGCCGACGACCGACCCTGCCCTCGAACGGCGCGCGCACCGTGTGATCCTCGACCACCCGCTCGCCGCGCTCGACCTCCGCCTCCGCCTCCGCGAGTTGCGTCCTCGCGTTGTCCACCTCGCTCTGGTTGCTCGCGCCCGCCCGGAAGGCGTCCAGCGTCCGCTGGTATTGCAGCCGGATCCGCTCCAGCCGCGCCTTCATCGCGTTCAGGTCGGCCCGCGCCAGCGCGGAGTCCAACTCCGCCAGCACCTGCCCCCGATCGACGACCTCCTCGTCCCGGAACCCGATCGACTCGATGCGTCCCGATACCTCGCTCGTCACCGTCACCGCGTCCACCGCGCGCGTCGTGCCCACCGACCTCACACGGATCTCGATCGGGCTCAGCCACGCCTCGGCGTACTTCACCACCGCGCGAGGCTCGGCAAGCGAGACTTCCTCGGCCTGCTCCTCGCCCGCGAACCGCTCACACCCAGCCCCCCACGCGATCGCGGCGCCCAGAAGCGCACCGCACAGCACCGCGTGATGAGAGCGTCGTCGCGTCATGTCGTTCATCGCTGATCGGTCATCCGCACAGCCCAACAGTATCAACCGGCCATCCACCCAAGGGTTTTCCCGGGGCCGAGATTTTGTTCGACCCCTTCCTTCATCAACAGAAAAGAGGCGACGCCCTCTCGGACGCCGCCCCGTCACGATCGTTCAGGCCTTTCGACTCAATTCTGGCGCAGGATGCGGCCCTCGCCGCCCTCAATCACTGCGCGGGCGTCAGCCGCGAGACGCGCGAGAACGACCCACGCGCCGTCTCCTCACGAAG
>CAYGLT010000019.1:0-40331 GCA_964350875.1 uncultured Phycisphaeraceae bacterium | reverse complement strand
GACGGCCAGGACACCGGCGGCGCCGGACAACGGCCGCTTATGGCTGCTGCGGTCAGGCTCTGACCAGGTTCACGGGCTGCCCGCGCACCGGGCCCGGCCGTCAACCGAAGGGCGTTCAGGGCCGTGAGTGTAGGCGTCCTCCCTCGCGTCGCCGAAGGCAAATCGGCCCCGAGAGGTGGCCAACCGCCCCTCCGGCTACACTTCCTGCGATGTCAGAGCATTCTTCCGCTGAATCGCGCAAGGCGAAGTACATCGATCCGGAACTCCAGGGGCGACGCACACTCCTGCGCATCCTGCGAGTCGCCTTCGTGGCGCTCGTGCTGGTGGTCATCACCTTCTACATCATCGACCTGGGCGCCAACCAGAACCCTTCGACGAACAGTTGGGAAGACCTCCTCATCAAGGGGTGGCAGTTCGTCTTCGTGTTCGGGCTCGCCGTGGCGCTGGGCTTCCTCGCTCTCGACATCCTGACACCGGGCAAGAAGATCGCCACGCTCTCGGGCGTGTTCCTCGGTTTGCTGGCCGGCGTGCTGGCGGCGTTGGCGATCGGCCTCGTCATCGACCTGCTCGCGCAGATCTACGAACTCGAGGGCGACCGCATCGTCAACACCATCAAGGTGCTCTTCGGCGTCGCGTTCTGCTATCTGGGCGTCTCCATCGTCCTCCAGACGCAGGACGATTTCCGACTCGTCATCCCGTATGTCGAGTTCGCCAAGCAGACGCGCGGCGTGCGGCCCCTGCTGCTCGACACCTCCGTCCTCATCGACGGCCGCCTCCTCGACGCCGCCGAAACCGGCCTGATCCAGTCCCCGGTGGTCATCCCCCGGTTCGTGATCGCCGAACTTCAGGCGCTGGCCGACTCCTCGGAGCGACTCAAGCGGACCCGCGGGCGTCGAGGCCTCGAACTCGTGGGCAAAATGCAGCGCTCCCCCCGGCTCGATGTCTCCGTCGACGAGACACCGGTCCCGGGTAAGAGCGTCGATCAGATGCTCGTCGAACTGGCCCGCCAACTCTCCGGCTCGCTGGTCACCACGGACATCGGGCTCGCGCGCGTCGGCAAGATCCACGGCGTGACGGTCATCAACCTCAACGATGTCGCCCTCGCGATGAAGCCGTCGTTCATCCCCGGTGAACGGCTCCGCGTCGCGATCATCAAGCCGGGCGAGCAACCCGATCAGGGCGTGGGCTACCTTGAAGACGGCACGATGATCGTCGCCGAGAACGGCCGCGCGTATGTCGGCAAGACCGTTGACCTTGTGGTCGCGACCTCGCTCCAGACCAGCGCGGGCAAGTTGATCTTCGCGCGCATCCCCGACGGGTCGACCGTTGAGGACTGGGACGGGCCGATGGACGGCGACGACGACCACGACCTTGGTGGCCACGACGACCAGCACGCGCACGACCATCCGGACGGTCCCGGCGAGTCCGGCGATGATCTCAGCAAACGCGGCCGCCGAGGGGCGCGCAACCCGCGCAGGCGCTGACGATCGTGTATTCTCCCGCTCGATGACCCGGCTCCCCCTCCTGCTTGCGCTGCTTGCTCTGTCGCTGATCGCGTCGCCGCTCGCGCGCGCACAGTCACAGACCTACACGCTCGACGAAGGGGGCTGGGTCGAAGGCGCGGCGCCCGAACCGGGTTCGGACGAAGCGCGCATCGCCGACGCGACGCGGCTCATTGCCGACGGGCGCAACGGCGAAGCGGTGTCGGTGCTCTCCGACTTCATCCGCGAGTACGAGAACACGCGCAACCCCTTCCTCCCGCTGGCTTACCGCCTCCGGGGAGACGCCAAAACCGCGCGGGGCGACGAGTTCAAGGCGCTCTACGACTACGAGACGGTGATCCGTTCCTTCCCCGGGAGCGAGGAGGTCGCTGTCGCGGTGGAGCGCGAATTCGCGATCGCCCAGCGCTACGACCGAGGTCTGCGCAAGAAGTTCTTCGGGCTGCGCATCGAACCCGCGGGCGAGATCGCGATCGAGATCTACATCCGCACGCAGGAGCGCCTCCCGGGCAGCGCCATCGCGGAACAGGCGGCTATCGCCTTGGCGGATCACTACTTCGATCGCCGTGACTGGATCTTCGCCGCCGAAACCTACGACCTGTACCTCCTCAACTTCCCGCAAGGTCCCAACGCGATCAAAGCCCAGAAGCGCCGCATCTACTCCGAAATCGCCGGCTACGGCGGGCCGGAGCGCGACACACGACCGCTCATCGAGGCCCGCGAGCGCATCCGCCGCTTCGAGCGGCTCTACCCCGCCGAGGCCCAGGCCACCGGACTCAACGAGCAACTCATCGACCGCATCGACAGTTCCCTCGCCGAGCAGATGCTCGTCACTTCCAAGTGGTACCTGCGCGTCAACGACGGCCCCTCAGCCCGATACACCCTCAGACGGCTCATCGCGAAGTACCCGACCTCCGAGGCCGCCCAGACAGGCATGGAGATCATGGAATCACGCGGCTGGTCGTATGTGACCGACCGCGACCACGGAACCGGCCCCTCAGGGTTCGAATCCGGCGCGCCCAACACGCAGGAGGAACAGGGCGAGATCGATCCCGACCTCCCTCCCGTCGCGCCGTCCGAAGCCGTGCCGACCCAGCCCGCGATCCCGGACGCGCCGCCCACACCGCGAGGGTCGCCATGATCCGTCTCGCCCTCGCAGCCCTCGCGCTGCTCGTCACGCTGACCGCCTGCGCGAGCGACCCGCGCCAGGGCTACACGCTCGGCTCAGCGTTCGATCCGGGCGTCTCGTCCGTCGAGGTCGGCATCTTCGACAACCTCACCTTCTACTACGGCATGGAGGTCCGCCTCGCCGACGCCATCGTCAAAGAGGTCCAGACCCAGACCCCCTGGCAGGTGCGCAACGGCGCCCGCGCCGACACCACCCTCACCGGCACGATCACCGATGTGCGGCTCCGCGTCCGCTCCGTCGCCCGCGAGACCGGCCTCGTGCAGGAGCAGGCCGTCGAGATCACCCTCGACTTCCAGTGGCGCAACAACCGGACAGGCGAGATCCTTGCCTCAAGACGCGGCGTGAGGGCCGTCGAGACCTTCGTGCCGACCCTCGGCGCAGGGGAACGCATCGAAGTCGGTGAGAACGCCTCCGTGCAGGAAGCCGCCCGCGAAGTCGTGGCCGCACTCCGCTCGGGATGGTGACGCCTCCCGGTCCCCTACTATTCCCTGACCCGCCATGCCCGCGAGCGGCGCGAGATGTCACGCCCCTCGCCGCAACCACCGATCTCTCCGTGTCGAACCCCCCGGCACGCACGCCCGTATCACGGTGAACGATGCCCGAACCCCGCCGACCCCACAGACCGAGCGAATCCGACCCCGCGCGACGCGATCAGCAACGCGGCAAGCCGGGCGACGAACAGAACAAGAAGAACGGCGCCCCCCCGCCGCGCATGCCGCGCAGCGCCTTCGGCTGGGTCACCATCTTCCTCCTCGTCGCGCTCCTGGGCGTCTGGCTCACCCGCCAGTCCGGCAACATCGAGCGCCTCGACACCTGGCACGAGTTCGTCGTGCTCTACAACGACGACCTGATCGTCAAAGAGTCAGTCGTTGTCGGCAGCACCGAAATCACCGCGACCAAGATCCAATCCGGCGGCGGCGAAGCGCCCGTCCGCTTCGACATCGGCCCCACCGGCCGCGAATTCTGGCTCACCCAGGTTCAGGAACTCACGAACGATCAGTTCAGTGAGAAACCGCAGCCGCACTTCCTGCTCCAACTCCTCTTCAGCCCGCTCATCATCACGATCCTCCTGATCGTGCTCTTCTGGTTCGTCATCCTCCGCGGTCTGCGCGGCATGGGCGGCGGCGGCGGAATGCTCGGCTCCTTCGGCAAGTCACGCCACCGCGTGTTCATGAAGGAGAATGTCAAGACAACCTTCAAGGATGTCGCGGGCATCGAAGAAGCGAAGCAGGAAGTCTCCGAGATCGTCGACTTCCTCAAGAACCCCAAGAAGTTCACCCGACTCGGCGCCCGCGTCCCGCGCGGCGTGCTGCTCGTCGGCGAACCCGGCTGCGGCAAGACCCTCCTCGCGAAAGCCATCGCCGGCGAGGCCGATGTCCCCTTCTTCTCCATCTCCGGCTCCGACTTCGTCGAGATGTTCGTCGGCGTCGGCGCCTCGCGCGTCCGCGACCTCTTCAAGCAGGCCAAGGAATCCTCGCCCTGCATCATCTTCCTCGACGAGATCGACGCCGTCGGTCGCCGTCGCGGCGGCGGATTCACCACGGGCGGCCACGACGAGCGCGAGCAGACGCTCAACGCCATCCTCGTCGAGATGGACGGCTTCGACACCGGCGATCAGATCATCGTCGTCGCAGCCACCAACCGCGTCGATGTCCTCGACCCCGCGCTCCTGCGCCCGGGACGCTTCGACCGCGAAGTCCAGGTCCCGATGCCCGATGTGCGCGGCCGGCTCGAGATCCTCCGAGTCCACGCCAAGCGCGTGCAACTCGGCGACGATGTCGACCTCGAACGCATCGCACGCGCCACACCGATGTTCTCCGGCGCCGACCTCGCCGCGCTCATCAACGAGGGCGCCATCTCCGCCGCCCTCGCGGGCAAGGAGTTCGTCGACCACGAAGACCTTGAAGAGGCGCGCGACAAGGTGAAGTACGGCCGATCCAACAAGAGCCGCTCGGTCGAAGAAGAAGAACGCGTCGCCACCGCGTACCACGAGGCCGGCCACGCCGTGCTCCAGGCGGTCGTACCGGGCGCCGACCCCCTCCACAAGGTCACCATCATCCCGCGTGGGCAGGCCATGGGCGCCACCTTCTCGCTCCCCGAGAAGGACCGCCACGGCTACGGGCTCAAGTGGCTCAACGCGACCATGCGCGTCGTCTGCGGCGGGCGCATCGCCGAGTTCAAACAGACCGGCGACATGTCGTCCGGCGCCGCGATGGATATCTCACAACTCACCCGCATGGCCCGCGCCGCGGTCCTCGAGTGGGGCATGAGCGACAAACTCGGCTTCGTCCGCTACGCGGGCGAGGACTCGCGCGAGGTCTTCCGCTCCGATCGCGAGTACTCCGAAGAAACCGCGCGGCTCATCGACGAAGAGGTCAAGCGCTTCGCCGACGACGCCTACACCGACGCGCTGCAGATCATCGACGAGAAGTGGGACGCCGTCGAACGCGTCGCGCAGGCGCTGCTCACCCACGAGACGCTCACCGCCGACGAGGTGCGCAAACTCATCAAGGGCGACCCGCTCGACAAGCCGACCGTGAGCGACCTGCTCGCGCAGGAGGCCGCCAAGGCCCGTGCCGACGCGCAGCGCGAGAAACTCTCCAAGCCGCGCGAAGACGACGGCCGCGACACCGGTCCGGGACTGCTCCCAAGCCCCGCGTGACTTCTACGCACCCTCTCCCTGTGGGAGAGGGTGGCCCGACCCCCGGGAGGGCCGTGTGAGCGCCGTTCACTCGATCGTGATGCGCACGATCTTCTCCGGATTCGTCGCGCCCGACACGATCTCGACCTGCGCCGTTTTCACGCCCAGCGCTTTCGCGATGAGCGCGCAGATCGCCTTATTCGCCTTCCCTCCCTCCGGAGGGGCGGCGACTTTCACCTTCAGCCGATCGCCGAGCACGCCCGCGATCTGATCCCTGCTCGCGCCCGGGACCGCCTTCACGCGGATCACCGCCCCGCCGTCGGGCTGCCGCTCACACACGCGGGGATCAAACACGATCGAAGAGTCGTCCATATCGCGGGCATTATCGGCGATCCGGGGCTTGACGGCGCCCGTATCCTGTCATGGCATGCTCGCGCGAATTCGACACTATGTTCTCACGGCATTCGCCCTCATCTGGGCGGGCAACGCGTTCGCGCAACTCACCGCCGATCGTACGCTCCTGCTGTACAACTCCCAGGAGCCCGAATCCGCGGCCATCCGCGACGCCTATGTCGCCGCTCACCCGGGGGTGCTCGAGTTCGACCTCAACGACTCAACCCTCGGCGGCGGACAGATCACGCGCAACGCGTACCTCAACCGTGTCCGCGACCCGCTCCGCGCGTTTCTCTCGGGCACGGATCCGGAAGGTCAACCCCTAGCCGAGCGCGTCATCGCGATCGCCACAACACGCGGCGTTCCGGCGCGCATCAACGGCAGCGACGAGTTCGACATCAGTTCCTCGCACGCCAGCGTCGAATCCGAACTGACGCTGCTGTGGCAGGACCTCGAACAGACCGGCGAAGGCGCCCTCCCCTTCCGCTATTCGGGCGTGATCGACAACCCGTACCACACGCGTCGGAATCAGCCGATCGACCTCTTCAACCGTTCGGGCATCACCACGCAGCGCTCGTTCGAATACGCCGCTCCCGGAGCATGGCAGATCACCGGGCTGATCGCCGGGCACATCTACCTCGTGTGCCGACTCGACGCCGCGCCGCTGGGCGAGGACACAGCGCTCGAGAACACGCTCGCGCTCATCGACCGGTCACAGTCGCTCTCCGCCGATCCGTGCGCCGTGCAGGCGCTCTTCGACGAGTATGTGTGCTCCGACCAGTTGGACGACGACGGGCTGCCGCCGTGGATCCCCGGCCGACCCGACTACGAGCAGGCGACGACCTCTCTCCTCGATGCGGGCGTCTTCACCACGCACGACGAAACCACCGAGTTCCTGCGCGGGAACGACCTGCCCGCCATCGGGCCGCTCCTCGTGCTCGCGACCTACGGCGAGAACCACGACCTCAACGGCTGCGGCGAGAACCCGCCCGGCAGCGGCACATACCTGTCCGCTTACGACTACCACCCCGCCGCGCTGTTCCTGTCGTACGAATCGTTCAACGGCGCGAGCATCGCGACGGGCCAACCCCGACAGAACCAGGCGCAGGCGCTCGACTTCATCGCGCTCGGCGGCTCCTTTTCGGTCGCGCATGTGCGCGAGCCGCTCACCTTCGCGGTCGCCGACGCCGAGTGGCTCGTGCGGAACCTCTATCTCGACGGCCTGACCTTCGCCGAGGCCGCATACTCCGCGATCCCCGCGCTCTCATGGCAGAACACGCCCCTCGGCGATCCGCTCGCGCAGGTCGTCCTCGCGCCCTCGCTCGAACGCCTCGACATCGACATGGACGGGCGGTTCACCGTCGGAGACCTGCACGCGCAGAACGAATCGCTCGTCGACGCCGACTGCGACACCGACGCCGACATGGACGACCTCCAGGTCATCCGTCAGGAACTGCGCCGGTCGGAAGTCGCCGACATCCTCACAACCCAGTGATGCTCAGAGCCCCTCGACCACGCGCTGCGCTTCGTCGAGCAGTTGCGTCGCGCGCTCCGTCGTCTTCGCCTCGGCGATGAGTCGAAGAATCGGCTCGGTGTTGCTCGCGCGGACATGCACCCACGCGGGGTCCTCACCGCCGCCGTCGAAGTCGATGCGCACGCCGTCCTGCGTGTCGACTTTGCCCCCCTCAAACTGCTCGGCCAGCGCAACGCACGCCGCCTGCGCCACGCCGTCGCGCACCGTCGCCTTGCGCTTTTCGATGACATACGCGGGCGTCTCTCGCACAAGTTCCGAGAGGGACTTTCCGGTCCGGGTCATGAGCGCGAGCACTAGGGCCATCGCGCCGAGACTGTCGCGGATCACGACCACCGCGGGCCAGATCACGCCGCCGTTGCCCTCGCCGCCGATGAGACATCCGTGCTCAAGCATCGCGCCGGCGACATTCGCCTCCCCGACCGCCGTGCGGAGCACTCTCCCTCCTCCGTAGTGGGCCGCGACATCGTCGATCATGCGGCTCGTCGAGAGATTCGCGGCCAGGGACGAGCCGCGCGCTCCCGGGTCGAACTCCAGGATCGCTCGCGAGGCGAGCGCCAGCGTCAACTCTTCGCCGATGTATTCGCCGTTCTCGTCCAGCAACGCAAGCCGATCCGCGTCCGTGTCCTGCGCGAACCCCACCTGCGCGCCCGCCCCTCGGACCTCCTCGCTGAACCCCTTGAGGTTCTCCGCCGTCGGCTCCGGACTGTGAGGGAACACGCCGCTCCCGTCCGCGTGCAGGTGCGTCAGCACGCACCCGAGCCCGTCGAGCAGCAGCCGCGCCCCCTTCGCGCCGCTCGCGTTCACCGAATCCACGGCGACGCGGAACTGCCGCGCGCGGATCTCGTCGATCGGCGCCACGGCGTTCACCGCCTTCAGCACCTTCGACACATGCGCGTGCTCGCCCGTCGCGTCGTGATTCCGCGATCCCTGCCCGTCGTGCGCCGCGTACGCAACCGTCCCGTCGCGGAACCTCGCGATGATCTCCGACGCGTCCTTCGCCGAGGGCGCCTTCGCGCGGCCGCTCGCGGCGTCAACCGCGATGCACTTCAGCCCGTTCCACTCCGCCGGGTTGTGACTCGCGGTGAGGATCAGCCCGCCCTGCGCGTCGTGGTGCTCGACCATCACGCCGACGGTCGGCGTCGCGGCCACATCCAGATCGATGACCCTCGCGCCCGACGCGATCAGTCCCGCGACCGCGGCCATGTGCAGCGCGTCGTTCCCGGCGCGGCCGTCCTTCCCGAACACGATCGTCGGCGCGCTGTTCCCGGTGCGCTCCGCGACCCACCCCACGAACGCGCCGGCGAACTTCGCGGCCGTCTCGGGAGTCATCGTCGCGCCGACGATGCCGCGGCACCCGCTCACCGAGAGCATGAGCGGAGCGTCCTGGCGTGCGGCCTGATTCATGCTGAAGCGTCCTCTCCGGGCTTGAACTGGGGGATGGGTTCGTCGCGGAGAATAGCCGTTCCGGCGCGAGGCGCCACGGCGTCTTCACCGTTCGTTCATACTGAACACACCGGCCACGCCGTAGAATCTCGCCTATGTACCACCTGACCGTCGAAGCCGAATTCGCCGCCGCCCACGCCATCGTGATGCGCGGCGAGCGCGAGCCGGTGCACGGGCACAACTGGCGAGTCACCGTGACCGTCGTCGGGCCAACCCTCGACGAAGACGGCCTCCTCTGCGACTTCCACGCCGTGGAAACCGCCCTCCTCGCCGCAACCAAACATTTTCATAACAAGAATCTGAACGACACGCCGCCGTTCGACCGCACGAATCCCACGGCGGAACTCGTCGCGGTGCATCTCGCGGGAGCCGTCGAAGCGGGTATTCCGACCGCGGACGCCGCCCGCGGTGTGCGGGTCGAGTCTGTCCGCGTCACCGAAGCCCCCGGGTGTGCCGCGATCTACTCGCCCGAGAAGCGTTAAGAGTTGCCCGGGGCGCAACCCGCCGCCTTCAGCCGCGTCGAACCTGAGCCGATCAAGGTCCGAATACCCTTCTGCACAGACAGACCGAATCGAACCACATGAGCACAGCACGATCGAGCCAGCCCGACATCCGCATCACCGAGTACGGAGAGGGTGAGCGCAACGGCCCCGCGCGGCCGGAACGCCCCCGTCCGATCGCTGCCGCGTCCAAGCCCGAATCGCTTGAAGAAATCGCGGCCGCCATCCAGGCGATCCCCGCCGAGCAGCGGTACCTCAATCGTGAGGTGCAGTGGCTCCGGTTCAACAAGCGCGTGCTCGAAATGGCGCAGGACGATCGCAATCCCCTGCTCGAGCGTGTGAAGTTCCTCGCGATCTTCCACAGCAACCTCGACGAGTACTTCATGAAGCGCGTGGGCGGGCTGAAGCGTCAGGTCGCCGCCAGCGTGATGCGCCGCTCGAACGACGGCATGACGCCCGGCGAGCAACTCGACGCCATCCGGCGCATCTGCATCGACCTCCTCGAACAGAGCGCAGACTGCTTCGAGAACGACCTGCTCCCTTCGCTCGCCAAGCACGGCGTCGAGGTCCTCTCCATCGAAGACACCACCGAGGAAGAACGCGCCCGGCTCGAACAATGGTTCCGTCGGAGTGTGTTCCCCGTGCTCACGCCGCTCGCGGTCGACCCGGGGCATCGCTTCCCGTTCATCTCGAACTTGAGCATCTCGATCGGCGTTATGGTGAGCAGCCCGGACCGCGTCGACGATCCGATGTTCGCGCGCGTCAAGGTGCCCAACGCGATCCCCCGCCTGGTGCGCACCGATGACCCCGGCGCCGGCTTCGCGCCCCCCTCGCCCGACAAACCGCTGCGCCTCGTGTACCTCACCGATGTGATCCGCACGAACCTCGACGACCTGTTCACGGGGATGATCATCCACCAGGTCATGCCGTTCCGCGTTACACGCAACGCGGACATCGAGCACGACGCCGAGGACGCGGACGACCTGCTCGACAGCATCGAGAGCGAGTTGAAGCAGCGCCGCTTCGCGCGCGCGGTTCGTCTCGAACTGAACGCGCGGCCAGACGCCGAGTTCCTCGAATACCTGGTCGAAGGCCTCTCGCTCCACCCGGGCGATGTCTACGAGCGGCGCGGCCCGATGGACTACGGCGCGCTGTTCCAGATCGCGTCGCTCGCCATACCCGAACTCCGTTTCCCGTCGTGGACGCCGGTCCCGCCCCCCCGCCTCGCCGACGAGGACGCCGACATTTTCTCGGTGATCCGTCGCGGCGACCTGCTCGTGCATCACCCCTACGACTCGTTCGGCGCAAGCACCGAGCGGTTCATCCGGACCGCCGCACGCGACAAGGACACGCTCGCGATCAAGCAGACGATCTACCGCACGAGCGCGGATTCGCCGTTCGTCACCGAACTCGCCCGCGCCGCGGAGAACGGCAAGTCGGTCGCCTGCCTGGTCGAGGTCCGCGCGCGGTTCGACGAGATGAACAATGTCGAACGCGCGAAGGAACTCGAGAAGCACGGCGTGCATGTCGCCTACGGCGTGATGGGCCTGAAGACGCACACGAAGATCTCGCTCGTCGTTCGCCGCGAGCCCGACGCGCCGGGCGGCATGCGTTGCTACGCGCATGTCGGCACGGGCAACTACAACTCTCGCACGGCGGAGTTGTACACCGACCTGGGCCTGATGACCTGCGATCCCGACATCACCGAGGATGTCATCGACCTGTTCAATCTGCTGACCGGACGCTCGCGCAAGCGTGACTGGAAGCGCCTGCTCGTCGCTCCCACCATCATGCGCAACCGGTTCGTGGAGATGATGGACCGCGAGATCCAGATCGCGCGGTCGGGCGGCAACGGCGTCATCAAGGCCAAGATGAACCAGCTCGAGGACAGCCAGATCATCGACAAACTGTACGAGGCGTCCCGCGCCGGCGTGCAGATCGACCTGATCGTCCGCGGGTTCTGCTGCCTCCGTGCCGGCGTCCCGGGCATGAGCGAGAACATCCGCGTGTACTCGGGCATGGGGCGCTTCCTCGAACACTCCCGCATCTTCCACTTCGGCGCCGGCAAGTCCGACCCGCTCGAGGGCGAGTGGTACATGGGCAGCGCCGACTGGATGTACCGCAACCTCGACCACCGCGTCGAAGCGACGACCCCGGTGCTCGACACCGCGGCGCGCCGCAAACTCAACGACATCATCGAGGCCGACCTGAGCGACCACCGCGACGCGTGGGAGATGCAGCCCGACGGCTCGTATGTTCAGCGCACGCCGCCCGCCGACGCCGACCCGATGTCGCCCGCCGCGGTCGGTTCGTTCGCGTACCTCATGCAGAAAACGCTGCACGAGGCCGCGAAGGCCTGACCGTCAGCCGACCGTCGCGAGGCACCGGTCGATGCGCGCCAGCGTCCGATCCTTGCCGAGCACGCAGAGCGTCTCGCCGATCGGCGGACTGACCGTCGCCCCCGTCAGCGCGACGCGCAGCGGCTGCGCGACCTTGCCCATCCCGAGCGAACGCTCCTTCGCGAAGTCCTCGAGCGCCGCGGCGATCGCATCGGCCGTGAACGGCTCCATCGAAGCGATCGTGTCGCGCAGCGCGCGGAGCGTCGCCAGTCCTTCGCCTTCGTTCTTGGTCAGGTTCTTGTCGACCGCCTTCGCGTCGAAGGTCACCGTGTCGCTCTCGGACAGGGCGAAACGGCTCTGATCTGCGGCGTCGACGAAGGTCTTGCTGCGCGGGCGGACCGCCGCGGCCAACGTGACGAACGCGTCGCCCTGAACCTGCTCGACGATCTCCGGCGCATGGTCCTTGCACCACTCGCCCCAGCGCCGGGCGAATTCTTCGTCGCCCATCGCGGTGATCGCGTCGGTGTTGAATGCGAGCAGTTTCTTGCGGTCGAAGCGTGCGTTCGTCTTCCCGATGCGCGCCATGTCGAACCACTTGATGAGGAACGGGATGTCGAACTTCTCGATGTTCTCACCCGCCTCCGCCGGGGGCGACCAACCGAGGAGCGACACGAAGTTGTTGATGACCTCGGGGAGGTATCCCGCGCGACGAAAGTCGTTGACGGTCACCTCGGGGAGCGTGAGACCCAGCGCGGCCGCGAGCGGCTCCAACTGATCGGGCGGGAGTTGCTTGGTCTTGTCGCCCAGCCACTCGGAGAAGGTCGCGTCATCGAGCGCGGGCGTGGGCGAGGCGGTGAGGTTCGCCTCCTTGCACGCCTTGCGGGCGGCCTGGTCCCGCTCGCGCTTGCTCATCTTCGCGCCTTCCATGTTGAAGATCAGCGGCATGTGCGCGTATTTGGGCGTGCTGTAGCCCAGCGCTTTCTGCAGCGCGACATGCTTGGGCGTGTTGTACAGGTGCTCCTGCCCACGCATGATGTGCGTGATGCCCATCGATTCGTCGTCAACCACGACGCTGAAGTGGTAGGTCGGAAAGCCGTCGGTCTTGCGGATCACGAAATCGTCGACCTCGCCCGCCTGCACGCGCACCTCGCCCAGCACCTCGTCGTTGACCACGACCTCTTCGTCCGGGCACAGGAAACGCACGACATGCGACTCGCCCGCCTTCACGCGCGCGTCGCGCTCCTCGCGCGGGATCTCCAACGCCGCGCGGTCGTAGCGGTACGCCTCCTTGCGCGCGACGGCGGCCTTGCGCTTCGCGTCGAGTTCTTCGGGGGTGTCGAATGCCGCGTACGCCTTGCCCTCGGCGAGCAGACGCTCGATCTCCTTATTGTAGAGATCGAGGCGGTTGCTCTGCTCGAACGGCGCCACGCCGCGCGGATCGCCGCCGAACGACGCGCCGTCCTTGTCGGTGAAGGTCGGCCCTTCGTCCCACGCGATGCCGAGCCACGCCATGTCGGCGAGGATGCCCCGCGTGAACTCTTCGCTGGACCTGGCGCGGTCGGTGTCCTCGATGCGCAGGAGGAACGACCCGCCGTGCCGCTTGGCGAAGGCGTAGCAGAACAGCGCGGTGCGCGCGCCTCCGACATGGAGCCAGCCGGTGGGCGAGGGAGCGAAACGGGTGATCACTTGAGCCATAGGCGGTGAGGGTAGCCGCCCGAGCGGGATGGTTCGCGTAGACTCGCCCCTTCGCCCCCACGCAAGCAGGAAAGGCCCTCCCCGCTATGAGTCTGATCGTCACCGGCACTATCGGCATCGACACCATCCACACGCCGCACGGCTCGGCCGAGGCCGTGCTGGGCGGTTCGTGCACCTATTTCGCCGCGGCGGCGGCGTTCTTCACGCCCGTCCGCATGGTCGCGGCCGTGGGCTCCGACTTCCACGACGACTACCGGCGGATCTTCACGCACTTCCCGAACATCAGCGTCGAGGGGATCGAACTGCGCGACAAGAGCAAGACCTTCGCGTGGGGAGGTCGCTACTTCGACGACATGAACAGCCGCGAGACGCTCTTCACCGAACTGGGCGTGGTCGCGGAGAAGCCCCCCGTTCCGCCCGAGGTCTACCGCGATTCCCGCTTCGTGTTCCTGGCGAACACGCACCCCGCCGTGCAGGCGGACCTGCTGAGCCACTTCCCCCAGCGCGAACTCGCCGTCGCGGACACGATGAACCTCTGGATCGACACCGCAAAGGACGACCTTGTCGCGCTGCTCGGCAAGATCGACGGGCTCGTGCTCAACGACGAGGAGGCGCGCCTGCTGACGGGCAAGCGCAACCCGATCACCGCGGGCAAGAAGATCCTCGGCATGGGCCCGAAGTTCGCGCTCATCAAGAAGGGTGAGCACGGCGCGGTGCTCGTGCACGAGGAGGGCGTCGCCGCGCTCCCCGCGTACCCGACCGAGGTCGTGGTCGATCCGACCGGCGCGGGCGACAGTTTCGCGGGCGGGCTGATGGGCCACCTCGCGGCCTCTCACCCGGTCGGCTCCGACACCAGCGGCGTGGGTTCGCTCGCCACGCTCCAGCGCGCGATGGCCTTCGGCACCGTCGTCGCGAGTTTCACGATCGAGCAGTTCAGTCTCGAGCGGCTGACCACGCTCAGTGAGCGCGAAGTCACCGAGCGCATGAAAGAGTTCGGCAAAGTCGTTCGCGTCGGTTGATGCGCGGCATCAACCCCTGAGCGCGTCGAACGCCTTCGCGGGGTCGTGATCGACGAGCAGGCCGAGTCGCCGCGCTTCTTCGAGCAGTTTCGCCTGCGCCTCGCGGATCACGGGGATCTCGCTGTCGTCGAGGGTGATCTCGCCGCCCGCGCGGGCGAGCAGTTCCTCACGCTCCGCGCGTTCGACCTCGCGGATGGCGTCGTCGAGCAATGGCAGCACTCGCTCTGTCTCGATCGAGGCCAGATCCCTCGTCAGAAGCCCGCTGAGCGCGTCCAGCGCGCTCGATTCGGAGTCGATGAGGTTCGCGCCTGCGGGATCGAGAACACGCACGCCCGCGAGTTCCTGCCCATCTCGCGACTCGGCTTCGATAACGACAGCGTTGCCGGAAACCCGAGCGCTCACGGCAAGATCCTCGCCCACGAGGTCGATCGTCGCGGCGATGTCAGCAACGCTCGTTCCTGAAGTGAACGAGAGTTCCTGCACGCCGCGCGGCCCGGAGAGTTCCAGACGGAATTGAGCGAGCGCGTTGTTCGTCTCGCCGTCGAGGTCGAGGTATGCGCCATCGAAGGCGAGCGAGGTTTGCACCGGTGGTTTGCCGGCCACGGCGTCGATCGAGGCGGCGACCTTGTCCAACGCGCTTTGCGCCGCTGTGCTGGTCTTGGTTTGCGGCGGCGACGCCAGCAGTTTGCGCAGATCGATGAGCCGCGACCCGAGTTCGCGGAGCGGGGCCGTGTCGCGGACTGCCTTGAGGACATTCGCGTCGGTCAGCGAGGCGGCGTCGCCGAGGGCCGGGGTAGGAGCGGCCGGCTTGACGGCCGTGGCCGCCGTCAACTTGGCGAGGGTCGTGTCGAGTTTCCGGGCGGCGGCGCCCTGGGAAGCGATCGCCGTGGCTTTGGCTGACAGTGCATCGATCGGTTGCGTCATCGGGGTCGCTCCGTGTGGACGCGACTCAACAAGCCGCGCTGTGTCTCAGAATCGTCGGCGAGACGCGCGGCGGGTCACGACAAAACGACAACGCCCGGCGCAAAGGCCGGGCGATGAGGGAAGGTCGAGTTGTCGCGGTTTAGATGCGGCCGCCCTTGGCCTTGAAGCGCTGGGCGATCTCGATCTTCGCGCGGGCCTTGGACCGCTCGTGCGTGATCCGCTCCATCTGCTTCGGATCCTGGCTCTGGCGGGCCTGGGCGGCGGCGAGTTCGGCCTTGGCGTCGGTCTCGTTGATCTGCTCGGCGGCGACCGCCTCGTTCGCGAGGAGCGTCAGACGGTTGTCCACCATCTGGGCGAACCCGCCGTCGAGGAAGTAGGAACGCTCACCCCCACCGGAAAAGGTGAGACGGAGTTCGCCGGTGCCCAACTTCCCGACCAGAGCGGCTCGCTGGTTGAGGAAGCCCATCTGGCCGTCCCACATCGGGGCGACGACGGCGGAGACCTCCTCGTCGAGGAGGCGGGATTCGGGGGTGATGACTCGGCAACGGAAGGCCTTGGCCACAGGTTCGCTCCTGATGCGTGCGGTGAAGGGCGGAGTGTAGGCGCAACGACGATCGGGGCACGGGGTTGCCTATTTCCCCAGAAGCGCCCTCGCTCCCAACGACGCCGGCCGTGCCCGACCAAGGAGAACCCCCTGAAAGCCATGTTTTTCTCGGGTTTCTTCCATATGGCTTTTCTCAAATCCCGGGGCCAGTACGCTTTATGGAGAGAGAGAACCTCCGCCGGAGTGGCGGGGGCCGATTCATGCAGGAGTGTGTCGTGGTGGTGGACCGCCACGACGGAGGAGAAGAGCAATGACGAAGACGATGATTTCCGCCGCTGCGCTCGTCGCGGCCGCCGCCGGGATGGCGTCGCAGGCGGACGCGGGGCGCTACTACCTGACGGCCGGCTCCGACCTGTACACGGCCGGGTTCGGCGGCGCGGTCCAGAGCGCCTCGCTCGGCCTCAACTCGGGCGCGCGGTCCCCCGCGATCGCGTTCAATTCCGCCGGCCGACTGTTCGCCGCGGTGACCCAGGGCAACGGCAGCGCCGACCTGTACGAGATCTCGAACTTCGGCCCCGGCGCTTTCGCGCCCAGCGTCGCGTTCGTGAGCGACCTCGCCTCGGCGACCAACTCGTTCGACTTCCGCGGCACGGGCGCCAACGAGCGTCTCATCGGCACGCGCAACGCGTCCGGCAGCGCGCGGTACTTCGAGAGCACGAGCAGCGCGTTCACCGCGTTCGCTGACGCCGCCAACGCCACCGGCATCGGCGGCGGCGGTTCGTTCCCCTCGACGGCTTTCGACGGCTCGGTCTACTGGGCCATCACCAACGGGGCCAGCGCCGCGAACCGCAGCATCCTGACCGTCGACATCGGCACCGGCATCGCCACCGACACCGGGATGAACCTGACCTTCGCCGCGGGCGGCAACGCGCTGTACGGCAACATCCAACTCGCGGGCGGCGACTTCGCCGCGGGCGACTACTACCTCTCGTTCTACAGCAACGCGCTCGACATGGCCGTCATCGGCACCGTCGATCTCACCAACGGCATGTTCACCGAGGTCGACCGCGTCGATGTCGGCGGCGTCCAGCCCCAGTCGATGGGCCTCGCGATCATCATCCCGACTCCCCTCGCGGGCGGGATGAGCGCCGCCGGCCTGCTCGTGCTCGGCGCCCGCCGCCGTCGCAACGGCTGAGCGAGCAACGCTGTATTCATCCGCTCTTCACGGGGCGCGTCCGAAAGGCCGCGTCCCGTCTTTCGTTTTGCCCGGGGATCTCCCGGTCGGATACGCAGGATGGACTCCTTGCGTTGCGCATCGCGCGCATTGCTTCGCTGCGCGCCATGGCTTTCCAGAGCCGGTGATTACAACGGCCAGTAAAACTCTTGGCGCACCGGGCAATAGGTTCTCCCTGAAGTGCGCGGAGTTCGCGCAAGACAGTTTTCATTCGTCCGAGAAGCAGTACGCTCATGCTGTTCTTGTGCGTCGCGCAGTGCGATGCACATACACGGCAGCGTCGGGGCGCACGCTTCGACGGAGGAGACGGCACGATGAAACGGACACATGTTCTTGCGACAGCATTGATCGTGGCGGCCGGCGGGCTTGCCACGAACGCGCACGCGGCGCGGTTCTATCTCGCCGCGGGCGACTCGCTCTACAGCGGGTCAACCGGCGGCGGCGCGATCTCGAGCGGCGTCATCGCCGGAATCGGCAACGGTCGCTCGCCCGCGATCGCGTTCGATGCCAAAGGTCGCCTGTTCGCCGCGGTGAACTCGGGCGGGTCCTCGACCCTCCACATGCTCAGCGGCTACGAGAATCTCAACGCCTTCGCTCCCTCGATGGGCGGAACCGTCGGCACCTTCCTTTCCGAGACCAACTCGTTCGACTTCCGCGGCGTCGGCTCGTCCCAGCGTCTCATCGGCACGCGCAACGACGCGGGCAGCCCGATGTATTACGAGAGCGACGACAGTTCCTACTCGACCTTCTCCGATGTCGGCGCCACAGGCTTCGGCAGCGGCTCGTCGTACCCCTCCAGCGGGTACGACCGCAGCTCGGGTGTCTACTACGCCGTCACCGCCGGCGCCGCCGACAATAACCGCCGCATCGTGACCATCGCCACCGGCACCGGCGTCGCTACATGGACCGGACTCAACATGGTCTTCGACGGCGTCGGCGACCAGGGCGACGCGGGCTACGGCGTCATCCGCCTCGCGGGCGGCGAGTACATCGAGAGTCTCTCCACCTATTTCATCTCGTTCTACAGCGTCGCGCTCGATCAGGCCGTCATCGGCACGCTCGACCTGACCAACGGCAACTTCGATGAACTCCGCGCGTTCTCCGTGGGCGGCGACCCGGGCACGATGGGTCTGGCCATCGTCATCCCCACCCCGCTCGCGGGCGGGATGGGCGCCGCCGGCCTGCTGCTCGTCGGCGCACGCCGCCGCCGCAACGGCTGAGGTGGTTCGTCCGGTCAGTTGATTCGATCGGGGCGCGCCGTTCCACACGGCGCGCTTCTTTTTCATTGGTTATCCGGTCTCTTGGGAAGAATCCCGAGCATCGTGCTTCCGGTGCTGTCGGGCGTGTGGTAGATTGTGTGGGTGGGGCGCTTCGGTCTGCGCTCCCGGAGGAGACCGACCATGTTCCGGACAGCAACGCTCACCGCCGCGAGCCTCTCGTGCCTCGCACTCTGCGCAGCGACCAACGCGGCATCATTCGTCCTCGCCGTGGGCGACACGGTTTACCAAGAAGCGGGAGCGACCGTCTACAACTACGAGGTGCGTGTCGGCTCCCTCGGCCTCGCCGACGGCGCTCGCGTGACAGCCCTCACTGCCTATCGGTCTGGAGAGTTCTATGCGGCGGTCACCCAGGCCGACGGCAGCGCGGACATGTACCGGGTGTATGTTCCGCGCAGCGGCGACGCAGGCATGTTCGTCTGGCATGTTGCCGGTGTGTATATGGGCGACCTTGTTTCGCAAGTCAACTCGTTCGATTTTTCCAAAGGTTACCCTAAGACACTCGTAGGTACCAGAGATGAAGTCGGGAGCGCGTCGTACTTCGAAGCGCACACCGTTTTGCACAATCCGGGTTCGATTCCAGTGCCCACCCCTGCGAACGACATAGGCTCTGTCGGCGTCGGCAACGGCCGTTCGTTCTCGGCATTGGCCGCGATCAACACGGGGACCGTGTACGCGATCGAGAGCGGATCAAACCGTTTCTATGCGATCAACCGGAACACCGGCGCCGCGAGCGACATCGGTCTCGCGCTCACCTTCGACGGCGTGGACGACCTCGGCCCGGACGGCTACGGCGAGATCACGATCGGGGGCGCCGACTTTGTGCAAGGCGTTGGTTACACCGCGGAGCGAAACGATTTCTACCTCGCGTTCTACAGCGATGCGCTCGCCATGGCCGTCATCGGAACCGTGAACCTCACCACGGGCGACTTCACGGAGACCGACCGCGTCGACATCGGCGGCGTGGCCCCGATGGACATGGGCTTCGCGATGGTGGTTCCCACCCCGCTGGCCGGAGGACTGGGCGCGGTCGGGCTCGGGCTCCTCGGCTCGCGCCGTCACAGGAAGTTCTGAATATCGCGATTCAGCGTGAGGTAGACGCCGCTTCCACGATCCGCTGCGCCGTGCGCACATTCGCGAAACCGTCCTGCGCGTCGATGTCGGGCTTGCGACCGGTGCGCACCGCATCAAGGAAACTCGACAACTGGCTCTTGAGCGGCTCGGCCTCGTCGATCTTCAGGGGCTCGATCTCGATCAGCTCGCCGTAGTTCAGGTCGGAGAGGTCCTTGCCCTCGCGGATCTGCTTCTGGACCATCTCAAGTTGCTGGGCGTTGGCGGTCTTGCGGATCACGATGCCCTCGCGCTTGCCGTAGTCGATGCTGACATAGGCGTCCTCGGCGATGATGCGGATCTTGCGTTCGGTCTTCATCGCGAGGCGCGAGGCGGTGATGTTGGCGACGCACACGCCGCGCGGCGTGTCGAACTCCAGACGCGCGTTGCACACATCTTCGTGGGGCGTGACGACCGAGACGGCGGCGGCGCGGACCTCGCGCGGCTCGCGCCCCCCCATCAGCATCAGCACCACATCCAGATCGTGGATCATCATGTCCAGCACGACGCCCACATCGACAGAGCGGAAGGTCATCGGGCTGACGCGGTGGATCTCGATGAAGCGCGGCGCGATCTCGGCGGCGCCGGACTCCTGCACCTTGCGCAGCGCCATCACCGCCGGGTTGTAGCGCTCGATGTGCCCGACCTGGAGCGTGGCGCCCGACTTGGCCGCGAGCGCGGCGATCTTCTCGGCTTCCTCCGGGGTGTTCGCGAGGGGCTTCTCGATGAGGCACGCGATGCCCGCTTCGAGGAGCGGCGCGGCCGCGCTCAGGTGCGCGGTAGTGGGCACGGCGATGCTCACGGCGTCCACGCCCTCGGCGATCAATTGCTCGACGGAATCGAACGCCTTGCCCCCGTGCTTCGAGACGATGTCGTCGCGGCGTGCGGGATCGCTATCCACGACTCCGACAAGCGTTGCGCCGGGAAGTTCGGTGTACACACGCGCGTGATGGCGGCCCATGCGGCCCACGCCGACGACGCCGCAACGGATGACTTTCTCGCCTGACGACTGCTCGCTCATGCCAGAGTCTAGCGGCTGCTCGGATCAACGCCGACCGGGCGGGGTCTTGGGCGCAACCCCTATCTTGCGAACGCCCGGGGCGGGCTCATCCTGATGAGGAACGAGCGACGCGCGGCGGTCCTGCTCTTCACGCTCACGGCGCATCTTCTCAAGCATGCGTTTGTCCTTCTCTTCTCGATGACGGTGGTTGCCCACCGCGTCCCACGAGGTCTTGGCCATCTGCGCGATGGACACGAACAGCACGCCGAGACCCGCGAGGAAGAAGAACCAGATGAAGCCGATGCTCAGCCACAGCGCGAACGGGATGAGACCGGCGAAACTCGGAAGGCCGGGCGGCGTGACCCCCGTGAGCAGGATCAGCGTGCCGAACACGCCGATCGACCACGCGCTGGTGCGCATGCGCCAACCGAGTTCGGTGTCGGGGATCCAGTCGGCGTAGCGCGCGAGGAGGATCGCGGTCGGGACGAGACCGGCAAGGCCCGCGAACGCCGCGAGCAGCGCGAGCGTTGAACCGATCCCGACCCACACCGGCATCGCAGGCGCAACGCCCGCGGCGGTCATTGGCGGGGGTGTCGGCGCCGCGAGCGCCAAGAGGAGGATGATCGCCGCAGAGACAAACCAGCCCGCCTGGAGAATCCACACGGAATGACGGAGCCGTTTCCATTCCTCCTCGCGCGACTCCGGCGCGTCGGGCGGAGTCGGCCTTGGCTGCGTGGCGGTGATGAGCCCGCACAGCCACAGCGCCGCACCGACCAGATACACCGCGCCGATGAGCGCGTTGGACGGCGTGCGGATCTGCCAGTTCACTCCCCATATCGCGTTCGGCCCGCCGAGGCGATAGAAAGCCAGCACGCCGTTGATCGCGACGATGCTCACGACCGTAAAGAGGCCGAGAATATTGAGCGCGAGACCGGCGAACGCGCAGGTCAGCGACGCCGCGAACCGATGGAGATACCGTGCCGGCGCATCGACGAGCATGTCGTCGAGGCCTCGCTTCGCCGCAAGCGAGATGGGTCGGCCGCACTCGGGGCACACGCCCCCGGCCGAGAGACCCTTCAGGTTGTAGCCGCAGCCGGGGCAGGCGCGGTCCTGCTCGACCATCATCGGGATGCCCTTGATGGCGCCCGACGCGGCCAGATACCGGGGATCGTTGAACGCGCTCATGAGGCCTGCTCCCGATGCGCGGCCGACGCCTCGCGGAAGTCACGCTTCGCGGCGGAACGAACGGCATCGACCACGACGAGCGAGAAGAACAGCGCGAAGGCGGCGAAGAGCATCCACGCGAGCCACAGCGAGAAGAACGCCCACTGAAGCACGCCCCAGACGGATGTCTCCATGATGGCCGCAATGGAATCGGAGAGCAACGCGGCGGGCAGCGCGAGCGTTCCGGACAACAGCGCGAAGAGCGCCGGCGCGACCGCGAACGACCGGAGCGGCTTCCCGTACGCCCAGGTGCGGTCGCCGATCGACCACGCGTAGAGCGACAATCCAAACACCAGAGCGACCGCGATTGCGAACATTGCGCTGGCTCCCAGCGCGGGAATCCACACGGGCACGAGGGTATGGAGATTCAGCGTCCAGAGCCATTCGACCGCGACTACAACCGCGAGCGGGAGGAACAACCCGGGGACCGCGACCGCGAACACGCGAAGCAGTCGACGAAGTTGGGTGGTTGCGCGCGTCGGTTCGCACGACGCCGGGAGCGGCGTGGTGTACTTGAAGACGCTGCGCGCCACCATGACCATCACGGCGAGGACGAGCACGAGTGGAAACAGCGGTCCGTTGAGAAAGTACGAGAGTTCGAGGGACAGTCCGCGAGACTCCATCGCATCGACGGTTGCAAAGTAGATGCCGATGGCCGGCGCCGAGAGCACCGCGGCGAGCACGCATAACTCCAGGCCGCGTGCGCCACGGCGGACGCGGTCGATGGTCGCGGGCGGCGCGAAGCGCAGCAGGCGGGGATCGAGCGACTCGGCGAGCGATCCGCCGCATTCCGGGCATGGATCGGTCGGGAGGAGATGCTCGATGCGGTATCGGCAGCGGAGACAGGTCCACGGCCCGACGATTCGTCCATCGCGGAGGAGTTCGGTCCCGGTCTGGTCGCCGCCCGTGGTCATGCCGGTTGATTGTTCGGGGAGTGTGGCCCGGGAGTTTCGCCGGTTTGGCCGTGGTCAGGGCGCAACTTGGTGCGGTTCGCGGCGGCGATCTCGCGCTCGACGCGTCTGAGTGAATTGCGCAGGCCTTCCGTCGTGCCTAGGTAGCAGAAAAAGAGAACGATCGAGCCGAGCGATGCGAGGCCGGCGATCAGCATCAGCCCGGCGAGTGCGCCGCCCGTGCCGCCGTACATCGCGGACATCGCCAGCGCCATCCCCCCCAGCACATAGCCGAGGATCGAGGCGATCCCGAGCCAGAGCGTAAAGACGACCAGTGCGCCCGGCCGCTTGCCCACGGTGCGCGCCCTCGCGAACAGCGGCTTGAGCGCAAGAACGCTGAAGAGAAAGAACACGCCGAACGACAGCAATGCCACGATCTGGATGGCGCCAAGGACCGAGTCGACGGCCACGGGATTCGTGTTGGCCACAACGACGGACAGACCCAGGATCAATGAGAGAGCCACGATGACGACGAACACCGCGAGCGATGATCGCGCGACAACGCGGATTCGCTCCTGCCTGTCCGTCAGTCCCATCGCGACGGGCGGGCGGCTAAGGATGCGGAACCATCCGTGCACATACAACGCGAAGGCGCCAACGAAACACACCAAGACGAGTGTCCGCGTGCTGCCGCTCGGCGTTGCGCCGGTCGTCGCCGCGAACAACACACCGACAAGAAGACCCAGGAACATCGGGAGGAACACCATCCCCAGCACACCGAGCCCGACGCAGAGCGATCCCGACTTCACGCGTTTGCGGTACTCGGTGGGGAGAAACCGGAACAGCGTGGGATCGAGGGAGATGCCCGCGGGCATGCCGCACTCGGAGCACTTCTGGTTACGCGGGAGGCCGAGGAGCGAGTAGCCGCATCGCAGGCACCGCCAGTCGAGTTCGATCCGCTCGTCGCTGGCGAGTTCCTTGAACTCGCGGCCGCACTCGGGGCAGACGCCCGGCGCGCTGAGCCCGGTGAGGTCGTACTCGCAGCCGCGGCAATAGGAACCCTTCGGGATGGTTATCGAGCCGCTCATGGGGTCTGCTCCGCCATCGCGCGCTTGCGCACTTTCGAGATCGCGGCGAGGAACTGCGCGAGCATGACGATCCACGCGATCCACAGCGCGAAGGCGATGACACCGATGACCAACGCCCCGATGCCTGACACGACGGCGCCGATCCCGAAGGCTGATCCGTTGACCCCCGAGAGCGCCGCCGAGATCGCGAAGAGCGCGACCAAACCGATCGCCGCGATGATGATCCCGGCCGTCCACCGGTAGACGCGCGTGGCGCGCAGCGCGAGTTTCAGGTTCGGGAGCCGCCTCGCGAGCGCAGCGGTGTAGGCGGCGGTGCAGAGATACCGGATCAACTCGGTCAGACCGGTGAGCACGCTCAACCCCATCGTGATCACGAGGATCGTGAGCATGATCTGATCCGCGAACCGCGACTGTGCGCCGCCGGACTGCGCCATGCCCCCGAGCACGACCATCATTGAGGTTGGCGCCGTGAGGAAAGTGAGCACCAGCATCAGCACGCTTGTGACACGCATCGTTCGGCGGTATCCCTCGCCGGCCATGCGCGGCGGCGCAGCGCCGGCGAGCGGCGTGGTGTATCGCCAGTACCCGACGACCGACACGGACTGACCCGCGAGCGCGAAGAGCGCGCCGATCACACCGAGGACGATCGCGACCGCCATCGACTGTTGTCCCATCGCGGCGCCGACCGCGGAGAACACGCTGTTGGCCGTCCCCCCGACGAACTGCGCGCCGATGCCGATGAAGATCCAGATGGCGCCCGAGCGGATGCGTGTCAGCGTTGGAACGGGCTGCGAGAGGAGGCCCAACTCGCGCGAGTCCCGGATCGGGTAGCGGCACTCGGGGCAATCGCCGTCGGGCGAGATGCCGGCGAGGTCGTAGCCGCAGGACAGGCAGTGGAACCCGTCTCGCCCGGCTGGGCCGGAGGTCTGTAATGCATCGCCCGGAAGGGACTGGTCATCCATCCCACCAAGGTACCGCACGCGCTCGGGGTTGAGCAATCACACTCCGCGTTCAGCGGGCGGCGGCGGTCTCGCGGCAGGCCTCGACGGCGGAGCGGAACATCGCCAGCCCGGGGGTGTCGCCTCGGCGGGCGTGGGGATCCAGGCGCGTCCAGAACGGGTGGGTCGTCCAGGCGGTGTAGCGCTCTGGGTGGGGCATGAGCCCGAAGATGCGGCCCGTCGAATCACAGATGCCCGCGATGCGCGACTCGCTGCCGTTGGGGTTGTCGTGGTCGGCGTAGCGCAGGGCGACATGCCCGCCCTTCTTGAGGGCGCTGAGGACCTCGGGTGACTGCGCGACGAAGCGCCCCTCGCCGTGCGCGATGGGGAGCATCATCGCGTCGTCGACAAACTCGCTGTCCACGAGGGGTCGGGTCCAGACGCAGGGCGAATCAGCCTCGGCCTCGACGCGCACCCAGCGGTCGATGAACCGAGCGCCCTCGTTGTCGGCCAAGGCGCAGGACTGCGCGGGGGCGGCGTCGGTGGGCCATTCCTCGCCGTTCATCGGTCCGGGGAGGAGACCGATCTGGACCATGACCTGGAAGCCGTTGCAGGCGCCGATCATCGGGCAGCCGCGGACGGCGGCGGCGCGGAGCGCGGGCCAGAGCCGCTCACGGAGTTTGGATGCGAGCACGCGGCCCGAGGCGATGTCGTCGCCGTAGGAAAACCCGCCCGGGAAACCGATCAGGTCGAAATCGTCCACGCGCGCGGGCTCGGCGGCAAGGCGATCGACATGAACGAGATCGACGACGGCGCCCGCGAGTTCGAAGGCGCGGACCATCTCGCCGTCGCAGTTGGTGCCGGCGGTGCGGATGACGAGGGCGCGGGGCGGGGTTGGCATCGAGGGATTATTGCGGAATCGCGGGCCGGTTTCCCGCGAAAGCGGTCACTCGGCGGGCGTCTTTCCGACATCGTCGGGCGTGATCGGGGGCGGCGTGGGCATGGCCATGCCGTTGCTCTTGCCCACCTGCGTGGAGTCCATGACCATGAGCAGTTGCACATCACGCGAGCCGAGGGCGTGGCAACTGAGGATGCGGTCGGCGGCGAAGGTCACGGAATCGCCCTCGTGGAGGGTGACGGTTTCGGCCGCCAGAGTGATGCGCATCGAGCCGCGGAGCACCGTGATGTGCTCAAAAACGCCGGGCATCTCGGCGGCCCATTCGACCTCCGAGCCCGAGGGGAAGTGGTACATCAGCACCTGAATGCCGTGTCGCATGAGCGCCGGAGCGAGCAGGTGGCGGGCGATGCCCGATTCCTGGTCGATGAAGACCTTTCGTTCCTCGCGGCTGATGTGGTCGAGCCGGGGCGTGGGATCGACATCGAGAAGGTCGGAGATCGTGCAATCCAGCCCGAGAGCGATCTGGTGAAGCACGCGGACCGTTGGGTTCTTCTTGCTGGCCTCGACATCGCACAGCATGGCCTTGCTGACACCCGATTTCTCGGCGAGTTGGGCGAGGGTCAGGCCGAGTTGGGCCCGGCGAGCGGCGATATGCGGTCCGACATCCATGGCAGCGACCTCCCAAACGGCGCGAGAAAATCAAAATTCTCTATCGCGAACTTGAACTCCAATGGCGAACAACCGTACACTATAGCGAACGGACGACCCGTGTTCGACCCCCAAGGCAGCCCCCAGCAAAGGGCCCGACGGGGTCCGGGCTCCAGGAAGGAGTTCGCCATGGTGAAGTTCACCCTCGGCCGGAATCAGTTCGGTTGCCACAACGAGCGTCAGATCGCCGCGTTCTGGGGCGCCTTGGGCCTCGCGGCCTCGGTCGCCGTCATCGCGGTCCTGATCGCCGCCTGATCGAGAGGCAGTATGGCTGACCACCAAACGACCGGGCGGCGGGCGTCCTGACAGACCCCCCGCCCCTTTCTCGTGCGCTCACCAGTCGAGCGTGCCGAGCCACGCCTTGCGCAGATTCGCGACGGGCAGATCCACATTCGCACCCTTGACCGCGAGCCGACCCCCGTCGTTGACCGATCCGATGACCGCGTGGCGCACGCCCACGAGTGCGCGGAGCGCGTCTTCGAGTCGGTTCGGGTCGACTTCCAGCACATACCGGCTCGGCGCCTCGCCGAAGAGCGCCGCGGCGGGCGAGAGGGTGTGTTGCGCACGCGCGAGTCCCTGAAGCACGCCGAGGTCGATGTTCGCGCCCAGCGCGTTCTTTCCGTCCGGATCGGCCGAGCCGATGAGCATCTCGGCGACCGCGGTGAGCACGCCGCCGTCGGAGCAGTCGTGGGCCGCGCGGACGAGGCCGTCCGCAAGGAGCGACGCGACGGCGTGCGCGTTGCGCGGGCCGGACTCGAGGCAGGTCACGGGGATCGCGGGGTTGGTGATCGTCGCGCCGAGTTTCTGGAAGTGGCTGCCGCCGAGTTCTTCCTGACCGGCGCCGACGAGCACGAGGGCGCTGCCCGTGTGCTTCATGTCGCTCGTCACGCCGCGCTCAATGTGCTCGACGATGCCGATGCCCGAGATGAGCAGCGTGGGCGGGATCTCGATGGTGCGCCCGTCGTCGGTGGTGAACTGGTTGTTGAGCGAGTCCTTGCCCGAGACGAAGGGGGTCTTGTACGCCTTGGCGGCGTCGTAGCAGCCCTCGGCCGCGCGGACGAGCGAGCCAAGATTCGCGGGCTTCTTGCAACTCGGCCAGCAGAAGTTGTCGAGGATCGCGACGCGCGAGGGATCGGCGCCGACGCACACGAGGTTGCGCACGCACTCGTCGATGCCCGCGAGCGCCATCTCGTACGGGTCGCCGCCCAGCGCGGGATCGCCCACGCCGACCGCGAGGCCGCAACCGATCGCGAGGGCGCGCGGCGAACCGGGCACGGGATGCACCACGCTCGCGTCGCCCGGGCCGACGCCCGCAACACCCACGAACGGCTTGATCGCCGTGCCGCCCTGCACCTCATGGTCGTACTGGCTGACGATCCAGCGCTTGCTGGCGATGTTGGGGTGCGCGAGCAGCGCGAGCAGCGCGTCCTCGGCGTTGATCTCGCGTGCGGCTTCGTCGTGCTTCGGCGCCGTCGGATTCCACTCGGCGACGCGCGTCGGCGTCGGGATGCCCTCGTGGAGCAGTTCCATCGACAGGCGACCGACCTCTGTGCCCCGGTAGTGGAGCACGAGTTCGCGGTCGGGCGTGCCGAAAGTTCCGAGTTCGGCGAGTTCGACATGCTCCTCGTCGCAGATGGCGCGGAGCGCGGCGATGTTCTCGCGCGGGACGGCGAGCACCATGCGTTCCTGCGCCTCGCTGACCCAGATCTCTGTGTACGACAGCCCGTCGTACTTGAGCGGCGCGCGGTCGAGGTGGACCTCGGCGCCGACGGATTCGCCCATCTCCCCCACCGCCGACGAGAACCCGCCGGCGCCGCAATCGGTGATGGCCGAGTAGAGCGGCGCGTCGTTGGGGCCCGCGTCGCGAGCGCGGAGGATGGCGTCGAGCAGACGCTTCTCTTCGATCGCGTTGCCGATCTGCACGGCGTGGGAGAATTCATCGGCGTGCGTGTCGGTCAGTTCGGCGGAGGAGAACGTCGCGCCGTGGATGCCGTCGCGTCCGGTGCGCCCGCCGAGCGCCACGATCACATCGCCCGGGCGTGCGCTGCCGCGGATCTTGTCGCGCGGCATGACGCCTACGCAGCCGCAATACACGAGGGGGTTTCCGACATAGCGGTCGTCGAAGTACACGGCCCCGTTGACGGTCGGGATGCCCATCCGGTTGCCGTAGTCGCGCACGCCGGCGGCGACCTGCGTGAGCACGCGCTTCGGGTGCAGACACCCGGAAGGCACGGACTCGATGTCGGGGTGCGCGACGCAGAACACATCCGTGTTGGCGATGGGTTTTGCAGCAAGGCCGGTGCCGATGACATCGCGGATGCACCCGCCCACGCCCGTCGCGGCGCCGCCGTACGGTTCGATCGCCGAGGGATGGTTGTGGGTCTCGACCTTGATGCACACCGCGTGGTGTTCGTCGAACGCGATGATGCCCGCGTTGTCAACGAAAACGGAGAGCGTCCAGTCGACGCCTTCTTTGATGAGTTCGTGCGTGGCCGCGGCGACGGTGCTCTTGAGCAGGTTGTGGACGACGATCGAGCCGTCAGTCAATCGCTCGTGGCCCGGCCGGTTCGACCAGTCGATGCGGTCGTCGGCGATCGCGGCGCCCGTGTACGAGATGGTGCTCTTCAGCGTCTTGTGCACGCAATGCTCGGACCAGGTCTGGGCGAGCGTTTCGAGTTCGATGTCGGTCGGCTCGCGGCCGATGGACGCGTAGTGCGCCTGGATCGCGTGCATCTCGTGCAGGTCGAGGAAGAGGTGGCCCTCGCGCGAGAGGCGTTCGAGCGCGGCGTCGTCGAGGTCACGGATCTCAACGCGGCCGACCTTGAGGTCGTACCCCCCGCCGCGCGGCAGCGAGCCGGGCACGAAGGGCTCGAAGTGCACGGCCTGGATGACGGTGTTGGCGAGCAGGCGGCGGGCGAGGGTCTCGGCCTCGTCGGCGCTGACGCCCTCGATGTCGTAGCGAGCGCCGGTCGCGACGGCGAGGTCATCCACGCCGAGCAGTTCACGGGCCGCGTCGCGGACGGTCTGTGCGACGGGGTCCATCACGCCCGGGAGCGGATGGATCTCGACGGTCTGCGCGTCGGTTGCCGGTGAAACCCCGATCGTGGCGCGTTCGAGCACAGGATCAGCGAGGAGTCTGGCGGCGAGTTCGTCCAGTTGCGCTTCGTTGAGCGATGCTTCCACGAGGTAGATCTTGCTGGAGCGGACCGCCTTCGCGGAGATGCCGAGCGCTGCGGCGTCGCGGCGAAGGGCGGCGCCTCGGGCGTCTTCGCGGCCCGGGGCCGGCGTGACCTCGATCCGGTGGACCTTGGCGGGCGACTTGGAAGGAGCGGCGGCGGTGGTCGGGCTCATGTGCCAGATAGTAGATCGGTCGGGCCCCAGCGCACCGTTCCGAGCGGGGTTTTCGCTTGCTCTCGCGGCGAAAATCGCGGACACTTTCCGGGACGCTCACCTGCGACCGCACGGGAGATTCGCGATGAACCCGACTGTTGTGTTCGGAACGCTGGCCGCGCTGCTCATCCAGTCAGCGGCCGCGGCCGGTGAATACGGCCTGCGTGTCTTCCGGGATCGGGACGAATGGCTCGCCGAGGCCACCGAGGCGATGCGGTTCGGGGCTGAGGACTTCAACGCCGTGAGCCCGCAGGACATCGCCGACAACTCGTCCCTGCACACCGGGATCCAGGGTCTGCGACTCTCGACCTTCTACGGCGCCCGTATGGCGATCCGCGACGGCGGGGTTCCGGGCAATCTCGACGGGTCGAACTTCGTCGAAGTCTCCCTCTACGACTCCACACCGTGGATCGAACTGCGGCTGACGGGCGGCGCCTTCGCGTGGGCGGCTGAGTTCTCGGGGACGACTGACTCGGGCGGGCTCATCGGGCAATTTGGTGACGCGCTGATGAATTTCGGCCACTACTTCGAGGAGAACGAGGGCGGCTTCCTCGGCTTTGTCACGAGTTCGATGTTCCACGATGTCCGTCTCGTCGCGGGTTATGAGGGCGAGGAGTTCTCGTTCGACAATGTTGAGTGGCTGAACATCCCGGCGCCCGCGAGCGCGGTGTGGGTCGTTGGCGGCGCGGCGCTCGGGCTGATCGGTCGGCGGCGCCGCGCGCAGAGACCTACACTGCCCGCGTGACCACAGAGGGCGATTCCAGGCCGAATGTCCATCTCTTCACCGACGGCGCGTGCTCGGGCAACCCCGGGCCGGGCGGTTGGGCGTATGTGCTCAAGCACCCGGCGTCGGGGACGGTCCGCGAGCGCGCGGGCGCCGAGTTCGATACGACCAACAACCGCATGGAACTGATGGCGGTGATCGAGGGCCTCCGCGCGATCAAGCGGCCCTCGGTCGTCGACCTCACCTCCGACAGCCAGTATGTCCTGAAGGGCCTGAAAGAGTGGATGGACAACTGGATCAAGCGCGGCTGGCGCACCGCGAGCAAGCAGCCGGTCAAGAACGAAGACCTCTGGCGCCAACTCGACGACCTCCGGAAGAACCACACGCTCCGCTTCCACTGGATCCGAGGGCACAGCGAGCACCCCGAGAACGAGCGGTGCGATCAGATGGCCGTGGCGGCCCGAGAAGCGCTGGTCGCCGAGCGTGCCTGAGCGGGGATGGTGAAACTGCGCCGGTTGGCCGCGCGAAGGTCCGATCACCGGGGATGGATCGGGTCAGCGGCGTGGGGATTGAGCCGATTCAGAGGGCATGAACCGCCGCCTGATGATCCGTGTCGGACTCGCGTGCGTGTCCGTGTGCGTGCTCGGCTGGAAACTCCCGGGGATGCTGGACGGCGCCATGTCGTCGATCGATCAGCACAAGGGAACGATGTCCCTGCTGACCGGCGCGGGCCATTCCGTCGCGCTGCCCGGCGACGCGGGCGCAGAGAACGGGAGCGCGAATGTGACCGTTTTCGGCGCGGCGAAGTCGCTCAGCCCCGCCGAGCGGGCGAAGTTGCTCGAGGCCGCGAAGAAGCGCGACCCTCTGGCGGCGGCGCAGGCGAAAATAGCCGCGCGCACGCCGACGGTCGCGCGACCGAAGCAGGCGGAGAAGGCCCCGCCCCCCGCCGCGGCGCCCGCGATGGACCCGGCGCTCCTCTCGGCGCTCCGCGCGCTGGGCATGGACCCCGAGTCGATGGACCTCAAGACCATCGATATCGACGCGCTGCTCGCGCAGGCGCGCGGCGATACGCCCAAGGATTGATCGTCAGCCGTCGAGCCCGAACTTCGCGCGCTTCGCGTCCCACTCGGCCTGCTCGCGTTTGTTGTCGCTCGCGAGTTGCGCGGCGCCGTTGCGGATCGCCTCGATCTCCAGCCGCGTGAGTCGCACGGACTCGAGTTCGTAGTCGCGCCACGCTTCGACCGTCCACGGGCACATCGGCTCGATCAGCGCGAGCATGGCCCGCGCGAAGTCGCGGATCTCCTTCTGCGCGTGCTCGTCGATGCGCAGGGAGAGGAACCGAAGCAGGTTGTGGAGGTCGATCTTCCAGTACCACTCGGTGTACACGCTCTGAGGCAGGCCGATGCGCGCGATCTCGCGAGCGAGCCCCTGCTCGGTGAGTTTCATGTACTCGTCGTGGAGCGCCTCGGCCTTGTCGAGGTACTTCAGGAACGCGTCGGCGGTCGCGTCGTCGATGAGTTCGTCTCGGCCCTGCCGGTTGGACTTGCTCTGCTGGCGGATGTCGTCGCGCGACGGGCGGTAGAAGCGGTCGGGAACGATCGAATAGCGCGCCGAGTATTCGTTGACATTGGCCGTGCGATGCCTGATCCATTGGCGCGCCACGAAGATGGGCATGCGCACATGGAACTTGAACTCGACCATCTCGAAGGGGGTCGTGTGGCGGTGGCGGAGGAGGTAGCGGATGAGGCCGCGGTCCTCGTTCACCTTCTTGGTCCCGGCGCCGTAGGACACGCGGGCGGCCTGCACGATCGCCTGATCGGCGGTGTGGCCCTCGGGAACGAGGCGGGGCATGACATCGATGAGCGAGCAGAGCCCGTGGTCGTGGATGGAGACATCCAGGCGGGCGGCGCCTCCCATGAGGTCGGACCACGCCGATCCGGACTCCAGATCGACCCGCTGGACGGTGATGTCTCCGGCCATGGCCGCGCTTCCTTGCTTGAGTTCGACGCCTTGCATCCGATCCCTCCATGGGCTGTGGTGAGGCAGGGTATTTCCGAGGATCGGGCCGAGTATGCCGCAAACAGGTTGTCCACCGCAAACGACAGGTTGCGCCAGGCGGCTGGAATGCGCAATCCCGTGCTGCATATACAGTTTTGACAGGGGGTTGGAGATGACACAGATTTGTGGTACTCTGCCGCCCATCTGACCGGTCGAGGGGGATGTCTTGCCCGGTCGTGTGTGCCCCTGCAAATCTCGATGGAGAGATATCTGTGTTGAAGACTCCCACCCGCCTCGTGTCCGCGCTCATCGGCTGCGCCGGACTTTCCGCTGTCGCCTCGTCCGCCCTCGCGGGCCCCGTGGCGATCTGCCCCACCTGGGACCGTGACATCGGCAACCCCGGCGCCAACAACTCGGTTCAGGTCGTGCGCGTTCGCGACAACTTCCTGCTCGCCGGCGGCTCGTTCTCGTCGTTCGCGGGCGCCAACATCTTCGGTTGGGCGCGCGTCGATCTGGACACCGGCGCCAACCTCGGCTTCGGCGGCGCGGTTCCCATCGACGGCTTCGTCACCGACTTCGAACTCTTCGACGCCGGCGACGGCGAGAAGATGTACATCGCCGGCGCGTTCAACGCCGTGAGCTCGGGCATCGTCGAACTTCCCAACTCGCGCGGCATCGTGCGCTGGGACGGCACGAGCGTCACGACCGTTCCGGGCTCCCCCTTCACCGGCCCCTTCGACTTCATGTATGCCCTCGAACTCTTCGACGGCAAACTCGCGGTGGGCGGCGGCGGCGGCGATGTCACCGCTCAGAAGCCCACCCTCGCGCTGTGGGACGGCACGACTTGGACGCGCTACACCAACGAGTTCGCGGGCCTCGTCGCCCCCGTCATCCTCGCGCTCCAGACCTACCAGGGCGATCTGTACTTCGCCGGCCGCTTCGAGACCTACGACGCCGACCTCAACGATCCGAACAACCCGCTCGTCGAGTCGCGCAACATCATGAAGTTCGACGGCACGAACTTCTCGAGCGTCGGCGGCGGCGTGTTCCGCGCCACGAGCATCGTCTCGCAGGTCCTCTGCATGGAAGTCTTCGACGACGGGACGGGCGAGAAGTTGTATGTCGGCGGTCGCTTCGATCGTCTCGGCTCCAACACGGGCGATGTTTCGCCCGCCGTCGCGCGCTGGGACGGCAACGCGTGGGAGGCCATGCCCGGCTTCCCGCAGGCCGGCCGCGAAGTGCGTGACTTCGAGGTCGTCGACGGCGTGCTGTACGCCGTGGGCAACTTCGAGAACACCGGCGACGGCTCGATCGTCTGCCGCAAGTTCGCGAAGTGGACCGGCAGCGCGTGGGAAGAGGTCGGCGGCGGGTTCGCCGGCGCCGGCGCAGACGGGAACCCGAACACCCTGGCCGGCGTTGACGACGGCTTCTTCATCGGCGGCGCGTTCACCGCCGTCGGCAACGGCGTCGGTCCCAACGCGGGTGCGGCGTCGCGCGTCGTGAAGTGGGTCTCGGTCTGCTCCGTCGAGTGCGAAGGCGACACCAACGGCGACAACATCGTCAACTTCACCGACCTGAACACCGTGCTCTCCGAGTTCGGCCAGACGGGCTCGGGCTTCGCCGGCGATGTGAACGGCGACGATGTGGTGAACTTCACCGACCTCAACATCGTGCTGAGCAACTTCGGCACGACCTGCATGTGAGCAATCGCCGGAGCGATCCGGCGTTCATGATCTGAAGGGTAGAGAGAGAACCTTTCACGACAGCGACCGGCGTCCTTGACGGGCATCGGTCGCTTTTTATTCGCGGGCGGCGCGTTCGACGATGCGCTTGTCGATCGTCGAATACAGCAGCCCCGCCAGCAAGGCCAGCACCGAGAACCCCGCGAACCCGAGGTTGATGCGCCACGGCGGCAGTTCGTGCGCGGCCTTCAGCGAGACGCCGCCCAGAAAGAGCGGCGCGATGAAGGGCGCCGTCGAACTGAACGCCCAGCCGACGCCCATGAGCAGGCTCGACACGAGCCCCGTGCGTCCGGGGAGGAGCCGTTGCCCGAGCGACATGCTGACTGGCATCGTGGCGAAGTAGCCGACCGCCGTGAGCACCGCCCAGAGATAGGCGGGCCAGTATCGCCAGAACGAATCGCCGCCCACGCGCAGGCCGAAGTCGCCGACCACCCCGAAGAGCCCCACGCAGACGGCGCCCGCGATGCAGAACAGCAGGATGGGGCGTTTCTCGCGGCCGACGGGAACGATGCGCGTCGCGAACAGACCGGCGAGGCCCATCCCCATGGTCGCGAACATCAGCAGCGTGCCGTGGAGTTCCGCGGCCTGTCCGACATTGCTCATCTTGCTCTTGGCCCAGACGCTCAGCATGGCGAATACGCCGATGTTGACGGTGTAGAGCAGGCAGTTCGCGACGCAGATGGTGATGACGGCGCGCCAGCGGGCGTGCGATTCCTCGCGCGAGAGCGACGCGTGGAAGTGCGCGTGGTTGTCGTGGCGATGCGGGACCCGGTTGAGCACGAAGTAGAGCGCGATCGCCGCGATCACGCCCGGGATCATGAGCCACGCGAGATGCTGCATCCCGTGCGCGGTTGATATGACCGGCGCGGCGCGCGAACCGATGGACTGTCCGAGCATCCCCGCCGCGAAGAAGAACGCGAGCCCGACGCCGCGACCCCTGGGGAACGCGCGGCCGCTGATCTGCCCCGCGAGCGCGGCGGATACGGGGTGCCACATGCCGCTCCCGATCACGCCGACGATCTGGAGCGCGATGAGTTGCCAGAAGTTCTGGGCGAAGCCGATGGTGGTGATGCAGGTCGCCGCGAGGAACATCCCGAGCGGGGCGCAGATGCGGGTGTCGAATCGGTCGGTGAACCACGCGAAGAACGGCTGGAGTGTTCCCGAGAAGACCGGCGTGAGCGCGAGCACGGTGGCGACCTGCCAGTCGGTCAGCGCGAGGCGGTCGGTGAGCAGCACGATCAGCGAGAAGAAGAAGATCGGGTAGACATCGATCATCGTGTGCGTCGCGTTCAGGAACACGAACCGCTTGCGCGCGAGGCGCTGCACCTCGGGCGTGACGACGATGCCCCCGACGATCGGCGCGCCGGACGCGTCTTCGGGGGGCGCGGGCGGCGGCGGGGGTTCCAGGATTGGCGAGCCGCTTGAGGGTGCGTTCACAGGAGCAAGAGTAGCGCGGCCGCGGATCGCGAACTTTCCGACGAAAGCGCGGATCGCCCGGAATATTCGGACGCCGGGCCGGGTTCACCGCGTGAGACGACGCGTGGTGTTTCGCGTCGTTCGAGGAATGCACAGGCCCGCTTCTTTTCTGTTCGCAGGAGGAATATCCATGCGTTTGTACGCTATCGCCGCGCTCGCGGCCGCCGCTGCCGCTCCGTCCGCACTCGCCGGGGCGACCCAACTCCGTATCACTGTCGAGAACCTCGCGCCCGACAACAGCGTGTCGTTCGCGCCGCTGCGCTTCGGGTTCCACGACGGGACCTTCGATGTCTTCAACAACGGGGAGGCGGCGACGGCGCCGATCATCTCCATCGCGGAGGGCGGGTCGGGCGCGGACTGGTTCCCCGCGTTCGCTGCGCAGCAGCCCAACGGCGACTCCGGCTCGGTCTTCCCGAACCCCGCGGGCCCCCTGCTCCCGGGCGCGAGCGGGTTCGTGGACATCACCGTCGATTCGTCGATCAACCGATTCTTCACCTTCGCGTCGATGGTCGTGCCGAGCAACGATTACTTCATCGGCAACGATTCGGGGACGCAGTACGAGGTCTTCGACTCGAACGGGAACTTCAACCCGACGATCATCACTCAGCGCGGGCGTGACATCTGGGACGCAGGCTCGGAGGTCGACGGCGCGTTCGGCGCGGCGTTCCTGCAGGGCTCGAGCAACGACGACCATGTCGACGAGAACGGCGTGGTTGTGTTCGACTTCGCCGACCTGAGCGTCTTCAACGGGCTCACGACCGCCGCGGGCTACACCTTCGACAGCCAACTCACGGCGGACACCGAGGTGTATCGCATCACGATCACGGAGATCCCGGCGCCCGGCGCGTTCGGCGCTCTGGCGCTCGCGGGGTTGGGCGTGCTTCGCCGCCGCCTTCGCTGAGCCGACCCTTCGCTCCCTCATCCCTTGCGGGCCTGACGCGCGGAAACGCCGTCGGGCCCCTTTGTTCTTGACCGGCGCCGCGAAACCTGTACTTTGGCCGGACACCCTTTCGGGAGGAAGTCTGATGCGCCACAGTGCTCTGGTCGGATTCGTGTGTCTCGCGTTCGGTCTCATGAGTGGTGCGCGCGCGGCCCCGGCCGAGGCGCCCAAGCCCACCACGCCCGTCGTGCGGGTGCTGGAGTCCGGAACGCCGCCTCATCGCCTGCTCCGCTTCTCGCCGCGCGAGGGCGAAGTGACCCTCATCCGTCAGCGCCAGAAGATCGAGATCGAGATGACGCTGGGCGGGGCGCCGCTCGCGCAGCAGGATCTCCCGACGATGATCTTCGAGACCGAGATGCGTCTCGTGCGCGCAGACCGTGAGAATGACATGTACGCGGCGGAGTTCGAGTTGCTCGGGCGTGAACTCGACGGAGACGGCGCACTCACTCCCGCGCAACGCGAGATGGTCGATGATCTGCTCAGCGAGATCGACCTTCGCGGGACGGTGGAGTTCGACTCGCACGGCCGCGCGTCCGACGCTTCGATGAAGGCCGGTGGCGATGTGCCGGCCGAACTCGTCCAGATCGCCGAGAATCTGGGCAAGAACATGAAGCAACTCATCTCGCCGCTCCCCCACTCCCCGGTCGGTGTCGGCGCGCAGTGGGAAGTTCTCTCGACGATCCACATCAACGGGCTCGAGATGACCAACCGCGCCGTGTACACGCTCGATCGCTTCGAGGGCGACCGCGTGCACACGACCATGGATATCACGGTCACCGCGCTGCCCAATCAGCCGGTACCCTCGCCCGATCCGACGGTGACCGCGATCCTTCTTTCGTCGAAGGGCGCGGGCGGCGGCGCCGCCGTGTTCGATCTCTCCAACCCGCTCTACGCCGACCAGACCATGCATGTCTCGACGGAGCAGGAGATTGAACTGACCATGTTCGGAGAGACCCGGACGATGAACCAGACCATCGTCGTGGAGAACACCCTGACGACCGTGGAACCCGGCTCGCGGTGAGCGATCCTGCCTGAACGGTGAAACTCCTGTCGCGCGTTCCGGACAAACCCTGTACACTCGCGGAAACGCAGGAACAGGGGATATCCATGAGCAACGCACCGAACGGCGCACCCACTCAGAACTACGGCCGCCCTCGCGAGGGCAACACGATGGGCACGGTCGGCTTCGTGCTCTCGCTGGTCGGGCTTGTCGGGTGTTGTTTCCAACCGGCGGCGCTGCTCTCGCTCGCGGGGCTGATCCTCTCGATCATCGGGCTCAGCAAACGGCCCAAGGGGCTGGCGATCACCGGCACGATCCTCGGCGTCGTCGGCCTTGGCGGATTCCTGATCGTGTTCCTGATCATCGGTGTCGCGGTCGTCGCGTTCGTGCCTCTGGCGATCGCGGTCGCGGCGATGGCCGGTCCGGAGATCGAGGTCGCCGTCGAAGAGGCAATCCTCCACCAGCAGGTCGCGGCGTATGTGCAGCAGACCGGGTCGATGCCGACGGATCTTTCGCAGATCCCCGACATTAACAAGGGTCTCAAGACTGACCCGTGGGACACGCCGTACAAACTCGAGGTGACCGACCCCGGCGCGAACGAGTACCTGATCCGTTCGGCCGGTCCGGACACGATCTTCGGCACCGAGGACGACATCACGAACCCCGAAGGCAACTGAATCTCTCGGCGGCTCCCGGATCGGGATCGTGGTATCCTGCCCGTCTCGTGGAAGTCTTTGCGCGGCCGCACGCCGCCCCGCCCCTGTGTGAGAGAACAACCATGCCTGTGTCATCGCTCCGCGTTTCGTTCGTGCCGCTTTCGCTCGCGCTCATCGCGGGTTCCTCGATCGCCGCTGACCGTGCGAGCGTGGACGCTGTTGGCGGGGTGTCGCTCCCGTCGGGCATGGGCGAGCGAGCGCTGACCGGCGCCGAGCGTGGCGCGACGCATTCGGTGGCGCGGCGCTGGAACGACGCGATGCTCGCGGCGATCCGGCGCGACACGCCCCGGCCGCCCGTCCACTCGCGGAATCTCTTCCATGTGTCGGCGGCGATGTACGACGCGTGGGCGGCATACGACCCGTCGGCGCGGCCGATCTTCCGCAACGAGAACGCGTCGTCGCTCGCGATCGAATCCGCGCGGGATGAGGCCATCAGTTTCGCCGCGTACCGCGTGCTCGCGCACCGCTTCGCGAATTCGCCCGGCGCCGCGATTTCGCTCGCCGCGTTCGACGCGCTGATGAGCGACCTCGGCTACGACCCGATGAACACCACGACCGTCGGCGATTCGCCCGCGGCGGTGGGCAACCGCATCGGCGCGTCGATCATCGCGCAGGCGATGGGCGACCACTCGAACGAAGCGAACAACTTCGCGGACACGAGCGGCTACGCGCCGTTCAACGGGCCGTTGGTTGTCGAAAATGCGGGAACGGGCGGCATCGCGGATATCAACCGCTGGCAGCCGCTGATCGTTCCGGGCGCGGCGAATCCTCAGGGTTTCCTGACGCCGCATTGGGGAAGCGTGACGCCCTACGCGATGGAGCGCCCGGCGCCCGGCGCGATGTACCTCGATCCCGGCGCGCCCCCGATGCTGGGCGACGCGGGCGACGCAACGGTGCGCGCCAATGTGATCCAACTCATCGAGTGGAGCGGCTTCCTCGATCCGAGCGACGGCGCGGTCGTGAACATCTCGCCGGCTCTCAACGGGAACAACCCGCTGGGCACGCAGGACGGCGAAGGCCACGCCATGAACCCTTCGACGGGGATGCCTTATCCGGATGTGTTCGTGCCGCGCGGCGATTACGGCCGCGTGCTCGCGGAGTTCTGGGCCGACGGGCCGCTTTCTTCAACACCTCCGGGACACTGGAACGAGATCGCCAACGCGGTGTCGGACTATCCCGGGTTCGAGAAGCGCATCGGTGGTTCGGGCCCGGTTGTGAGCGACCTCGAGTGGGATGTGAAGGTGTACCTCGCGCTCAACGGCGCGGTGCACGACGCGGCGATCGCCACCTGGGAGGTGAAGGCCGCGTACGACTATGTGCGCCCGATCTCGCTGATCCGCGAGATGGCGACGCTCGGCCAGTCGTCGGACAGCAACCTTCCGTCGTACGACCCGAACGGTCTGCCGCTCGTGCCCGGGCTGATCGAACTCATCACCGCCGAGTCGAGCGCGCCGGGTGAGCGGCACGAGGATCTCGCGGCGTTCGTCGGCGAGATCGCGATCTTCGCGTGGCGCGGGCATCCGGCCGATCCGCTCACCGAGTACGGCGGGTGCGGGTGGATTCTCGGCGACGAGTGGCTGCCTTACCAGCAGTTCAACTTCGTGACGCCGCCGTTCGCGGGGTACACCTCGGGGCACAGCGGGTTCAGCCGCGCGAGCGCGGAAGTGCTGACGCTGATCACGGGTACGGAGTTCTTCCCGGGCGGGTACGGCCAGTTCGTGTCGTCGAACGCCAAGGGCGGGTTCGGGCTGGGTTTCGAGGACGGCCCGAGCATGGATGTGCCGCTGACCTGGGCGACCTATTACGACGCCGCGGACGAGGCGGGGTTGTCGCGCATCTACGGCGGGATTCACCCGGCGATCGACGACTTCCCCGGGCGCGTGCTCGGCTCGCAGGCGGGCATCGGCGCGTGGGCGCACTCGATGGACGCGTTCGCGGGGTTGATTCCGTTCCCCTGCGACGGCGACACCAACGGCGACAACCTGGTGAACCTCACCGACCTCGACGCGGTGCTGAGCGGCTACGGCGCGAGCGGCGCCGGAATGGCGGGCGATGTGAACGGCGACGGCGTCGTGAACTTCGCCGACCTGAACGAGACGCTGAGCGCGTTCGGGACGGAGTGCGAGTGAGGAAAAAGAACACGGGTTGAGCGGAGGGCTCAACCCGTGCGATGATTCGTGATGTTCCGACGATCGCTTACGCCAGTTCGGGGAACATGTCGCGGACGATCTTGACGAGGTCCTTCACATGGCTGACGG
>CAYGLT010000018.1:38917-42494 GCA_964350875.1 uncultured Phycisphaeraceae bacterium | reverse complement strand
GCCAACACTTCGCGGTGATTGTGAAGGCGTCGTTCAGCGCCGGCGGTGAATGCCGATGAACCCGAGCGTCGCGAACACGCCGAGGGAGGCGGGCGCCGGGACGGGGACCGAGACGAGTGCGCCGATGCCGAATCCTGCGCCCGCGTCGGGGCCGAGTTCTCCGATCAGCGATTGTTCGCCGGTGAAGAGGTCGATCCGGTACAGACTGTTGTCGCCCTCGGACCCGGACACGGCGCCTGCGGTCGCGTAGTAGCCGACGCCGTTGTCGACGGTGAGCCCGCCGACGGCGCCGATGCCGGGTGACTGGAGTTGCGCGATTCCGGTGAGCGCGCCGGTGAGGGGATCGATGGACACGAGTTGGTTTGAGACTCGATCGATGGCGACGAGGGCGCCGTCGGACCTGAAGGTCATGCCGTTGATGTCGGATGATGCGGCCGTGAGCGGGACGGTCGGGCTGGCCTGGCCGGTGAGCATGTCGATCTCGAAGAGGCCTCGTCCCCCTCCGGAGAGGGCGACGCCGCCGAACGCGCGGCCGTCGGCGTCGATCGCGAGGGCGCCTTCCGATGTGAAGCCGGCGCTGAGGCGGCCGATCGAGGTGAACGCCCATGTTGACTGATCGAGGGTTCCGAAGGCGCCGGCGATGCCGTCGGTGATGGCGTAGATCGTGCCGTCATTCGCGCGGTCGACGCCCATGATGCCGCGCTGCGCTGTTCCGATGTGCGTGGCTGAGGCGTCTGTCGTGCTGATGGAGTAGACGGAGCCGTCGGAGTAGTTGATGCCCACGAGCCCTGCGGAGGCGTTGGTGGCGAGGACGGTTGCGGCGATCGTTGAGAGCATCGGGAGAGTGGCGCTGCGGTTCATGGCGCGTCCTTTCGGGGAAGCATGTGAGGGATTGATTGGCGAACGCCCGGTTAGATGCGCGCACGGCGCAGCGGGTTACACAGGAGCGCGGCGTTGGGCGTGGTTCTTCGCGTCCGGCGTATTTTCTTGAACGCATGTAACCGATGGCGAGCGGGGCGGGTCCAATGGGTGAAAGGACCACACCATGCCGTCAGAACGCTCCACACTGAATTCGATCTACACCCCGTTATGGCTCTGCTACGGGCTCGTTCCCATCGCCGCGGGCCTTGACAAGTTCACCCACATTCTCACGGATTGGACGCAGTACATCCCGGGGTTTGCGGCCGACGCGTTGCCGATGTCCTCGCGGTCATTCATGATGATCGTCGGCGTGATCGAGGTCGTCGCGGGCCTGCTCGTGCTTTCGAAGTTCACGCGGCTGGGGGCGTCTATCGTGTCGCTCTGGCTGGTGCTTGTCGCGGTGAGCGCGGCGCTCGCCGGCTACCTGGATGTGGCCGTTCGCGACCTTGTGATGGCGGTCGGCGCGTACGCCTTGGCCGGGTTGGCCGGGGCGCGGGGCCAGGCGTTCGTTCCCGGTCGCGCCGGCGCGGCGGGCAATCGCGCGGTCGCGGGCTGAATGTTTGTTGCGAGCGCAGTCACCGAAGCGGGTCACGATGAAAGCCACTGAGCGCATCTCTCCGGACGCCGACCGCCGCCTCCCCTTCAGCGATGGGGAGGTGGTGGCGCGCATCGTGGGCGGTGACACGGGAGCGTTCGAGTTGCTCATGCGGCGTTACAACCAGCGGTTGTTCCGCACCGCTCGATCGGTGCTCCCCACCGACGCGGATGCCGAGGACGCGTTGCAAGAGGCCTATCTCCGGGCGTATCGGTCATTGGAGGGGTTCGAGGGTCGGTCGGCTCTGTCGACATGGCTGACGCGGATCGCGTTCCACGAGGCGCTGCGGCTCCGCCGCCGGTTGTCGCGGGCGGCGAAGATGGAGCGATCGGACCGTGATCTCTTGACGGCGAGCGTTCCGGATCAAACAGCGGGTTCGTCCATGTTCAGAGAAGACCACCACCGGCTTATCGACACCGCGTTCTCCGTCCTTGCCGACGGCGATCGGGGGGTTGTCATGCTCCGTCTGATTCAGGGGCTGAGCACGCGAGAGACGGCGGAGAGTCTGCGCATGACGGAGAGCAATGTGAAGGTCCGTCTGCATCGGGCGAAGCACAAACTCGCGGGCGCTCTCGAAGGGGCGGCTCTCGAGCAGCTCCGCGAGGAACTCTCGTTCGACGGTGAACGGTGCGACCGGATGGTCACGCGTGTGTTCGCGCGGATCGAAGCGTCGAAGCGCTGATCGGGCCGGGCGAGACTTTCCGGCGCGGCCGGTGAACACTTCGCGGTGATTGTGAAGGCGTCGTTCATCCTGTTCGCGATCGTGCTGCCGCTGTCGGCGCTGGCGGCGTTGTCTGCGCTGGCGTTCTGGGTGTACGGGGGGCAGGGCGTGTGCTTTCTGCCGCCGCTGTTCGGGGTGTACTTCTTCGCGATGCTGGTGCTGTTCGAAGTGCAGAAGGGGAGGGGCAATCGGCAATCGGCAATGGGCAATGGGGAAGAGTTCGGCGGGGGTGATGGGCAATCGGCAGTGGGCAATGGGGAAGAGGTTGATTGACCCCCTCGCCGGCGTGGCGCCTGCTTCGCATGCGCCACGGCACCCGGCGACTGTGTGAACCTTGGACAGCACTCCCTCACCCGGCGGCTGCGCGACCACCCTCTCCCGCGGGAGAGGGTGGGGAGAGGACCGTCTCCCCGCTACACTGGCGGCATGACCACGATGAACGCCTCGGATCGGATCTACATTCGCGACCTTCGGCCGTCTGAGCGGTTTCAGGGCGTGTTCGCGCTCATGAACGCGCAGCGCGGGACGACCAAGACGGGCAAGGCCTATCTGAAGGCGCTCCTGCGCGACAAGACGGGCGAACTCCCGGCGCGGATGTGGAGCGTTCCCGAGCAGTTGTTCGCGCGGCTGGGGACCGAGGGGTTCGTGTGGGTCGAGGGGGAGACGCAGCCGTACCAGGGCGAACTCCAGTTGATCATCCACACGATCGACACGCTCGAGCCGAGCCCGGAGCAGTTGCGCGAGTTGCTGCCGTGCACGGAGCGGAACATCGACGAGATGTTCGCGGAGGTGTCGGCGATCCTGGGGTCGCTGAAGCACCCGGCGGCGAAGGCGCTGGCGCAGGCGTACCTCGACGACGAGATGCTGATGGACCAGTTCAAGGCGGCGCCCGCGGCGCGTGCGCTGCATCACGCGTACCTGGGCGGGCTGCTCGAGCACACGCTGCAGTTGATGAAGGTGGCGGACGCGGTGCTGCCCTTGTATCCGAGAATGAGCCGCGACATCGTGCTGCTCGGTTTGTTCCTGCACGATCTTGGCAAGACGCGCGAACTGCGCTGGGAGACGGGGTTCCACTACACGGATCGCGGCGAACTGGTGGGCCACATCGTGGAGGGGGCGATCATGCTCCACGACAAGGCGCAGCAGGCGATGACGAACAGCGGCGTGCGGATGCCCGGCGCGTTCATCACGGTGCTCCAGCACATCATCCTGTCGCATCACGGCGTGCCCGAGTACGGCGCGGCGCGGATCCCGGCGACGCCCGAGGCGATCTTCGTGTCGATGCTCGACAACCTCGACGCGAAGACGACGATGGCGCTGGCGACGGCGCGGCCCGAGGT
>CAYGLT010000018.1:26252-38817 GCA_964350875.1 uncultured Phycisphaeraceae bacterium | reverse complement strand
ACTCGCCGAGGAGCGCGGCGGTGGCGTCGTGGTAGAGCGATTTGAGGATCGCGGGTGGGATCGACTTGCCGGCGAGGCGCGGGGCGGACATGGCGTCGTAGGCGTCGGGCTCGACGAGCATGAGGTCGGGGTCGGCGATGGGTGATTCGCCCGCGTAGTCGCTTTCCCAGAGTTTGCGCAGGGCCCAGTAGCGGCTTGCGTAGAGGTCGAAGGCCTGCTCGGGGCCGCTGGAGAGTTCGCCCATGCCTCGGTAGCCCTCGTCGGCGGAGAGGTGGGCGTCCATCGTGACGATGTCGGAGCCGAAGAGGATGCGGCCCTTCCATTTCTCGAGGAAGGCGAGGACCTTCGAGCGCGGGTGCCTGGAGATCTCGCGCACGATCCACTTGGTTGCGGAGGAGTCGAGGTAGAAGTTGTCGCGGCGTGTGAGGAGCCCGTCGAGGAAGTTGAGGTCTTCGGGCCAGCCGCCCATGTGGGCGATGATCCAGGGCTGGGTGTACTCGGCGCCGAGTTTCTCGAGGGCGGTGTATTGCTCGGCCTTGCTGCCGTAGCGCTGCGCGTCGGCGTACTTGGTTTTGAACCAGGTGTCGGGGTCGGCGATGTGGGCCATGAACATCATGCCGAGGTCGGTGGCGAGTTCCATCTGCTTGCGGCGCGAGGGGCCGTCGAGGCGGAGGAGCGCGGGGTCGCCGACCTCGTCGCCGTAGTCGACGCCGCGGGGCGCGCACCAGAACTTGACGATTTTGGCGCCGAACTCGCCGTTCCATCGTTTGATGTCTTCGAGGTAGCCGTCGGTGTGAGCGCGCTTGCGGTCATCGCTCATGAAGTTGGGGACGGCGATGAAGCGGACGGTGTCGCCGAGGTTCTTGACGACGACGGGGGCTTCGTCGAGGCGGCTCATCGACCAGGTGGTGGTGACGCCGTGGAGGTCGCGGGCTTCGCGGTAGATGGCGGAGGCGCGGTCGCCGTTGATGTGGGAGTGGGCGTCGAGGATGGGCGCGGGCGGCGGGCCCATGCGGTGGGCTTCCTCGCGGTAGTCGAGGCGAAAGCGGTTCGCGGCGGTGGGTTTGGGGGGGCGGCCGGGCGAAGTGGTGAGTGGGAGGGCGGGGGCGCGCTCCGTCGCGTCGTGGCTGCTCATGCGTGATGGTACGCGCGGGGTCGCTAGCATCGTGCGAGAAAGACGGAGGACGCATGTTCGGGAATCGCAAAGACGGCGACGGGGCGGATGAAGCGGGGGCGGAGGCGCATCAGTCGCCGATCGGGGAGCATCTGCGGCCGTACACGGAGGCGGTGGATCAACTGGGCGCGACCTTCGAGGCGACGCTGTGGGCGAGCCGCGATCACCAGAAGACGCGTTTCGAGGTGCTGGCGGGGATGTGCCCGTTCAAGGGGCTGAGCGTGCTGGACGCGGGGTGTGCGCGCGGCGATCTGGGCGTGTTTCTTGTCGAGCGATCGGAGGCGCCTTCGCGGTACATCGGGGTTGAGGGCGTGCCGGAACTGGTCGATGCGGCGCGGGAGCACGCGCCGGCGGGTTCGTTCGTCGGGCTCGGGGACTTCGTGTCGGACCCGGAGTCGCTGTCGCGGATCGCGAGCGAGGCGGGGGAGCGGGACGGCTGCGCGGATGTGGTGGTGTTCTCGGGATCGCTGAACACGCTGCGAACGGACGCGGCGTTGGCGGTGCTGGCGCGGTCGTGGCCGATGTGCCGCGTGGGGATGGCGTTCAACTTTCTCTCGGATCGGTGCGCGGCGGAATTGCGGGGTCGGGACACGGGGCCGGCGCATCGGTTCGACACGGTGCGCGTGCTGACCTGGGCGCTGACGATGACGCCGCGGGTTCTGTTCCGTCAGGACTACTTCCCGGGGGGGCACGACGCGACGGTGGTGATGCTCCGCGAGGACGCCTGACGGGGGGCTCGGGGGTTCTGGTCCGGGAATGTGCGGGCGATTGTGGTTCTCGGGGGAGTTTTCGCGGAACTCGGGGGCGATTCCCCCGATAATCGGACAGTGGCTTTGCGCATGGCGTTGAGACGGCGGAGGCGGCGTTCGCGGCGTGGTCAGAAGGATGACCGCGTGCCGCTGCTTCGTCGTGCGCTGCCCAGCATGTACCACAGGCGGCTGGCGCTGCTGTCGCTGGCGTTTCTTGTGCCGCTGGTGGTGGTGTTCACGCGGGTGGGGTATCTGACGACGGCGGGGGCGGCGGAACTCTCGAAGCGTGCGGAGCGGGCGCTGCTTCGTCAGCAGTGGACGCCGACGGTGCGGGGCCGGATTCTGGATCGGAAGGGGCGCGTGCTGGCGCAGGATCGCCCGGCGTTCGAGGTCCGGGTGGAGTACGAGGCGATCTCGGGCGAGTGGGCGGAGGATCAGGCGTACCGCGAGGCGAGCCTGAAGCATCGCGATGTGTGGTCGACGCTCGACGGGGACGAGCGCGCGGCGCTCATGGAGAAGGTGCGTCCGGTCTACGACGCGGAGTTGGAGCAGATGTGGTCGCTGCTCGCGCAGATCACGGGGGTTGACCGCGAGGAAGTGGAGCGTCGGCGTCGCGGCGTGGAGCGGGATGTCGAGCGGATGGCGGCCAGCGTGTGGGCGAACGCGAAGTCGCGGCGCGAGAAGGAGATCCTGGAGCGCACGGGCAAGGTCGTGGATGTGCCGCTCGCGCAGGTGGCGCGGCCGATCGCGGAACAGCGCAAGGCGCACGCGTTGTTCACGAATGTGCCCGATTCGTTGGCGCTGGAAGTCCGGCGCATGACGGACAGTCTGCCGGGCGTGAGCGTGATCGACGCGGGTTCGCGGGAGTATCCGCTCGAGACGGTGTCGGTGGACATCGCGCTGGACACGCTTCCGCTGCCGCTTCGTGAGGAAGGGGCTCGGACGATCCAGGCGCGGGGCGTGGACACGCACATCGTGGGACGGATGCGCCGCGAGGTGTTTGCGGAGGACACGGCGAAGCGGCCGCGGATCGATCCCGAGACGGGAGAGATCGATCCGGGGTTTTACAATTCCGAGAACGACCGTATCGGGCACACGGGCATCGAGGCGTCGCATGAGCGTCAACTGCGCGGGCTGCGCGGGAAGCGCGTGCGTCACCTGGATACGGGCGAGGTCGAGCAATCCGACCCGGAGGCGGGCGAGGATGTGCGGCTGACGATCGACGCCGCGCTGCAGGCGCGTGTGCTCGCGGCGATGTCGCCCGAACTCGGGCTGACCGTTGCGCAGGAGTGGCACGAGAACGAGGATGTTCCGCTCGGGGCGAGTCTGAACGGCGCGGCGGTGGTGATCGACATTCCGACGGGTGAGATCCTCGCGATGGTGTCGACGCCGACCTTCACGCGCGAGGACCTGCGGGACCATCCCGAGCAGGTGTTCAACAACCGGATCGATTCGCCGTGGGTGAACCGCGCGATCGAGGCGATCTACCCGCCGGGTTCGATCGTGAAGGCGCTGATGTTCGTGGACGCGATCAAGCAGGGCAAGCATTCGATGGGGAGGCACATCGAGTGCACGGGCCATCTGCTGGAGGGAAGGCCGACGCTGTACAGGTGCTGGATCTTCAAGCGGTACCCCGGGATGACGCATCAGCAGACGCTGGGGCATGCGCTATCGGGTCAGGAAGCGCTGGCGGTGTCGTGCAACATCTACTTCTACACGCTGGGGCGGTCGCTGGGTCCGGACGGTGTGACGGAGGTGTATCGCGACTTCGGGGTGGGCGAGTCGTGGGGTCTGGGGATCGGGGAGGAGCACCCGGGCGTGATCGGGGTGATGACGAGCGATGCGCCGCTGACGCAGAGCGACGCGATCCTGATGGGGATCGGGCAGGGCCCGGTTGCGTGGACGCCTTTGCACGCGGCGGACGCGATCGCGACGCTGGCGCGCGGGGGCCTGCGGATGAAGCCGCGCATCGACGCGGACGCTCCTGTCGATGCGCGGGATCTGCGGCTCGACGCGAGCGCGGTCGAGGAGGCGATGACGGGGTTGTGGCGTTCGACGAACGACATGGTGAACGGCACGGGCGCGCGGCTGACCTTCGATGGGCAGAAGGATCCGGTGTTCAACGCGCCGGGCGTGGATGTGTGGGGCAAGACGGGCACGGCGGACGCGCCCGCGCTGCTGGTCGATCTCGACGGGGAGGGGCCGAACGGTCCGGTCGTGGTGCGCGACGGGGATCACTCGTGGTTCGTGGTGCTCGCGGGCCCGAAGGGCGGCCGGCCGCGCTACGCGATCGCGGTGATGATGGAATACGGCGGGAGCGGCGGCAAGGTGAGCGGTCCGATCACGAACCAGATCGTGCACGCGCTGGTCGCTGAGGGGTATCTGCCTTCGGAGAGCGCGACGCGGGGTGGTCGATGACGCGCGTGATCGCGGCGGGAACGCATCGTGCGACGACGCCGCGCGCGCTGTACACGACGGCGCGGGCGGGGGCGGTGCCGCGGATCATGCTCGGGCGTCCGGAGACATGGACGCTGCTCGCGGCGACGGCGTTGCTGCTCGTGCTCGGGCTTGCGGCGATCAACATCACGAGCGGGGTTGAGCCGGTGGCGATCTCGTCGCTGGCGAAGAAGCAGTTGCTGCTGATCTCGCTGGGCGCGTTCGCGGGGGCGTGCCTTGTTGTGCCGCATTACCGGATTTACGCGGGGCTCTCGTGGCTTGCGGCGCTGCTTGCGGTCGGTCTGCTGGTGTTCCTGCTGATTCCGGCGGTGCCGAGCAGCATCGTGCGGCCGATCAACGGCGCGCGGGCGTGGATCAATCTTGGGTCGTTCGGGCTTCAGCCGGCGGAGTTCGCGAAACTCGCGTTCGTGGTGCTGATGGCGAGTTATCTGCGGCACCGCAAGACTTATCGCAAGTTCACTGGGCTGATACCTCCGGCGGTGATCACTTTCGTGCCGGTGGTGCTGATCCTGCTTCAGCCGGACATGGGGACGGCGATGCTGTTCATCCCTGCGCTGGTGGCGATGCTGATCGCGGCGGGGGCGAAACTGAAGCACTTCGTGATCGTCGGGGTGATCGGGATCGCGCTGGCGCCGCTGTCGTACCCGTTCCTGCTACCTCACCAGAAGGAGCGGATCACGGCGCTGGTGCATCAGTTCCAGGGCGACACGACGACGGCGGACTCGACCCAGTACCAGACGCGCAAGGCGATGGAACTGATCGGCGCGGGCGGGGTCGTGGGCGTTCCGGAGGCGAAATCGCGTGCGCTGATCCGGTACAACGCGCTGCCCGAAGCGCACAACGACATGATCTTCTCGGTGATCGTGAACCGGTTCGGGCTTGCGGGGGCGAGCGGGGTTCTGCTGCTGTATTTCGTGTGGATCGCGTCGGCGTTGGCGATCGCGGCGAGGTGCCGGGAGCCGTTCGGGCGGATCGTGGCGGTGGGGGTGGCGACCTTCGTGCCGGTGCAGGCGGCGATCAACATGGGCGTGTGCACCGGGATTCTTCCGGTTGTGGGGATTACCCTTCCGTTCCTGTCGTACGGCGGGTCGTCCGTGATCGCCCTGCTGATGGGCGTGGGACTGCTCGTGAACATTTCCATTCGCCCGCCGAGGCAGATGCAGCGCGCGTCCTTTGAGTTCGACGACGATGACGAGACCTAAGCAGCCCGTTCCGCCCGCCGCAACGCGAGAGTTCTTCGCGGCCGATGTTGCGCCGCTCACGCCGCCCGAGTCGTTCGTCGCCGCGGCGAAGGAGTTGGGCGTGTCGTTCGAGCCGGGCGAGGTGGAGCGGCTCGGTCACTATCTGGCGATCCTGCTGGACGCGACCACGCGGTTCAACCTGACGGCGATCACGAGTGTGGAGGAGGCGTGGCAACGCCACATCCTGGATTCGCTGACGCTGCTTCCGGTGCTTGCGGACCTGCCGGAGGATGCGAAGATTGCGGATGTGGGTTCGGGTGGAGGTGCGCCGGCGTTGCCGCTGGCGATCGTGATGCCCGGCGCGCAGTTCACGCTGATCGAGGCGACGAAGAAGAAGGCGGACTTCCTGCGCGCGGCGGCGGAGCGGCTGGGGCTGAAGAATGTCGAGGTGCTGAACGATCGTGCGGAGGCGCTGGGCGCGCACCCGTCGCTGCATCGGGCGGCGTTCGACGCGGTGACGGCGCGCGCGGTCGGGCGGCTGGTGATCCTGAGCGAGTTGACCGTGCCGCTGGCGAAGGTGGGCGGTCTGGTGGCGCTGATCAAGGGCCAGAAGGCGGACGAGGAACTGGAGGAGGCGAAGCAGGCGCTGCACATGCTGCACGCGAGCCACGCGGGGACGGTGGACACGCCGACGGGTCGGATCGTGGTGCTGGAGAAGCGGCGGACGACGCCGATCGATTTCCCGCGCAGGCCGGGCGAGCCGGTGCGCGCGCCGCTGGGCGTTGCGAGGGAGCGGCCTTCGCGTGAGGATCGTGCGAAGGCCCCGCCGCGTGTGAAGAAGTCGGGCCCTCGCCGCGGGAGGGAATGAGCCGCGTGTCGATCACGCCCCGTGAGTTTCTCGGCGAGTCGGGCGCGCTGGCGCGCGCGCTGGGGGATGCGCACGAGCCGCGCGAGCAGCAGACGACGATGGCGGAGGCGGTGGCGCGCGCGATGGACGGGAAGCGGACGCTGCTCGTCGAGGCGGGGACGGGGGTGGGCAAGTCGTTCGGGTATCTGGTCCCGGCGCTCGAGCGGATCGTGACCTACGGCGAGCGTGTGGTGGTGGCGACGAACACGATCGCGCTGCAGGAGCAGTTGATCGCGAAGGACATCCCGATCCTTCAGCGCGCCGCGAACGGGCTTGGGCATTCGTTCAAGGCGGTGCTGGTGAAGGGGCGCGGGAACTATCTTTCGATTCGAAGATTGAAACTCGCGAGCGAGCGGCAGGACCGGCTGTTCGCGGATGCGCCGTCGAGACGATCGCTGCATGTGATCGAGGACTGGGCGTATTCGACGACGGACGGGACGCTGAGCACGCTGCCCGCGCTGGAGCGGCCGGCGGTGTGGGATCGGGCGCAGTCGGACAGCGGCAACTGCATGGGGCGCAAGTGCCCGACCTATGAGCAGTGCTTCTTTCAGAATGCGCGGCGAGAGATGGAGACGGCGGACCTGCTGATCTGCAACCACGCGCTGTACTTCAGCGATCTGGCGCTGCGCCAGCGGTCGGTGGGGTTCCTGCCGGTGCACGACCATGTGATCCTCGACGAGGCACACGGTGTGGAGGACACGGCGAGCGAGCACTTCGGGATCTCGCTGAACGAGGGGCGTGTGTACCGGCTGCTGGGGCAACTGCATCACACGAGGACGGGGAAGGGGTTCCTGCCTCAGTTGCAGTTGAAGGACGGGGTGGATCTGCGGAATGTGGAGGACGCGATCGCGGCGGCGGGTCGGTGCGATGACGCGACGCGGGCGCTGTTCGACAGCGCGCTGCGGTTGGTGGGGGGCGAGATCAACGCGAACACGCGGATTCCGGCGGCGGGGGAACTCGAGAACCATGTGACGGAGGCGTTCCGCTCGCTGTCGTTGAAACTGAAGGCGTTGAAGGATGACGCCGCGCGGGAGGACGATCGGTTCGAGTTGAACGCGTACGCGGAGCGTGCGGAGGCGTTGGCGGTGGAGACCGAGGCGCTGCTGGAGCAGTTGTTGCCCGGGTGTGTGTACTGGGTGGACACGGCGCAGCCGGCGACGGCGTCGAGCGTGCGGGTGACGCTGGCGTGCGCACCGGTGGAGGTCGGGCCGTTGTTGCAGGACACGCTGTTCAACGGGAAGCGGTCGGTGGTGCTGACCTCGGCGACGCTGGCGGCGGGGGGGGATTTCTCGCACATCCGCGCGCGGTTGGGTTTGAATGAAGGTGATGAGGCGGAGACGGTGTCGCTGGGGAGCCCGTTCGATTACGCGCGGCAGGTGCGGGTGATCGTGGACGCGGCGATGCCCGATCCGCGCGCGCCGTCGTATGTGTCGCAACTCGCGGACGCGATCGTGTATCACGCGGCGTCGACGCGTGGGGGGGCGTTCGCGCTGTTCACTTCCTTGAGCACGATGCGCGCGGTGGCGAAACTGGCGCGAGGCGCGCTGGAGTCGTCGGGGATGCCCTTGCTGGTGCAGGAGCAGGACGGTTCGCGGGCGGCGATCCTGCAGCGGTTCCGCGACGAGCCGGGCGCGGTGCTGTTCGGGGTGTCGTCGTTCTGGCAGGGCGTGGATGTGCGGGGCGATGCGCTGCGGAATGTGATCATCACGCGGCTGCCGTTCGAGCCGCCCGATCGGCCGCTGACGCAGGCGAGGCTGGATCTGTTGAAGCGGCGGGGGGGCGATCCGTTCTTTGATGACTCGTTGCCGCGCGCGGTGATCCGGTTCAAGCAGGGTTTCGGGCGATTGATCCGGTCGGGGTCGGACACGGGGCGTGTGGTGGTGCTGGACCCGAGGATCGTGACGAAGGGGTACGGTCGGGCGTTCCTGGCGTCGCTCCCGGAGGGCGTGGAAGTGGAGCGGGCATACCGGGAAGTGGACGATTTCGTGGACGAGTTCGGTCCGGATGCCTGACAATCACCGGACGGGGGAATAGAACCATTTCAGACGCTCTTCGCGCCGCTCGGTATTCTGGCACGGCCTCGGCCCGCCGCGTACGGGCGTCGCCGCTGCACTTCGACCGAAGGATCGTTCACTCATGCTCGGACGCGTGTTCAAGGCTTACGACATTCGCGGGGTGTACCCCGACCCTCTCTCGGACAAACTCGCCTGGCAGATCGGGTTCGGTTCGGGGCGGTACCTGCTGGAGTCTGCGCACAACGAGGGGCATCGTGCGCCGATGATGACCTATGTGGTTGTCGGTCGGGACATGCGCAAGAGCAGCCCGACGCTCGTGAAGCAGTTGCTGGACGGGATGACGCTGTCGGGCGCGAATGTGATCGATGTGGGGTTGGTGGACACGCCGTTCATCTACTTCGCGATCAACCATCTTGATTGTGCGGGCGGGGTGCAGACGACGGCGTCGCACAATCCGCCTCAGTACAACGGGTTCAAGGTGTCGCGTCGCAAGGCGAAGCCGGTGGGCGAGGCGACGGGGCTCGCGGAGGTGCGCAAGTTCGCGGCGCTGGCGGACCCGTCGAGCGCGTCGAAGGACAAGGTTCAGGCGGAGAAGGGTCGCGTGGAGCAGCGCGACCTGTGGGAGGCGTACACGGCGCATGTGCTGAAGTTCCTGGATCTGGGCGGCCAGAAGATGAAGGTCGCGGTGGACGCGTCGAACGGCATGGCCGGGACGACGATCCCGAAGGTGTTCGGGAAGAAGGGCGCGTCGGTCGAGGGTCTGGAGATCGTCGAGATCAACTTCGACAACTCGAAGGGCGAGTTCGTGCACGAGCCGAACCCGCTGGTGGCGTCGAACCTTCAGCAGGTGCGCGACGCGGTGGTGAAGGAGAAGTGCGATCTGGGGCTTTGTTTCGACGGCGACGCGGACCGGTGTGTTGTCGTGGATGAGAAGGGCGAGATCGTGGCGTGCGATCATCTCGCGGCGTGGCTGGCGAAGTGGTTCCTCTCGAAGAACCCGGGCGCGGGGATCGTGTACGACCTGCGTTCGAGCAAGGCGCTGCAGGAGGAGGTCGAGGCGGCGGGTGGCGTGCCGATCCGGAGTCGGGTGGGCCATGTGTTCATGAAGCAGATCATGGCCGAGCGGAACTGCGTGTTCGGCGGCGAGTTGTCGGGGCACTTCTACTTCCGCGAGAACTTCAACGCGGATTCGGGCGTGATCGCGATGTGCACGGTGCTGTCCGCGCTGGCGCAGGCGAAGAAGCCGCTGTCGAAACTGATCAAGCCGGTGGTGCGGTACCCCCAGTCGGGCGAGATCAACTTCGAGGTTGAGGACAAGGACGGCGCGCTGGAGGAACTGAAGAGCCACTTCGCGCGGCGCGGGAAGATGGACGAACTGGACGGCGTGACCATCGACTGCTTCGACTCGGAGGGTTGGTGGTGCAATGTCCGCAAGAGCAACACGGAGCCGCTGCTCCGTTTGAACCTGGAAGCGCGTGACGAGCGGACGCTTCGGGAGATGGTCGATCACATTTCCCCTATGCTGGGCAAGCAGGTCGATCACTGAGGCGAGTTCGGCACGAGCACGCAAGGAACCGCGAGCGCACACCATGAACTACACCCGGTTCTTCGAGCACTGGAACATCGCGGAGAATCCGTTCCGCGCGGAAGAGGCGCGGCACGACTCGGTCTTCGCGAAGGTCGAGGGCGTCACGCTTCACCCGGACTTCGAGAAGATCCTGGGCGATCTGGGCAGGCCCTCGACCTCGATCGTGTTCGGCGAGAAGGGGAGCGGGAAGACGGCGATCCGGCTCCAACTGGAGAAGGCGATCGCGGCGCACAACGCGAACCGCTCGGACGATCGCGTGCTGCTGGTGCCCTACGACGATTGGAATCCGATTCTGGATCGCTTGCACGCGCGGCTGGGGAATGCCGAGCCGCTCCAGTCGCTGAAGAAGATGCGGCTGATCGATCACATGGACGGGGTGCTGTCGGCGGCGACGACGCGGGTGGTCGATGATCTGCTGGGCGACTCGCCGCGCGGCCAGCACGATCTGGCGAAGGGCGCATCGAAGCGTGTGCGTCAGATGGACAATCAGACCAAGGGCGACCTGCTGGCGTTGCAGGCGATCTACGACGCGAGCCCGTCGGCCGTGGTGCGGACTTCGCGGCTGCGTTCGATGGTGCGCCCGCCTGTTGACGGGATGAGCGCGCTGTGGACGGCGCTGGCGTGGCTGGGGTGGGTGATCCCGGCGGGCGTGGTCGGCGTGTTCTTCGCGGTCGAGGGTGATCGGACTGATCGTGCGTGGTTGTACGCGTTCCTGATCGCGCTTGGCGTGTGGGCGCTGCTTCTGGCGAAGAAGTATGTGTGGGACCGGCTGGCGATGAAGCGGCTGGCGTTCCGGTTGCGCAAGCACATGCGTGTGGTGGGCGGTTCGGTGGATTCGCTGTCGCGTTCGCTGGCGCTCGTGCCGCGGACGGCGCGCGATCCGGCGACGCTTCCGTTGGGGACGGCTGACGACGCGCGGTACGCGATGTTCACGCGGCTGCGGCGGGTGCTCTCGCCGCTGGGCGTGGGGAGCATGATCGTGGTGGTGGACCGCGTGGACGAGCCGACGCTGGTGAACGGCGACGCGGACCGGATGCGCGCGATCGTGTGGCCGATGCTGAACAACAAGTTCCTGCAGATGGACCGGACGGGTTTCAAACTGCTGATGCCGATCGAACTTCGGCACGCGATCTTCCGGGAGTCGTCGGCGTTCTTCCAGGAGGCGCGTCTGGACAAGTCGAACATGATCGAGCGTCTGCAGTGGACGGGTTCGATGCTGTACGACCTGTGCAACTCGCGTTTGCAGGCGTGCCTGCGCGAGGGGGCGAAGCCGATCACGCTGCGCGACCTGTTCGACGACGATGTGAGCAGGCAGGACATTGTGGATGCGCTGGATCAGATGCGGCAGCCGCGCGACGGGTTCAAGATGCTGTATCAGTGTGTGCAGGAGCATTGCAGCAATGTCACGGAGGATGAGCCCGCGTGGCGCATCCCGCGATTGACCTTGGACCAGGTCCGCAAACAGCAGGCGGAGCGGGTGCAGCAACTGTGGCACGGCGTGCGTCCGGCGTAGCGCGCGTCCGAGAACGGCAAAATCTCGATTTTCCTTGGTGATTCGGGGGTGGACCGTTACCTTCGCGGGCCCCGCGGTGAAGTTGCGCGTTCTCCGGGCCGATCAGGTCCGAGAGCGCACACACACCCAAGAACTGAGGATGAGATGAGCAACAAGACCCTGAATCGTGCGGCGTTTGCCGCGATCGTTCTCGCGGCGATGCCTTCGACGGCTTCGGCGGTTGTCGTGTTCGGCGGCGTGGGGATGGACGCGCCGACGAACGGGTTCGTCGGTTCGTGGAACGGTTCGACGGCGGTGGCGGTCGGTGATCAGTGGATCCTGACGGCGGCGCATGTCGGCGGTCGTGAGCGCGGCCGGTTCGTGATGAACGGCGAGCGGTATCGCGGAATCGAGCGCTTCGTGAACGAGGACGCGGACCTTGCGCTGATCCGCGTGAACGATCTGCTTACGGGCTGGCACGCGATCACGGACGATGCGCGGCGCGGCGAGGATGTGCTCATCGCGGGCGCGGGGCGCGTCGCGGGCGATCTGGTTGATGGCGGGTATGAGTGGGGTCGCGATCGCGAACTCGTGTGGGGCGCGAACGAGATCGAGTCCACGCGGTACGGGCGTATCTCGATGGAGTTCGACGCGGACCGGCGCGGGAGCGTGGAGTTCGAGGCGGGCTTCGCGATGAACGATTCGGGAGGCGGCGTTTTCACGGTGTCTGATGACGGTGAACTGCTGCTCGCGGGGATCGCGCGGGGCGTGTCGGAACTTGGCGTGACGCGCCGCGGTTCGATGAGTTACGCGGTGCTGCTCGAGGATCACATGGAGTGGATCAACTCGATCATCGGCGAGCAGGGCGACTGGTACGCGGGCTGGCTCGAGGAGCAGGCGCTGCGTTCTGCGCTGGGTGAGGTTGCGGTGCAGACGCCTGCGCCGGGCGTGGGCGTTGCGCTGCTGGGCGGCGTGGCGATCTTCGCGCGTCGTCGGCGCTGA
>CAYGLT010000018.1:0-26152 GCA_964350875.1 uncultured Phycisphaeraceae bacterium | reverse complement strand
CGTGGGCGTTGCGCTGCTGGGCGGCGTGGCGATCTTCGCGCGTCGTCGGCGCTGAGACCGATCACCCCGATCACTCGCCCGGGATGTAGGAGATCACGCCTTCCCAGGGGGAACTGGCGGTCGCGTACTTCTTCTTGGGGATGCGGCCCGAGCGGTATGACATGCGCCCGGCGAGGATGGCGTGGCGCATGGCGTGGGCCATGGTGACGGCGTCGTTCGCGTGGGCGATGCCTGTGTTGAGGAGGACGCCGTCGGCGCCGAGTTCCATGGCGGCGGAGACATCGCTGGCGCAGCCGACGCCGGCGTCGACGATGACGGGGTAGTTGGCGTCGCCTTCCTTGAGGAGTTCGAGGCAGAGCGCGATGTTGGCGGGGTTGAGGACTCCCTGGCCGCTGCCGATGGGCGAGCCGGCGGGCATGACGCTGGTTGCGCCGGCTTCCTTGAGGCGGACGGCGGCGATGGGGTCGTCGCTGGAATAGCAGAGGACCTCGAAGCCGTCCTTGACGAGTTCCTTGCACGCTTCGAGCGTGCCGACGGGGTCGGGAAGGAGTGTCTTCTTGTCGCCGAGGACTTCGAGTTTGACCCAGGATGCGCCGGGGTTGTCGAGTTGTTCGAGGATGTCGCGGCCGAGGCGCGAGACGCGGACGGCGTCTTCGGCGCTGAAGCATCCTGCGGTGTTGGGGAGGATGGTGTAGCGGTTGAGGTCGATGAAATCGAGGAGGTTGCGGCCTTCGGAATCGACGAGTCGTTCGCGGCGGACGGCGACGGTGACGGCTTCGGCGCCGCTGGCGTCGAGCGCGGCCTGCATGGTGGGGAAGTCGCGGTACTTTCCGGTGCCGACGATGAGGCGGCTCTGGAAGGTGCGCGAGCCGATGGTGAGGGCGTTGTCGGTGGTTGTGTTGGTTGCGGTTGTGGTGGTCACGCGTTGGCGCCTCTGGTAGGGGTGTTGGTCAGCCGCCGCCGACGAGGGTGACGATCTCGACGATGTCGCCTTCGTGGAGTTGGCGGGTGTCGCGTTCGCGGCGGGGGACGAGGGACTTGTTGACCTCGACGGCGCAGGCGGCGCCGCGCATGCCGCGGAGGGCGACGAGGGCCTCGACGGTGAGGGGGTTCTGGTCGACCTGGATCTGTTCGCCGTTGACGGTGAGGGTCATTCCGTGGGACTATAGATCCGTATGCGGTGGATCCTCGCGGGAACCCTGAGCGGATTGGCGGCGTTGCTCGTCGGGCTGGCGCTGTTCCTGACGATCGAGCGCAAGCCGGTGGACCCCATGCGGGAATACCCGCGGGACACGCCTGAGGCGACGCTTTCGTCGATCTTCGCGGCGCTGGAGAACGGGGAGGCGCGGCTGATTCCGCGGTTTGTGTACGCGGAATCGCCCGAGCAGGAGATGGTGCTGTCGGAACTGGGGCGGCTGCTGGGGAGCGTTCAGCGGCTGGCGGAGACGCTTCAGGAGCGGTTCCCGGCGGAGGTGGCGCGGGTGCGGGAAGCGTCTGCGAGCGGGCAGGGGGGATTTCTGAGCGCGGTGCGTGAGGCGGGGCGGAGCGCGCAGAACAGCGGTGCGCCGTCGCGGAACGATCCGCGTTTCTCGGCGACGCTTGGGACGGTGCTGGCCGATCCGCTGGGATGGCTTCGCGCGGCGAAGGAGCGGGTCGCGGCGGTGCCGATCGCGGAGGACATGGCGGCGGTGACGGTGGACGGGCGTCCGGCGTTCGGCGTGGGGATGACGATGCGGCGCGAGGATTCCGAGTGGTTCGTTGAGTTGCCGCTGAAGGCGCCGGGTGTGTCGCAGTTTGTGCCGCAGACCGTGGAGGAGCATCAGGTGCTGGCGTCGATGCTGCGTGTGATCGACAACACGGTTGTGGAACTGGACAAGGATGTGCGCAGCGGGAAGGTGGAGTCTCTCGATGAGACGGCGGCGCTGGCGGGCCAGAAGGCGTTCGCGCCGATCGCGCTGGTGTTCATCGCGTATCAGCGCGCGATGGACGCGCGGGAAGAGGCGACGAACTGACCGCGTGATCGGTCACTCTCGGGGGCGTTTGTTCGAGGCGAGCATCGCGCGGGCGATGCGTTTGGCGCGCTGCGCGGGGTCGGGGGAGTCGGTGACGACGGCGAGCGTGACGGCGCCCTGCGCGAGGAGGAGCAGGTCTTCGGCGAGGGTGTCGGCGTTCGGGTGTTTGGCGTCGAGGAGCGCGCGCTCGAAGAAGGCGTAGAGACGGTCGGCGTGGTCTTCGCACGCTTCGCGCGCGGGGTGGCCTGCGTCGGCGAGTTCGGCCTGGGTGTTGATGAACGGGCAGCCGCGGAATTCGGGCGTGGAGAACCATTCCTCGAGCGCGTCGAACACGGCGAGGGGGCGGTTTCTGGTGGAGGGTGAGAGGCGGGTGACGGCGGCGCGGAGCCAGGCGAACCACTGCTCGTCGGTTCGTTCAAGGAACGCGGCGACGAGGTCGTCCTTGGATTCGAAGTGGTGGTAGAGGGTCATCTTGGCGACGCCGGCGTGCTGGATGATGGTGTCGATGCCGACGGAGTTGATGCCGTGCGCGTTGAAGAGCTCGGCGGCGGCGTCGAGGATGCGCTGTCGCGGCGGGGTCTTCTTCGTGCTGGGCGTGGCGGGTTCGTCGGTCATGATGGACACTTTACCTGTGCGCGCGCACACGCGACCGGTCGCTGGGTGCGCCGGCCGCGCGTGCTTCGCAGGGAGAAAGGAGAAGGGTGATCAGACGGCGGCGCAGGCGGCGGGCTGGACGACGGGGAAGTCGACCTCGACATCGAAGGTCTTGTTGATGAGGTTGGTGTAGATGTTGAGGGAGACATTGGCGACGATCTCGGCGATCTGCGCGTCGTTCCATCCGGCGTCGCGGACGGCGGCGACATCGGCGGCGTCGATGGAGCCCTGGTTGGTCAGCACCTTGCTGGCGAAGCGCAGCGCGGCGGCGGTCTTGGGATCGGACGAGGAGGCGTCGCGTGCGGCGGCGAGTTCGGACTCGGGGAGGCCGACCATCTTGCCGATCGCGGTGTGGGCCGAAAGGCAGTAGGTGCAGGCGTTGCCCTCGGCGACGAGGATCGCGATCTGCTCGCGGACCTTCGCCGGCAGCGAGCCCTTCCCGAGGGCGCCGGAAAATCCGAGGTAGCCCTCCAGGACCGGCGCGCTGTTCGCCATCACCTTGGTCATGTTCGGGACCAGCCCGAGCTTCGACTTCACCGCGGCGAGCAACTCGGCGGCGGGGGCGGGAGCGTTCTCGGGTTCGATGGTGGGGATCCGTGCCATGGTTCTCATTCCTTCCGTTCAGGGGGTGATTCGTGTCGCCTGACTAGACAGACAGGTCTGTCTACCAAATGCCCTCTGTGATCGCCGTATTCCCGATCGATGAAAAAAATCGGCGCGAGGCCCCGGCGAGGCCCGCCCGGAAGGAAAAAGTTTCAGAAACAGAGTTGTAAACACGAATCGAAACGATAGATTGGGGGCATGTCTCCCGCCGCGTCATCCCAGCCCGCAGGATTCGAGGCCGACGCCGTCCGCGCCGTCGCCCGTGTCCGCGACGCCTTCGCGCGGATCATCGAGACCAAGTGCGCGGGGTCGAAATCCGTGACCTCGCTTTGCGAAGCGTTCGGCGTGCACCGCAAACTCGCGTGGCAGATCGCGAAAGTCGCCTACGAGTCCGACCCGTTCGTCGCCGCGCGCCACATGCCCAACGCGAAGGGCGTGGAGTCGTGGCTCGACGCCGCCGCCACCAAGGGCGTGCCCGTCGACCTCGTCGGCGCCGCGCGCAACGCCACCGCCGCGTTCGACGCCATCGTCGAGACGCACACGCGCAGCCGCACCGAACTCGAGATGCTCCTCGAATCGTGCGCGCCCTCGGGCGATGAGGAAGCACAGGCCAAGTGGCGCCAGCAGGCGTTCATCGGCAACAGTTACACATGGGGCGCGCACTGCCGCGCGCTGCTCGCCATCAGCGTGCTCACGCCCTCCGAAGACCGCGAGCGCCACTTCCACGCCGCGCAGGTCCGCGGCATGCTCGGCTTCCGCCAGACACGCCCCGGCGTGCGCTGGATGGTGAACCAATCGATCGTCGCCGACGACGAATCCAAGACACAAACATCGCTCGTGCGCACGCCGCTCGATCCCGACGCCGCCGCCGCGCACCAAGGCGTCCCCGTGCTCCCCGAGTTCTGCTCGGCGCCCGTCCCCGCGCTCGCTCGGCGCATCGCGCCGGACGGCATGGTCAACGACGAGTTCCTCTCAGGCCCCGTCGGCCAGGCGGGCGAACGCACGCTCGTCACCGGCGAACTCATGCGCAACATCGGGCCCGATTACGCCACCGAGCAGGACAAGGTCGCGCACTTCGGCGCCGCCGTCCGCACCCCCGCGGAACTCCTGCACTTCGACCTCTTCGTGCATCGCGACCTCTTCGGCGATGTCACGCGCGAACTCCGCGTGTTCAGCGACCTCGCCACGCCCATCGCCTTCGACGACGCCGACGCGCTCAGTGTCTCCGACAAGGTCACCCGCCTCGGCCGCGGCGTGTCGCTCGCGCAGACGCCCGACATCCCCGCCTACGGCGACCTCGCCGCATCCGTCTTCCGCACCCTCGGCGACGACGCCGACGACTACGACCTCTACCGCGTGCGAATGCAGTACCCGCCCATGCCCACCACGGTCATGGTCCGCCACGAACTGCTTCCACGCACTCAGTGAGTCCCTTCCCGCGCCGGCCCCGTTCGCCGCCGCGTCCGTCTGTTTCGACGATTTGTTCTCAGGAGACAAGAGACATGCATCACTTCACCGCCGCCTTCCTCGCCGTCGCCGCCAGCGGCGCCGCGCTCGCCGGCACGACCGTCGTCAGCAACTACGACGATCTCGCCGAAGGCTTCCTCGGCACATCGTTCTCGTACAACGGCGTCACCTACACCAACGCCAACGGCGTCGGCGGCGTCTTCCCGGGCGGCGACACCTTCACCCCCGCGGATATCGGCGACAACTTCATCATCGAGCGCGCCACATTCCTCTACAACGACTTCCCGGGCTGGGGCAGCGCCAACAACGCGCTCACCTTCGGCACCTCGTTCATCCCGGGCGACAACCTCTCGCTCGGCGCCTTCGCGCAGGCCACCCTCACCCTCGACGATGTCGCCACCGCCGCCGACATGCAGATGGTCTTCTTCGAGGAAGGGCCCTGGACCGGCATCGAGTTCCACATGGACGCCATGCGCAACGGCAGCGTCGTCGCCAGCGACTCGTTCGTCATCTTCGGGACCGACCTCATGGAGCGCGACCGCATCGCGTTCGACACGCTCGGCGTCAGCGGCGTCGAGTTCGACACCATCCACATCTCCGCCACTTTCAACGGCCAGTTCTCGGCGCCGCGCCTGATGATCGACGACCTGTCGATCACCTATGTCCCCGCGCCCGCCGCCGCTGCGCCGCTGCTCGCGTTCGGCGCGCTCGCCGCCCGTCGTCGCCGCTGATCCGATCTCCCGTTCGCTGTATCTCCAGATACGAAGCATGGCGCGCAAGCGCCGGTCGCCGACCCGCACCCTCGATGGTGTGGGTCGGCGTGTTTTTCGACCGCGCAGCGCAAAGGCCGACAGCCGCTTTCACGGCCGCCGGCCCAAGGGGGGTTCACACACACACATGAGCCATTCGTTCGTGCGAGCGGCGCGGTGGGGGAGTCGCGCCGAACTCGCGATCAGTACTGCTGCTGGTCGTCGCCGCCCTCGGGGCCGCGGCGGCCGTTCTGGAGGATCTTGCGAAGGTAGGTGTTCTCGCGGCGGGTCGCCTCGAGGTCGAAGACGAGGTACTTCACGCTGAGACGCAGGTAATCGAGAGACTCCTGCAGTTGCGCAACGGTCTTGCGCATCCGCTCGTGACGCGACTTGGTCTCGTCGGCCAGTTCACGCAAACGGGTGCGCTCCGCCTCGGGGGCGGTCTCGATCATGGCCATCAGTTCGCCGATCTTGGACTGGAAATCGCGGTCGTTCATCGCTCGTCTCTCCCACCTCTGTGATTGTTTCGCCGCACGCGTTGCGACGCGATGGGAGAGATGCAACCACGCGGCCAGTCCGCGCCGCATCCGCGTGCCAATCCCGAAGGACCGGAAAGATCGCCGCCCCCGACATCCCGCGGGCCGTTTCGATGGGATGGAGTTTCTCGGACGCGCCTCACGCCCGGGCCGAGTGTGACGGATGATGCCTCAACGCATCATCGCGCGCTCTCGCGGCGCAGCACCCGTTGCGCGGCAGGGGGGGCGTCCTTCACCAGGATCGGGAGTTCGCGCGGCTCCTTCCGCCGCATCTCGGCCGCCAGCGCCGCGAGGTGCTTGTCGCGGTTGATCTCGAAGCGCCGGAAGAACGCCTCCAACTCGTGGCGGTTGAACTTCGAGAGCGGGTCCTTGAGGCCCGACTGCGCCGCCGCCCAGTCGATCAGCGACCCCGCCTGATCCGAGAACCGGAACAGCCCCAGCGTCGCCTTCAGGCGCCCGGCCAGCGACGCGAACGGATCGGTCGCCGGATCGGGCAGCGCGGTCATGATCTCCTCGACGCGCTTCTCGCCCGAGGCGCCCAGGATGTCGTTCTCGGACTCCGCCAGGGCCCGGTCGATCTCGGGCGCCTCCTCGGCGGGGCGGAGCGTCGCGAACGCCGTAGACAGGGTCTTGATCCCCGCACGCTCGAAACGCACGGTCAGCCGCTGGCAGGGCTTGCCGTCCTGGACGGCGGCGACGGCGGCAGACACCACCCCCGAACCCCATTCCGGCTTGCCCGTGTGGATGACCTTGTCCCCGAACTTGAACTCGTGCTGCAAGGGCATGGCTCGCGACGGGCCGGGGCGCGAACGCGCCGGCCGAGGTGCTGGAATCTCGTCACATGTCCACAGGCCCGCCCGAAAGGCAACCCGGGTTGTCCGGGCAGGCACGGGAAGCATAGAGTGGTGTTCGCCCGCGGGCGACACCCAAGGCGCCACCCCCGGCCGCCAGACGGGCCCGCGAACACCCACAGCCCACTTCGGAGGCGACTCCTCATGATCGAAGCGCTCAAGAGCGACACGATCGTCGACAAGGTCGGCGGCAAGTTCAAGCTCTGCACGCTCATCCAGAAGCGGGTCGTCCAACTCATGGACGGCGCCCGCCCCCTCGTCGAGCGCAACGGCCGCTCCGACATCGAGATCGCCATCGAAGAGATCCTGCAGGACAAGATCACCCTCTATCAGCCCACCCAGGGCGAGATGGTCGCCGCCGCCACCGGCGCCAACGGCGAACTCGAGGGCGCGCTCCTCTAAACCCGGAGCGACCAGTGGCGTCCACGCCCGCATCCCAGACCACCAACGGCGACCGCGCCGCGCTCAACGGCGCGAGCGTGGTTGTGGCCGTCACCGGGGGCATCGCCGCCTACAAGACCTGCTGGCTCGTCTCGCGACTCGCGCAGGCCGGCGCGCAGGTCACCGTGCTGATGACCACCGACGCCACCCGCTTCGTCACGCCCCTCACCTTCCAGGCGCTCTCGGGCAACCCGGTCTACACGAATCAGTGGGAGCATGTCGAGAACAAGGACCCCCAGCACATCGGCCTCGCGCGCCGGGCCGACCTCGCCATCGTCGCGCCGTGCACGATGAACACGATGGCCAAACTCGCGCACGGCATGACCGACGACATCGTCACCGTCGTGCTCAGCGCCATCGACCGCGCCAAGACGCCCGTGCTCCTCGCCCCCGCGATGAACGAAGCGATGTGGGGACAGGCCAGCACGAAGCGCAACGCGAAGCAACTCGCCGAGGACGGCTTCGAACTCATCGGCCCGGCCGAAGGGTGGCAGGCATGCCGCACCGTCGGCGCCGGCCGCATGGTCGAGCCGGAACAACTCCTCGACGAAGTCGCGAAACGACTGGCGCAGAAGCGCTGAACGCCACCTGATCAGAGCCCGGGGCGCAAGCACCGGGCGCGGCGATCCGGGTGGATCCCAGATCGAACGACTCTCGAACGCGTCCGCGCCCTCCGCTCGCGCGGAGGGCTCTGATCAGAAAACACGCGCACAAAAAAAACACCGCGACGGTAGGGGATTCCGTCGCGGTGTGGCTCGAAGCGTGCTCCGGTTCGTCTCGGGCCTGTCGTCGGGCCGAGTTCGACGCGTCCTTGCGCCGATTGGTGGTTCGAAGTGGTCGCCCCTCCTGAGAAGGGCTGGCCCGAGCGGCGCCGCGTCCTTGCGACGAGCCGGGTTCCGAACCGGGTACACGCTCTGATTGTCGAGCGAGGGGTGGCCCACGCACACCCGTCGCTCAGCGGGAGGGGATGCTCGCGATCCGTGCGAGCGCCGCCGACGCGTCCTTGCGTCGGCCGAAGTCTTCCGTGAAGGCCTGTCGTCGCGTGTTTCAGCGGCGACGGGCTATGTGGAGATATCCGTCTCTTCAGCCCCGATGCTCGGGCTGCTTCTTCGCATTGATCCGCCGGATCAGTTCCGGCAGTTGGTTCAGTCGTTCCGCCTTGGTCGCCGCCCACGAGGCGCGGTCGCGGATCTCCAGCCGATCACCGGCGCCGACGAGCACCACTTCCTTTTCGAGGCCCGTCATCGCGAGCAGGTCCTCGTGGAGCCGGATGCGGCCGGCCTTGTCCATCTCCACCCTCCGGGAAAGCCCGAAGAGCGTCGCCTGAAGTTCGGCCTCGTCCTCGTCAGGGGTCAGCGTCAAAGAGCGGGTAGAAGCGAGCGCATGAAAGTGACGCTCGGCGTAGAGGCGGATCAGATTCCCGGGCCAGGGGACAGCGAAGAACGCGCTTCCGTGCTCGTCCTCACGCCACTGACCTCGAATGTCCGCGGGCACGGCCAGCCGCTGCTTCTCATCAATCGTGTGCTCGTAGGTTCCGGTGAAGAGCACTCGGCGGGCCTTTCCTGTCAACGCGAGCACATTACCCCACGATGCCCCACAACGCAACACCATTTGCCCCGAAAGTCCGAAAAATTGCGTGTTTTGGGGCTTGTCCGGGGTCGATCGGGTGTCGCCAAGGTCCGAATGAAGCCGCCCCCCGATCGGGTCGATGCTTTCCCGGTCCGGCCCCTCCCCGAAGCGGGTCGTCGGCGCCCATGGAGCACCCTCCCAGCGTGACCCGGCCACCCCAGGACATCCTGCGCGAATGGGACCGCCGATCCCCCGAGCCGGCCCGCCCGTCCCCCGAGCGCGACGCCGGCCTCGCCGCCATCGCTTCGGGTTCGTGGCTCATCACCTCGTGCTACGACAACGAGCGCGTCGGCCTCCCCCTGCGCTGGGTCCAGCGCGCCGGGGGCGAGCCCGCGCTCGTCAGCGCCGTCGTCCGCAAGGGCAACAAGATCGCGCCCGTCATCCGCGACAGCCGCGCCTTCGCCCTCAACCTCCTCCCGCCCGAGCAGCCCCTCCTCGCACGCCGCTTCACCAACGGCGTCGCCGAGCGCCTGGGCGATCCCTTCCAGACCCTCGCCATGGACCGCATGGTCACTTGCTCGCCCTGCTTGCGCAACGCGATCGCCGTCATCGATTGCGAACTCTTCCGACACCTCGACCTCGAAGCCGAGTGCGAGATGTACATCGGGCTCGTCCTCGCCGCCCGCGCGGCGTGACGATCAGTGCAGCGTGTGCAGATTGCGCTTCGCGCGCTCCTCGTTCACCATCACCAGCGCCGTCGGCTCGTCCTTGAGCAACTTCACCAGTTGGCTCGGCGTGACCTCAAGCCGGATCGCCGCGTCCTTTGGCTCCCAGCCGCTCGCCGCCAGCACATCCATCGCTTCCGCGAGCATCGTCGGGAAGTCCTTGTGCTCGGCGCTCAGCGCGATCCTGCCCTTCTTCACGCGGCTCTTCCACAGCGCCGAGCGCGGATCGCCCAGCGGCGCCGCCGTGCGGAACTCCACCGCCAGCCGCACGCGCAGGCGGAACAGCGCGACGCTCTTGTTCTCGATCTGACTCCGCCGCTCGCCCGCCTTCCCATGGATCCCCGTCGGGCGATGCGTCAGGATCACCGTCGTCTCGACCTTGTTCCGATGCTGACCGCCAGGACCGCCCGACTTCTGCCGCCCGAACTCGCACTGCGCGAGCAGCGCCTCGTCGCTCAGCGACGCCGGATGAGGCCCCGCCGCCGCTTCCAGCGACTCACGCGGCCCGAAGACCTTCTCAACCCAGTCGTTCTCGCCCGTGCTCATGAGGTGGTCATCGCCTGCAGCATCATCGACACGATCAGCACGCCGTTGTAGGGATCGCCGCCAGAGAAAGATCGTCCACCATCCCCGCCAGCAGACGGTGCGTCCCCAGACCCGCGATCATCGCCGCGTTGTCGACGCAATACGCCATAGCCGGGAGATGCACCGGCAGCCCTCGCTTCGCGCCCAGCGCCGCGACCTCTTCGCGCAACCGCGAATTCGCCGACACCCCGCCGCCGATCACGATCGACCCGAACGGTCCCGCCGCGTTGATCGCGCGATCCAGTTTCAGGATCACCGCGCGCACCGCCGCACGCTGGAAACTCGCCGCGATGTCCGCACGCTCCTTCTCATTCAGGTCACGATGATCGCGCGGGAACACCGTCTTGCCCTGCTCGTTCTTCGTCGGCTGACCGCGCACCGTGTACAGCACCGAGGTCTTCAACCCGCTGAACGAGAAGTCCAGCGAATCCGGCGCGATGCGGCTCACCGGGAAGTCGTGCGCGCGATCGTCGCCGCCCTGCGCCAGCGCGTCGACCTGCGGCCCGCCGGGGTGCCCGATCCCCAACATCGCCGCGCACTTGTCGTACGCCTCGCCCACCGCGTCGTCGATCGTCGAGCCCAGCCGCACGAACTCGGTGGGGGAGTCCACCCGGTACATCGTCGTGTGCCCGCCCGAAGCCACCAGCCCCAGCGCAGGATACTTTACGTGCTCCGTCGCTTCACCCAGCCGCACCGCGTACAGGTGCGCGTGCACATGGTCCACGCCGATCAATGGCTTGCCCAGCGACCACGCCAGCGCCTTGGCCGCCGCCACACCGACAACCAGCGACCCGATCAACCCCGGCCGATTGCCCACCGCGATCGCGTCGAGATCCTCCAGCGACACGCCCGCCTCGGCGATCGCCGCACGAACGACCGGCGTGATCCGTTCGAGGTGCGCGCGGCTGGCGAGTTCGGGAACAACGCCCCCGTACTCCTCGTGCAGGTCGTGCTGGGTCGCCACGACATTCGACAACACACGCGCGCCGTCGCGCACGACGGAAGCCGCCGTCTCGTCGCAACTCGTCTCGATCCCGAGAACCAGCGTCACGAGCGCGCCCGTGTCATCAGTTGGGCTTCTCGCCGTCCTCGGCCGCCTTCACCGGCGCGTCGAACAGCCAGCGGTTCAGGTCCGGCCCCGTGATGCGAAGCGTCGCGATCTTCTTGCCCTGCGCGTCGAAGACCTCCACGCTCCCGCCCTCAAGTTCGGCGTCCTCGGGGAGCGGGCCCTTCTCCGCCAGCGCGGCCTCGGCCTGATCGCCCGCGCCCTTCTCGAGCGTCGACAATTGCGTATCCACACGCGCCAGTTCGCGAAGCAACCGGTCGCGGTACTCGGCCGTCCGACCAAGTTCCGCCGCCGCCAGCGTCTCGGGCGACGATTCCAGGCCCGATTTCTTCCACTCGCCCGTGCGCACCTTCGCCTCGAGCGCTTCGACCGCCGCCGCGAGTTGCTTGTCCTTGAGGTGCTCAAGGATCCACTCGGGGTTCGACCAGTCCTGCTCGCCGGCGTCATCGCCCGCGCGGATGATCTCGCTCTCGCGGCGAAGACGCGTCATCTCGCGCCATTCGTCGTCGGTCATCGGGACATAGAAGCCCTCGGTCGGATCAACGCCCCAGGTGGTCTCGCCGTCGCGCCGATGGAGCGAACGACCGCTCGGGAGGTAGTAGTACTTCTCGGTCAGTTTCAGTTGCCCCGCGCCGCTGGGAAGCGGGATCACCTCCTGCACACTGCCCTTGCCGAACGAACGCTCACCCAGGATCACCGCGCGGTTGTTGTCCGCCAGCGCGCCCGCGACGATCTCGCTCGCCGACGCGCTGTTGCGGTTCACCAGCACCACCATCGGGAAGTCCGGGAGCGTCCCCGCGCGCCGCGCCGTCGCGCGCTGCTCGGGATAGTTCCGCCCCTTCGTCGAGACGATCGTGCCCTCATCAAGGAACAGGTCCGCGATCTCGACCGCGGCGCCCAGCAGGCCGCCCGGGTTGAACCGCAGGTCGAGGACCAGCCCGCGCATGCCCCGCTCGCTCAGCGAGCGCAGCGTGTCCGTCAGGTCACGCGCCGAAGCGACCGTGAACTGCGTCAGACGCACATACGCGATCTTGTCGCTCGGGTCGATCCAGAAGTCCCAGCCGTCGCCCGTGTAGTGCACTCCCTTCACCGTCGGCGTCTCGATCTTCTGACGCACGATCGTGATCTCCTGCGTCTGCCCGTCCCGGTCCACGGTGATCGTCACCGGCGTGTTCGGCTCGCCCGTCAGCCGCGCGATGCACTCGTTGAGCGACAGATCGCAGGTGCTCTCCCCGTTGATCGCCGTCACGCGGTCCTCGGCCATCACGCCCGCCTTGAACGCCGGAGAATCCTCCAGCGGGCTCGCGATGATCAGCCAGCAGTTCTCCATCCGCACCTCGGCGCCGATGCCCACATACGAGCCGCGCGTGTTCTTGTCGAACTCCGCGATGTCCGCCGCAGGGATGAACTCGCTGTACCGGTCGCCCAGCGCCTCGACCATCGCATCAATCGCGGCCTTCTGGATCTCGTCGAAGTCAGGATCCTCGACGAACCGCTGCTCGATGAGCGCCCGGACATCCACGATCGGGTCGAAGAAGCGGTACCGGTCGTCGGCGGACTTTGCGGGTGCGTCGGCCGCGCCCGCGATCCCCGAAAGCGACGCGATCAGCGTCGCCGCCGCGATCCCAAGAAACCCGCCGACTGCTCCGGCCGCGATGTGCTTTGCGCTCATGCGATGCGATCTCCTCGCGGGCGGCTTCTCCACCGCCCGTCATGACATCCTACAGACGCGGGGCCGCCCGGATCGTTCGCCCGCGGTGAACAGAATGTGAAACCGGCCTCCGACCCGCTTACGGCAGGATCTCCACCGTCGATTTGTTCTCGACCAGCAGGCCGTAGAGCAACTCGATGTCCGGGCTGTCCAGCCGCACGCACCCCATCGACTTCTCGGTCCCGATCGACCCCGGGTCAATCGTCCCGTGAAGCCCGTACTGGGTGTACGACGCCGACGCCTCGTCCGCCGGATCGAGCCCGATCCAGTGCTCCCCGATCGGGTTCTCCGGATTGTCCGCGCCGAAGTACTCGCCCGTGCGCGGGTTCGTCCACACAGGGTTGATCAGTTTGCTGTTGGGCCGCACCACGAACGACCCGACCGGCGTGCTCCCGAACTCGCCCAGGCCCACCGGGAACGAGCGGATGTACAGACGGTTCCCCGCCGAGTCCGTCGCGTTCGCGAACAGGTCCAGCCGGAACGCGCTCTTGTACACCACCGCGTGGTAGGGGCCCTTCACGAGTTTCAGCGACTGGCCAACGCGGATCCGGCGCGGATCGTTGATCCCGTTCACCTTCGCGATCAGCCGCCAGTCGGTGTCGAGTTTCTCGTTCGCCGCGATCTTCGCGAGCGAATCGCCCGGAGCGATCGTGTAGTTCTTCACCAGCGCATCGCCCGGCACGACCGTGCGCGAGAACACGAGCGTCTCGTTTAGACGCGCCAGCCGCGTGCGGATCGCAGCGCGATCCGCCTCGGTCGTCGAGCGATCGAACAGCGCGCCGTTCAGGATGTTCCGCGCCTCCAGCGGCTTGTTGTTCGCCTCGAGCGCCGCCGCCCGCGCCAGCAGATCGCCCATCGCGCTCCCGGTCGAAACCGGCAGCACACCCGAGGGCGCAGACCGCGTCGGCGTCGTGCTCGTCTGCGCCGTCTTCTGGGGCTCATCACGCACCGGCGTGTTCGCAGTCGTCACCGGCGAGTTCGTGCGCCCCATCTCCACGACCACCGCGCCCTCCGGCACGGATTCTGTCTTCCGCGGCTCGTTCTTCACCACCGGCTCGGGATCGGGAAGCGCCGCAGAGCGCTGCGTCTCCGGCGCGCCCGTCGCCGCGCTCGCCGTCGAAGGCCCGAGCAGGTTCCCGCCGCGCTGTGGCTGCGCGGGCGGGGGAGTGGTCGGCGTATTCGTGTTCGTATCGCTCGCGATCGACTGATCGATCGCCGGCGCCGCGCCCTTCCCAGGGCCCGACAGCGCATACACGCCCAGCGCAACCAGCGAACCGACCACCACAACAGCGATCACGAGGTTGCGCCGTTGCGTCCGACGACGCCTGCGGGACACATTGGACATCATGTACGAGCGGTTGCTCGTCATACGCGAGGTCTGCGACGCAAGAGCCATGGGGACGCGATCCTCCGTGAGTCGCGGATGGTGAGGTCAGGCCGAGAGCCGATCGAACGACGGACCCGAAGGTACCTCAGTTCGACCGCAGACGGCGACGCGGGCACGGCTCAAGAAGGCGACGATCCGTGGCGACCGCGTCGAGTCTGATGTCATTCTCATCGGTCGGGACGCGATCGACCACTTGGAAATCGAAACAGACGCCACATGTGAACCAGTTCCGCGACCGCAGGCGGTCGTTCGCCGCCCCCGGCTCCAGGAACCGGTCGTAGAACCCGCCTCCGCGGCCCAGACGCCCGCCCTGCGCGTCAAACGCCAGCCCGGGAGTCAGAACCAGCCCGATCTGCTCCAGCGGGATCGGACGCCCGTCAGACGGCTCACGCACCCCGTGACGCGTCTCACGCAGATTCGCGTCAATGTCACGGATCTCCACCGCCCGCATGCGTTTACGCTCCCAGTCCACACGCGGCACGCACACCGTGCGGCCCGTCTGGAAGCACCGCAGCGCGATCGGGCAGATATCCACCTCCCCGGGCAGGGGAAGGAACATCATCACCGTGTCGGCGGTCGTGAACGCGTCGAGAGCCATCACCCGGCGGCACACCTGGGCCGACAAAGACACACGATCCGAGGGCGCAAGGGCGTCCAGCGGGCCACGCATGGCGTCACGAAGTTCGGGCTTGGTCGGGATGAGCGGCTCGCTCATGATGGTCCCTCTGCCGGCGCGTTTGTGGTCCTTGCCGCCGTCAGGTATCGGATCGACTGATAGTCGACCCTAACTTTTGCTCACTGTTCAATACGCTGCCTTGGCTTATGCGGTTTCGGCGTGCTCAGAATGCCTCCCGCTCCCTCCCCGATCAACAAGTATTTCGCGGAAAGAGACCGCCCTGATGCACCCCCTGTACCACATCGTGCTCGTCGAGCCCGAAATCCCCAACAACACTGGCAACATAGGAAGGACATGCGTCGCCACGGGTTGCGCGCTCCACCTCATCAAGCCCCTCGGGTTCGACACCTCAGAGCACGCCCTCCGCCGCGCCGGGCTCGACTACTGGCGACGCCTCGCGCCCATCGAGCACGACCGCTGGACCGACTGGGTCCAATATCGCGACGCCCTCCAGACTCCCGCGTCATCGCCCCGTCCCCGTGCGTCCTGGGTCCTCTCCACCAAGGCGTCACGCCCCCTCTGGGACGCCGACCTCCTCCCGGGCGACGCCCTCGTCTTCGGCAAGGAGACCGCCGGCCTGCCCGACCCCATGATCGCCGACGCGGGCGACCGCGCGATCTGCCTCCCCATGCTCCAGGGCGAGCGATCGCTCAACCTCGCGACCGCCGTCTGCGCCGTCGTTATGGAAGGCCTGCGCCAGTGTGCAGCGCGCGGCGACATCACTCTCGACGCCCAAGGCCGCTACCGACTCGACAACTTCCGCTGATTCAGGAAACGCCCTCGCCGCGCTTGGGAAGATCGTTCTCCCCCAACAGGCGGAACCCCTTCTTGCGAAGGATCTGCCCCGCGAGCACATTGTCATCGACGCAGATCGCGATCGTCGGCTTGCCCGTCGTGCGGAGCAGCACCGGATAACAGAACGAGATGTTCAACTCCGCCGCGAGCAAACACAGGCACAACCCCGGGAGCGAGTGCCCTTCGCCGAACTCCACCACGAGGATGTCCAGTTCGGAGAACGCGAGCCGCCGCTCACGCAGGATCTCCTTCGCGCTGCGCGACGAGTTCGGGATGATGCGCACCACCGCATGATCCGACGCCTCGTGCACGCTCATCGCGCAGATCTGACAATCCTGCGCGAGGTCGAACGCCTCGACGAGTTCGTGCAGTTTCCCGACCTTGTTGTCGAGGAACACGCTGAACTGACGGACGCTCGGGGGAGAGTAGCCGCGGGTTGTTTCGACTGGTGTAGATGCCTGGCTCATCCGTCAATACACGCCTATGCCCGCGGGTCAGGTGGTTCGTGATGCGGCGACGAGTCGCGTCCGAGACCCCCGGCGACCTGCATCGCCTATCGGACCTCGAACCCCCAGTGTACGGCGCCGCCGCTTCTTCACAACGGCTATTTCGGCCCGCCCCGGCCCGTACTGAATCGCCGCCCCCCGATTCAGAGCGGTATTCACCCCGGAGAGATCACATCCACCTCGCCCGGATCGGGACAGAGCCCCGCGCGGAACCCCTCACCCAGGAACCGCCGCACCGCGTCCGCGCCACGCTCACCCATGTCCACCGTCAGGTCGTTCACATACATGTTCACGAACCGGTCCGTCCGCTCGCGCGAGATACCCCGCCCGTAGCCCATCGCCACCGTCAGGCCCTGCTCGCGCTGCGCCATCGCGTGCGACACGCAATCCCTCAGCACGCCCGCCAGCACACGCATGCCGTCAGGCCCGATCGAAGGCGCCAGCCGCTCCGCCAGATCACGCCGCGCAACATTCAATCCCAGCGGCAACGCCAGACCCGTGCGCTCCATCCACCACGCGCCCAGATCCGCGATCTCCACCAACCCGTCGTCGCCGTAGGTCAGTTGCCCCTCGTGGATCACCAGCCCCGCGTCCGCCTTGCCCGCGGCCACCTCCTCGATGATCTTCTCGAACGGCACGACCCTCGTGCTCAGCGACTCGCCCAGCATCAGACGCAAACCAAGAAACGCGCTCGTCCTCGTCCCCGGGATCGCGATCGTCGCGCGCCCCGAACGCAGTTCATCCAGCGCGATCATCTCCCTCGCGACGAGTTTCGGGCCGTACCCGTCGCCCATGCTCGCGCCGCACGCCGTGATCGCGTACTTCCCCTTCGCGTGCGCGTACGCGTGGGCGCTCATCGCCGTGATGTCCAGATCGCCGACCTCGATCGCGCGGCGATTCAGCGACTCGATGTCCTCCGCCACCGTCGTGAACCGCAGCCCGCGCGTGTCGATCTCCGCAGCGCGACCCTCGCGGGCGTCGCCCAGCGGCCACCACATGAACGCGTCGTCAGGATCGGGCGAATGCGCAAGCGTCAGCAGGGGAGTGTCAGCCATAGCCGACACAGTAGCCCGCGGAGGGCGTCCTCACCCCTTCGCCGCCGGCTCGGGACGCTCCGTCGTGGACGCGGCCGTGTCGCTCTCGCCTGCACGCTCGGGGTCGTTCGTCCAGTGGAACGCCGTCTTGAGGCCGAAGACCTTGTGCCACAGGTCCGCCTTCCGCTCCGCGCCCCACACATCGACCGCAGGATCGTTCTCCGCCTCGAGATCGAAGTGCGCATGATCGTCCTCGATGCGCAGACCGATCGACTTGACCAGCCGCATGTGCGTCCGGTCCAGACCGTCCGCCACGCGCAGGATCGCGCTCAGCGTGCGCACCAGATCGCGGTCCTCGGCGCCCAGTTTCGCGAACGCCTTGTGCTTCAGTTTGGGCAGCCCCTTGCGGTGGTACCGCGCGACCTGCCCGATGATCTCGATCTCACGCCGCGAGAACCCGCGCAGCGCGCTGTGCAGGATCAGGTGGTAACTGTGCAGGTGATGCTTCTTGTAATCGATGTGGTACCCGATGTCGTGAAGCAGCGCCGCCGCGTGGAACAGCACCCGCGCACGCGCGGCGTCCCAGCCGTCGAAGGTCAGCCCGTGATCGTTCACGAGTTGATCGAACAACTGGAGCCCCAGCCGCGACACATGCGAGCAGTGACGCCGCTCGTAGTTGCACACCTGCGAGAACCGGCGCACCGACCGCATCGGGTCCTTCGGGTCCTCCGCCGCGCCCGACGCGCCGTCCTGAGGGAACATCTCCTGCACCATCGTCAGCAGCAGCCCGTCGCGGATGCCCCCGTCGTGCACGCGAAGACGATCCGTCGTCAGACGCTTCATGAGCGCGAGCACCAGCGCCGCGCCCGCGACGATGATCTCCGCGCGGTTCGGGCTGATCCCAGGCAGTTTCGCGCGGTCCTTCACCGACATCCCGCGGATCCGCTCGAGAAGCCGCCGGACCTCCGAGCGCTGCATGTCGTACCCGCGGATCAGCGGGCCCGGCGTCGGGCCGAAACGGCCCATGCTCAGTTTCGCCAGCGCCTCGAAGGTCCCGCCCGCGCCGATCAGCAACTCCGGATCGATCACCGCGTCGCGGAAGTACTCCTCGATCTGATCGCGGATGTACCGCGTCATCTCGTCGAAATTCGCACCCGCGCACGCCTCCGGACCGCCGAACATCTCCGTCAGACGGACCGCGCCCAGCGCCACCGGGAACACCTGCTCGATCAAACCCCCCGAGCACAGCACGACCTCCGCGCTCCCGCCCCCGATGTCCGCGATCACGCACGGGAACGAGGTCAGGTCGAACGCCGCCGACACCGACTTGAAGGTCAGTTGCGCTTCCTCTTCGGGCGCGATCACCTCGATCTTCACGCCCGTGCGCTCGAACACCTTCTCCACGAGTTCCTGCCCGTTCGCCGCGTCGCGCACCGCCGCCGTGCCCACCGCGCGGATGTACGACGCGCCATACCCCTCCGCGATGCGCTTCTGCCGGTCGATCGCGAGCACCGCCCGCTCGATCGCCGCGTCATCAAGGCAGTTGTTCGCCGTCAGCCCCGAACCAAGCCGCGCGATCTCCTTCTCATCATCCAGCACCCGGTACTGGCCGTCCGCGAACGCCTCGGCCACGATCACACGGATCGAGTTCGTCCCCACATCGATCGCCGCCAGACGGCGCGAACCGAACCGCGCGGGCGGCCGCGCCTCCAGTTCCGTCTCCTCGTGCGGCTCCTCGTGCGCGACCTGCTCCCCGTTGTGTGTGTGCGCCGCCGGCTTCGCCTGCGCGCCGTGCGTCAAGCGCGGCGCCGGCGTCGGCAGCAGCCGCTCGAACGGCGCGAGGAAATCCTCCCCGTGCACGCTCTCCCACCAGCGCAGGAACTCAACCCGCGAACGCTCCTCCTCCTCCGCGTACCTCCCGATCAGCGAGCGAAGCCCTCGCTCCACCGCCATCGTGTCTTCGGCGTCGTCATCGTCACCGGGGGCGCCGGGGGCGCCGGATTCCGTCACATCCAGCAGGATCCGCTCCAGCCGCAGCCGCGCCATATGCGCATCGTTGATCTCGCCCAAGTGGTCCTGCGTCTCCTTGAGCCGAGGGTACAGGTCGTTCGCGAACCCCTCGCCCAGGCAGGGCGTGAACACCTCCGTCGCGTACCGCAACTGCTTGCACGCGATGCGCAACTGGTGCAGTTTCGCCATCTCCCCGCCGTGCGACTCCGCGCAGTCACGCACTTCCTTGATGAGCGCGGGAAGCGTGTCCCGCGCGGCCTGCATCAGCGACGCGTCGTCCGGCAGCGCGGCCTTCCGCGCCTTCTTCACCACCTTCTCGCGGCGCTCACGGACCTTCGCCGGCGTGATCTCCCCGGCGATCTCCTCGAGTTTCTCACCCGCGATGTCGCGCTCCGCCTCGAGCATCACCAGCGTCGCGTCCCGCGCAATCCGCTCGTCCTCGCTCAGCGCGTCGTCCTCGATCGCCGCGAACAGCGCCGTGTGCACATCGCAGTCCCGCGCAGCGCCCGCCGCGCGACGCAGCGACTTCAGCATCTTGTTCGACTTCTTGAGCGCCTTGTCCGGGAGCGCATCCCCGAAGATCACCAGCGCCGACGCCGCACGCCGCGTGCTCACACGCAACTGATGGATCGCCCGCACCGGGTCGTCGTACCCGCCGTCCGTCGCACGCTTCAGCCAGTGCTCGACCGACTCGAACCGATGCTCAAGCACCTCGGCCGCCGCTTCGGGAAGCGGGGTGGCCGGCTTCAGCGTCTCCATCCACTTGCTCACATCGGGCATCGAGCGTCGCACCTCGCGGTTGGTCGATTCGGCGGGGAATCCGTGCCCTCCATGGTACGCGACGCCGCCGCTCCCTCGAAGGCCCATTCCCCACATTCACAAACCAGAATCCACGCGCACACACAAGCGTCGTCCGAACAGACGCCCACGATCACACGATTCCCGTTCGCCAGCCCTTACGCCCCCGCGTGGACCGCCGAATCCGCGTGCCCGGGCAACGGGAACGCCGCGCACAGCGCGCGGACCTCTTCCCGGACCTGCGCGATCGCCCGCTCGTCTTCTCGGTGCTTCAGCACCCGCGCCACCAAGTCGGCGATCTTCCGCATCTCCTCGGTCCCGAACCCGCGCGTCGTCACCGCGGGCGTTCCCAGGCGCAAGCCCGAAGTCACACGCGGCGGGCGGGTGTCGCCCGGCAGCCCGTTCTTGTTCGTGATGATCCCGCCACGCTCCAGCGCCTTCTCCGCGTCCGCACCGGTCAGGTCCGCGTCGAACGGGCGAAGATCGACCAGCATCAGGTGGTTGTCCGTGCCCCCCGAGGTGATGCGGAACCCGCGCTCCTGCATCGCGCTCGCCAGCGCCTTCGCGTTCGACACCACATCCTTCGCGTAGGTCTTGAACGAGGGCTGCAACGCCTCGCCGAACGCCACCGCCTTCGCGCTCACGATGTGCATCAGAGGACCGCCCTGCAACCCGGGGAACAGCGCACGGTCGATCTTCTTCGCGATCTCTTCGTCGTTGGTCAGAATGAGCCCGCCGCGCGGCCCGCGAAGCGTCTTGTGCGTCGTCGTCGTCACCACATGCGCGTGGGGGAACGGCGACGGGTGCGCGCCGCCCGCGATCAGCCCCGCGATGTGCGCCACGTCCGCCATCAGCAGCGCGCCCGACTCGTCCGCGATCTCGCGGAACTTCGCGAAGTCGATCACGCGCGGGTACGCCGAGTACCCGCACAGCAGCATCTTCGGCTTGTGCTCACGCACGATCTTCCGCACCGCGTCGTAGTCGATGCGCTCGAAGTCCTCGTGGCTCACATCGTCGTGGAGCGGGTAGAACACCGGGTTGTAGAACACGCCCGAGAAGTTGATCGACAGCCCGTGCGACAGGTGCCCGCCGTCCTTGAGTTGCAGCGCTGCGAAGGTGTCCCCCGGGCTCATCAGCGCCATGAACGCCGCCGTGTTCGCCTGCGCGCCCGAGTGGGGCTGCACATTCGCGAACTTGCACCCGAACATCGCCTTGGCCCGCTCGCGCGCCAGCGTCTCGATCTCGTCGTGGTGGACGCACCCGCCGTAGTACCGCGCCCCCGGGTACCCCTCGGCGTACTTGTTCGTCATCCACGACCCCGCCGCGTGCTGGACGGCCGGCGAGACATGGTTCTCCGACGCGATCAGTTCGATCGTCGTCGCCTGCCGCTCGTGCTCGGCGTTCAGGATCCGCGCGGCGTCGGGGTCGGCGGAACGGAGAAGATCAAGCAGGGCGTCGTTCATCGAGGACATCGCGGGCTCCAAAGACCGGTGGGGGAGGCCCGATTGTAGAGCGACACCCCCTACGCGATGAACTCGTAATAGCCGAAGAACCCCAGAAACAGCGCCCAGGGCGTGAGGATCACCGCGAGGATGATGAGGAACGGCCGCATCGTGCTCGGCAGGGAGTACCCCAGACGGATCGCGGAGAACCAGTAGATCGCCGGCCAGAAGATGAAGCAGGCGACCGCGATCGACATGACGACCGAGTCCGGAATCCACAGGTCCCACGGGTTCGGCAGCCACGCCTGCCGCGCGGGAGAGAGCAGGTCATAGATGATTTCGTACCAGCCCCGCATCATCGACCAGAACCCGATCACAACCGGCGCGAACAAGAATGGCGTCGCCGAGTACGCCAGCACCCTCACGAGGTGGACCCGTCGCAGCGGCGTTCCCGAACGCTCGCTCGACAGCACGAGGAACGCGCACGCGGAAGGCAGCCAGCAGATCGCGAGCATGAGAAGCATCCCGCCGGCTTGCGTCGCGTAGAACGCTTGCATGTACGGCGTGGGAGTTCCGAACGATGCCAGGAATTCCGTGCAGCCTTCCCACACGCTCTCGGGCCAGGGCGTGGGGAGACCCCCGTTCCAGAGCCCCATCTGGCGCTGCCACATGATCCTTGACACAACACCGATCAGGCACAGCAGCGGGATCAACACGAGATAGGGGAGAACAAAGAACGCCAGAATCGCGCGGGGCCGCACCTCATGCTCCGGCCGCACGCGCCTCCAGAACGCCGGCGGCCACGCCAACATCACAAGCGTCTTGATCGCGCTGCGCACGCTCCACCAGTGCTTCGCGTGCTCATACAACCACGGCAGGCGCCTGCGCGTCGGATAGATCGCGTCGGCCGGATCGAACCCGTACCCGCACTCCGCGCAGGTCGCGATGAGCGGGCACGACTCCTTCCACGACTCGATCAGCCCCGTCTGGTCGTACCCGCACCTCGGGCAGTGCGGCCTCTGTGATTGACTCGATACCCCGGTAGGCATCCGCCCAATATACAGCCCGGCGAGCCCTTAGAACTCCAGCCCGTCGTTCAGGGGCAGGATGTCCCACCCGTTCGCACGCCCCGGGGGCATCGCCGGCAGGTTGTCCAGCGGCAGACGCACCACCACGCCCTCGTTGTGGTCGCTGTTGAGCACCACCGCGTTGTCGGGCACGAACCTGATCCCGTCCTGCGCGTGCTCGTGACCCAGCACGAACATCTTCACTCCCCAGCGCTCCGCGAGTTCCGCCATCTGCTCGGGCGTGTGACGGCGGCCCCACACCATCAGGTGCGCGCTGCCCCGCCGCGGCTCGAGATCGTCCTCCGTCAGCGCACGGTCGAGGATGTCCGGATCGAAGCGCGACATCAGCGCCGGCTCGGGAACCGAGTGCGCGAACAGTGCGCCGTTGTCCGTCCCGCGACCGGTGACGAACGCGAGTGCCATCGAGCGGATGAACGCCTCGATCGCGTCGTTCACCATCTTCGCGTCGCCGCCGAAGACATACTCCACCCCGTGGATGAACGCCTCCTTCATCCGCACGCCGTCCTTCACCACGCCCAGCCCGACGATCTGCGAGAGTTCGTGGTTCGCGAGCAGCGTGTGAACCTGCTCCGGATAGAACGATTTGAGCGCCGCCACCCGCGCCAGCGCGCGATGGGAAAGGTCCACGCCCGACATCAGCGACCCGCCGTGGATGATCTCGTGGAGCGTCACATGCCGGGGGTGATCGTCCGAGTGCAGGTGCAGGTGCGCGAGTTCCAGCACCCGCGCGAAGTGCACCGGGTTGTCGTGCAGGTCACCGGTCGCGAGCACCGATCCCTTGGGCTCGGCGACATCGATGGAACCGGCGCGGCACGCCGCCTCCAGATTCGCCGTTGCGCCGTCGTTGAAGATCGCGCAGATCGACTCGGGGGAACGCAGATCAAGGTCGGCGATCCTCGCGGACGCCTGCAAAGACGGAGACGCGCTGGGCGTCTCCTCGTTCAACTCGCGCTCTCGTTGCCGTTGGCAGGGGACTTGGCCGCCTCACGCGACAGCGCCTGCATCGCCACGCCCGAGCCGCCCTTGAGCCGCTGCTTCTCGGCGCGCAGCCGCGCGAGCATGAACTCCAGTTTGTCCGCGACCTCTTCCATGCTCTGTGGACGGTTCGCCGGGTTCACCTCAACGCATTGCATGATCAGGTCCGCCAACTGCTCGGGGACCTGCGGCGCGATCTCACGAATCGGCACCGGCTTCTCGATCAGGTTGTCGTCGAGCGAGCCGACCAGCGAGTCGCCCTTCGCGATCGCCGTCGGGATGTTCCGGCTCGTCAGCGCCCAGTACAGCGTCGCGCCGAGGTTGTACACATCCGTCCGCTCGGTGAGTTCGCGGCGGTGCACCTGCTCGGGCGCGATGTAGTCGGGCGTGCCCTGGATGCGCTCCTTGACCGCGCCGATCGCGCACGCCTGGCCAAGGTCGATGATCTTGATCGCCCCCGAGTCGCAGATCACGACATTCTGGGGCTTCATGTCGGCGTGCACGAACCCCGCGCGGTGCATCGCGGCCAGGCCGCGCGCCACCTGCGAGAAGATCGCCAGCGTCGACTCGATCGACTTGGGCGGGTGCCTGTCGATGGCCACGCCGTCCACATACTCCATCACCAGGAACAACTCCTTCACCTGAAGGAGCGCGCGGGTCTTGATGATGTCGTGCATGCGACGGACGACGGGGTGCTTCACCTTCGAGGCGATCGTGTACTCACCCTCGGCCTGGTCCAGGAACCGCTGATCCTTCGGCGAGTTCTTCTGCACCTGCTTGAGCGCGTAGATCTGCTTCGATTTGGGGTCCTGCACCAGATACACAACGGACGCGGCGCCACGGCCGAGTTCGGCGATGACGCTGAATCCGGCAAGCTTTGTCCCGGGCTTTGCGGGCTCGAATGCTGTCACTGAATAATCCGGTCGGCGAAGGAACGATGCGGGTCAAATAACGATACGAACAATCATGCAATCTTCGCACGCAGACCGACAAGGACCCACTTGTTCGGGGCGGTGCGAGGCCCACTGTACGCCGGATGATCGGCGCCGGTGGCATCGAAGATGCACAGAGTAGGCAGTTTTCAGACTTTCGTGAGGCTCCCCCAGCCCGTCCCGGGAAGATTCCGGGTCGCTCACGCGATCAGTGCGCCGACGCGAGCCGCGCCCGCAAGGCCGCTTCGGGGAACAGGCGACCGGGGCTCGAGGTCGGCGCCAGGTCGCGGTGCAGCACGATCTGGCTCTCCGAGATCTCCAACTCCGCGCCCAGCGCCGTCACCAGTTCCGTCAGACGGGCCAACTGCGCGGGCGTGAAGGCCCGACGATCGCCGTCGCCCACGAGGCAGATCCCGATGGCGTGCTCGTTGTTCCAGGGCGCCTGGGGACCGGCCACATGCGCGCCGGGCAACTGCTCGAGCCAGCGGCGGCCGACGAACAACTCGCCGTCCTCCGAGCCCTGCCCGTTGCCGATCACGAAGTGGTAGCCCAGACCCTGCAGGCCGCGTGCGGTGTGCTCCGCGGCGATGGTCTCGGCCGAGCCGAAGGGCGCCGCCGAGTGGTGGATCACAATGCGCTGCCACCGCTCGCCGGCGAGCGGGGCGTCGAGACGCTGAAAGATCGACTCGATCCCCGGCGCGTTCGCGCCGCCCGTCGAGGCCGCCAGCGCGATGCTCCGCGCCGAGCCGGCGCGAGGGGCGTCGATCGCGAGCAGCAGCCCGCCGAACCCGGTCATCGCGACCAGGAGCGACAGCCAGACCACCTGAGGGCGCGTGAGCCCACGGATGAACGACAGCGCCCCGTTGGCGGGTGAGGTCGTGTGAGTTGAGGCGGCCTGATCGGTCTCGTGCATCGCGGGCTCGCGTCCTGAAGCGTGCGATGGGGAAGGAAGACAGGTGAAGATACCCGCCTACGCCCGCAGGATCGGCCGGACAGACCCTGAATCTTGGCATTTCTTGCAAAGTCCGCGCGGAACGGGCGCAACCGGCGCATCGGGGAAGGTTTCGGGAATCTGGGCCATCCCACCACAGGTTGTGGAAAGGTTCTCGGCCGTGTTGATAACCGGTGGATTTGGTGGCCGCGCCGCCTCCGTCCCCCGAACCTCGAAGCGCAAGACTCGCCGAACGCTCAATCGCGGGGGACCAGCCGCCCGTAGATGTTCGGCCGCCGACGCCCGTACGCGTCGAAGGTGTACTGGGCGGCGTACTCGCCCCGGGCCGCATCGAACCGGTCGTACTGAGACCGATACTCGTCGGGCGAGAACAGCGGCTTCGCGCACCCCGACAACGCGACCGCGGCGCATCCCGCCACGCAGCAGGCGGTCACGAACACGGCCAGTCGTCTGGGAGGGCGATCCATCGCGCCGGAGTGTAGCGTCTGCTCGCTCTCAGAGCCCCGGGCCGCGTGCCACTCGCGTCTCGCCACCCAGTGCTCTCCGAATCCGAGCCCCCGGCGCAAGCCGGGGGTATTGCGATGAATT
>CAYGLT010000017.1:0-42916 GCA_964350875.1 uncultured Phycisphaeraceae bacterium | reverse complement strand
GTCCCCAGTCGGCGTCGAGCGAGGCCGCGAGGCGTCGGACCTCGACCATGTCGGCCTTGAGGGCTTCGCGTTCGACCTTCGCGCTGGCTGCGGCGTCACGCAACGCGCCCGCGAAGTGCGCGAAGGCGTCCTCGTCGATGACCCTCGGGGAGAGGAACAGCCCGGCGGGCGTTCCCGACGCGACGGGCTTGGGTTCGGTCGTCGAACGCTCGGCGCCCGTCTGGGCGGGGACGGCAGTCGCATGGACGCGGCGGGTGGTCATGCCAGACTCATCGGCATCCTTCGGGGCCGGGCTCAAACCGTCCCCGCGAGCCCACCTACGATGCTCGAATGCCGCCGCGCCCCGGGCGAAACAAGCCCGCCAAGACATCCCGAGCCGCCAAGCCCCGCGCCAAGAAGCCCTCTTCGCGGGGTGTGCATCCCATGGAGGGCCGGAGCGAGCGTGAAGACGCCGTCGCCCGCCTGCGCGACGCCTCCCGTGAGGGGGCGGTGCGGATCCAGCGCTTCATGGCCGACGCCGGGGTTGCGTCCCGCCGGGCGTGCGAGGCGCTGATCGAAGAAGGCCGCGTGGTCGTGAACGGGGAGAAGATCACCGAACTGCCGCTCTTCGTCGTCCCGGGCGAGGACCGCATCGAAGTGGACGGCGACCCTTTGCGCATCCACTTCGCGAACCGCCAGGCGCCCGGCTCGAAGGCGCGGGCCACGAAGTCCACGGCGGGCGAGCGTCTCGTCTATGTGATGCTCCACAAGCCGCGCAACACCGTCACCACGGTGTACGACCCCGACGGGCGGCGGACGGTCATCGATCTGGTCGAGCACCCCTCGGGCGTGCGGCTGTTCCCGGTCGGGCGCCTCGACTACGACACCATGGGGCTGGTGCTGATGACCAATGACGGGGAACTCGCCAACCGGCTGACGCATCCTCGCTACGGCGTGCACAAGACCTACCGCGCAGTCGTGAAGGGCCGCGTCGAGGAGAGCGCGTTGGCCGAACTCGAGGAGGGCGTGTTCCTTGCTCAACGCAAGGAAGGCCGCACCGAGGGCGCGAAACGCACGGCCCATGTGAAGATGTCGATCGTCAAGCGCGACGCGACACGCACGATGCTGGAACTGACGCTCGAGGAAGGGCGGAACCGCCAGGTCCGCCGCATGCTCGCGAAGGTGGGCCACCCGGTGAAGAAACTCACGCGCGTGGGCATGGGCCCGCTGAAACTGACCAAGGTGGCGCTGGGCGAGTGGCGCGAACTGACCCGCGACGAGATCAGCACGCTGAAGAAGGCCGCGGGCGGGGGCGACCGCTGATGCTCGTCCACTTCAACGGCCAGATCGTTCCACGGCGCGAGGCCCGGATCGACCCGTTCGATCGCGGCTTCATCTTCGGCGACGGGCTGTACGAGGGGCTCCGCGCGTTCGGTTCGACGATCTACGGGCTGGACCTGCACGCCGAACGGATGCGCATCGCGCTCACCGAATCGCGGCTCGAAGGGTTCGACCCCGCGCAACTCGGCGCGCTGTCGGCGGAACTGCTCGAAGCCAACGAACTCCACAACGCCTTCGTCTACTGGCAGGTCACGCGCGGCGCCCCGGCGGATGATGCGCCCACGAAAGACCTGCGCAAGCGCATCGCGGGCAGCGAGATCCCCCGACCGACGGTGTTCGGGTATTGCGTGCCGTTGCCGGGCGTCGCCGATTGCCGCACACCGAAGGAAATTCACGCGGCGACGGTCGAGGACACGCGCTGGACGCGGTGCAACATCAAGTCGATCTCGCTGATGGGCAATGTGCTCCACGCGATCGAGGCCGCCGAATCGGGCGAGGACGATGCGATCATGCTCCGCGACGGGCTGGCGACCGAGGCGTCGAGCACGAACCTGTTCGTGATGAAGAACGGGCGCATCGCGACGCCCCCTGTCGATCGCGGGTTCAACCTGCGCGGCATCACGCGCGAGAAACTGCTCCGCGCGCTCCCCGAGATCGAGGTCCGCGACATCCCCGAGGATGAACTTCTTGAGGCGGACGAGATCATGCTCGCGGGCACGATCACGATGATCGCCGCCGTGACGCGCCTGAACGGGCGTCCGGTGGGGCAGGGCAAGCCCGGACCGGCCGCGCAGGCCCTGTACGACGCCCTCGTGGCGGATATCCGGAAAGAGTGCGGCGTGCGGGCGAACTACACTCCCGTCGCATGAGCACCCAATCCATCCTTGCCGTGAACATCGGGAACTCGCGGACGCAGTTCGCGCGGTTCGAGGGAGACAAGCCCGTCGACGGCGCTGTCTTCCACATGATGCCCAACGAACCCTTGCAATCACTCGTCGAGTCGATCGGCGCCGAACTCGCGAAGATCAAGACCGAAGGCGTGGACCCGGTGATCGTCGCCTGCTCGGTGAACGAGCCGGTCGCGAGCGCGCTGGAGACGGCGCTGAGCCAGTCGGCGCCCGACGCGGAGTTCCTGCGTGTGAACCGCGATGTGCCGCTGCCGCTCAACCACACGCTCGACGACTCGGGCGAGCGCACCGTCGGTCAGGACCGCGTGTGCGACGCGATCGGCGCCTACGCGATGGTGAAACAGGCGTGCGTCGTCGTTGACGCGGGTTCGGCGATCACGGTCGATTTCGTCGACGGGCAGGGGACCTTCCACGGCGGGGCGATCGCGCCGGGCGCCCGCATGATGCTCCGGGCGCTCCACCAGCAGACCGCCGCGCTCCCGGAGGTTGAGTTCACCCCGCCCGAGGGCTCTGGCGACTCCAGCGGCGACGACTTCCAGCCCTTCGGGCGCAACACGCCCCAGGCGATGCTTAACGGCGTGTTCTTCGGCGCAAGAGGTCTCGTGCGTCAACTCGCCGAGCGCTACGCCGAGAAGTACGAGGCCTACCCGATCATCCTCGCGACGGGCGGCGACGCCAAGACGCTGTTCGAGGGCGACGAACTCATCGAGCGCATCGTTCCCGAACTCACGCTGCGCGGAGTCGCCCACTCGTTCGATGTCTGGCTCAAGACGCTCGACGACGGCGCCGGGGACGACGGAGGCGACCCCTCGACCGAGGCGCACGACCTTACGCGATGAACGCGTCGTGCTCCATGCGCACGCCGTCAGGCGTCGGCGCGATCGCGGCGATCGATGTCGTCGGCGATGTGGACGATGCGCTGGCTTCGCTGGGAATCAGGGCGGTTCCGACGGGCCGCGTGGCGCTGCGCGATCTCGCCGGCGTGGATCGGGGTGTGGTCGCGCGGTGGAACGAACGGTCGTGCACGCTGATGCCCCACGGCGGGACTGCCGTGGTGGTCGCGCTGTTCGCCGCGCTGGAGCGTGCAGGTATTGCTGTCGAGGCCCCCGATCCGATGGACGCGTTCCCCGAGGCGCAGGATCGGTTCGAGGCGCTCGCGCTGGGCGCTATCGCGACAACCGAGAGCCCGCGTGCGGTCGAACTGCTTCTCGATCAGCCGCGCAGATGGCGCGAGCGCGGCGACGCGCCGATCGATGACGCGCTCCGCTCGCGATCGGCGACGCTCGACCGGTTGCTGACGCCCCCCGTCGTCGCGGCGGTCGGCGCGACAAACATCGGCAAGTCGTCGCTACTCAACGCGCTGGCCCGCCGCGAAGTGTCGATTGTTCACGACGCGCCCGGGGTGACGACTGATCATGTCGGGGCGTCGCTGGTTCTCGATGGGCTCGCCGTGCGTTGGCTCGACCTCCCGGGTATTGAGGAAGGGCGCCCGGTCGGGGAGGCGGCGATCGATGAAGCACGCCACGCTGATCTGCTCGTGCTCTGCGCCGACCCGGGTTCCGGGTGGGTTGAGCCGGCCGCCCTCGGGATCGAGCCGGGCGGTTCGGCGGTGGTGCGGGTGGGGCTGCGATCCGATCTCGGGCCCGTCCCAGGAACGAGCGTGCTGACCTCGGCGACCGAATCCCGCGGGCTAGACGAACTTGCGGCCGCGATCCGGCGATCGCTGGTCCCCGACGCGGATCTCGATCATCCGGGGCCGTGGTTGTTCGATCGGCGGCTTGGAGGGCCCGGAGCCGCTATCGTTCGGCCCTGATCCCGCATCCACGGAGTATTGGCCCGTTATGGACGACCGCCAGAGGACAATCGTTGAAGGCGCAGGCCTTGAAGAGTCACGCCTTAATCAGGACCTCGTCGATTTCCTGCGCAAGTGGGGAACGCCGATCCTGCTGGTCGTGGTGGTGCTCGCCGCGCTCTACTCGGGCTCCACGATGTGGCAGCGCCACCAGGCGCAGGCCAAGGACCAGGCGTACGCGGACTTCCACGCGGCCGCCGTCGCGGGCAGCCCCGACAACCTCGTCGTGGTCGCCGAGCAGAACAAGGGTCGGGGCGCCGTCTACCAGTTGGCGCTCGCCGAGGCCGCCGACGCGTACCTCGAATCGGCGCGCGTCGGACTGCGTCCGGGCGGCAGCCCCGCGAACGAGGAAGACCGTCTGACCGACGATCAGGTTCGGGCGAACCTCAGCCGCGCGGGCGAGATCTACGGCCAGATCGTGGATTCGACCCGGGGCAAGTCAGGCATGGCCCTCCACGAGATCACCGGTCTTTATGGCCAGGCGGCCGTGTACGAGTCGCTCGGACAAATCGACGCCGCCCGCGCCGCGCTCACCAGCGCGGTTGAGGTCGCTCGGAAGACCGGGTTCAACGAACTCGCGAAGGTCGCCGAGGCGCGGATCGCGACGCTCGGTGATGTCGAGAACACGCCGACGCTGTACGAACTCGCCGAGGTGCGTTCCTCCAACCGGCCGCTGAACCGCCAACTCCCTGTCAACTCGGACCTCGGCGGCTCGCTGGCGCCGGTCCCTTCACCCGTCGACCCGTTCACCAACGGCAGCGGGCCGCTCCAGGCGCCGCAGGATGACGCGGCCGACGACGAGGGCACGCCCACGCCGTGAGCGAGCGACCGTCGAAGGGGGACCGCCCAGAACGGCCGCCGCGCGTCGTCCCTCACCCCAGCGCGGACCCGCTCCTCACCAAGGGCGGGAAGGTCGACCCCGACGCGATCCGCGCCGCGAGCGCGAACGCCGCGGCCCAGCAGCGCGAAGACGACTCGATCGACGAACCTTCGGACGACGACGGCCCTGTTCATGTGCGCTTCCAGTTGTCGCGCGACCTGCAGAAGCGGCTCGACAAGTATTTGGTCGATCGCATCCCGTTCATGAGCCGCACGCGGCTCCAGAAACTGATCGATAACGAGGCGGTCTCGGTCAACGGGCGGAACCCCAAGGCGTCCACCGTGCTGCGCATCGGCGATGTCGTGGATGTCATCGTCCCGCCGCCCCCGAGCAAGGAGATCCAGCCGGAGAACATCCCGCTGGAGATCCTGCACGAAGACGAAGACCTGCTCGTGGTGAACAAGTCTCCGGACATCATCGTCCACCCGGCGCGGAGTCATCTCTCGGGCACGATGATCAACGCGCTGGCGTGGCACTTTCAGAACAAGTCGAGCGGCGCGCTGAGCAACCTCGGCGAGGAGTTCGCGCGGCCGGGCGTCGTGCATCGCCTCGACCGGCACACGAGCGGGGTGATGGTCTTCGCCAAGCGCGACGAGACGCACTGGAAACTCGGCCGCCAGTTCGAGCACCGACAGGTGGAGAAGCGGTACCTCGCGGTCGTGCACGGCGAGGTGCAACCGCTCATCGATGTGATTGACATGCCCATCGGCCCCAGCCCGTCGCGCGAGCGCGGCCACCGCGAGAAGCAGGTCGTGCGTCACGACGAACTCGGCAAGAACGCGGTCACGATCTATCGCGTGCTCGAGCGATTCGACGGATGCTCGCTGGTCGAACTCGAACTCAAGACCGGCCGCACGCACCAGATCAGGGTGCACCTGTCGCATCGCGGGTATCCGATCATTTCGGATGACATGTACGGCGGGAAGTACTCGACGCTCGAGGATCTGGCGCGCAGCAAGGCCGGGGCGCGTGAGGCGTCCGCGAAGTGGGGGATGCGCGCCGACGAGCCGATCCTGACCCGCCACGCGCTCCACGCGTGCATGCTGGGGTTCCGCCACCCGAAGGCCGACGAGAAGATGCTCTTCACCGCTCCCGTACCCGACGACATGGCCCGGCTCATCGCGCTGCTCCGCGAGGTTGCGCCCGGAGCGGGCCGACTTGACGCGCCCGGCGCGATGATCGATCTTGATGTCGCGGTCCCGTCGCTGCGTCCGCAATGAACCCAGAGAGAGAAAGGTCCCCGATCCCATGCGCCACGCTCTGACCCTGCCCGTCTCGCTCGCCGCCGTCGCCACGCTCGTGGGCTGCGCGGGGAAGTCGACCGTCACGGAGACCGCCCCGGAACGGATAAGCGGCTCGGCGCTGATCGCGATCGCCGACGGGGATATGGCGATCACCATGTTCTCCGACGGGTACCTCTTCGGTCCTGAGGGCAGCGGCGCCCAGCGCACCGACGACCTGCTGACGGTCATCGCGCTGCCGCTCGCCGAGCCGGGCGACAGCGAGCAGAAGACGCGCTTCGGCAGCGCGGTGGTTTCGAACTCCGCGATCGGTTCGCCCAGCCAGATCGGCGTCGACCCGAGCGGGCGCTTCGCCGTGGTGCTCGCGACGCGCGGCAACGCGGCGCGCGACGCGGTCTCGTGGGAGGACCTCTCGACGGGCGGCAAACTCACTTTGGTCGATATCTCGGACTCGTTCGGACGAGGCCCGAAGGTCGTCGAATCGCTCGCCGTCGGCGACGGCGCGAACAGCGTCGCGGTCTCGCCCGACGGCGCGACGATCGCCGTGCTCGATGGCCGCGAGGACATCGTGCGGTTCTTCAAGACCGACGGCCGCACGCTGACTCGTTCGAGCGAGGCCGCGCTGGTGGGAATCCCGACCGAGGGTTCGACGCCGACCTCGATCGCGTTCTCGCCGGACGGTTCGCTGCTCGCGGTCACTGTCGTCGGTTCGGACACGGTCGCGTTCTACGAGGTTGCTTCGAGCGGGAGCGCGATGGGCCTGCGCCCCTTCGGCGATCCGGTGCGCGTCGGCAAGTTTCCCTACACGGGACAGTTCACGCCCAGCGGCCGTTCTTTCCTCACGACCAACCTCGCGTGGGACCGCGCGATGGATGACTACCTGATCACCGCGCCGAACACGACGGTCTCGCTGGTCCAGGTCGCTTCGCTCGACGACGACATGCCCGTGCACCGCGAAGTTGCGAGTTCGACCGCGGGGCAGAACGGCGAAGGCCTGGCGATCTCGCCGCGCGGCGACCTGCTCGCGGTCGGCAACATCCGCCGCTCGTTCCTGCCCGAGACCGATTCGCGGTTCACGCTGGGCGGATCGATCCAATTGATCAGCATCGACGAAGAGGCCGGGACGCTCATCAGCGGGCCGGAGGTTGATGGTCCGGCGGCGCCTCAGGGCCTCGCGTTCGACGCGAACGGCTCGCACCTGCTCGTCACGGACTACGAGCAGGGCGTCGTGCAGGTCTGGGCCGTGGACAATTCGGGAAGCGCGCCGACCCTGCGCTACACCGGGCTCCGCGTGGGCGTCGGTGATGGCGCGCACAATGTTGTTGTGGTTCCCTGATCGGTGATCAGGCGGGCCGGGCGTGGTTCGGATTGACGAACATCGCCTCGAGCGCGTTCTCGTCGTCGGGGCTGAGGCACATGGCCGCCCTGCGCTGCGCGAGTTCCGAATACGCGTGCGCGATCGGCTCGCCGATGGCCGGGCCGACGCACCGCCGCACGCCGCGGAGCATCGCGGCGGCGATCCTGGGCGTGATCGAGGGTGAGAGCCGCGCTTCGAGTTCGATGAACGCGCCGTGCCACGCCACGCGGTCGATGTTGATGCGGACGCGGCCCGAGAGCCACATCTCCCGACGCATCTCGACCTGCGCGAACACGGGGGGCGGGACGGCGCCGAAGCGGAGCGTCGCCTGCGCGTCGCTGAAGACCTCGATCTCGCTGATCGCGGGGGTGATCGAGGTCGGCCGCGTGTATCGGAACCACTGGACGGGGCGGAAGTCCGCGTCGCGCCGGAGCAGGCGCCCCTCGGCGAGTTTGTAGTGCGTGTCGCGCATGTCGACGGTTTCGATCCATGCGGCGCCGCAACGCTGGAGCAGCGCGCGGGCCAGATCGGCGTCGAGCAGTTCGGCCTTCCATTCGAGGTTGCGCATCACAGGAAGAGTGTGCGTCGAACGCGCGAGAGTGCAACGACCGAGAATCGGATAACGCAAAGGCGGACGCTCAGGACGGCCGCGCGTCGGCGGGCAGGGCTTGAAGCAGGGCGGTTTCGTCCCATACCTCGATGCCCAGTTCGTTGGCCTTGGCGAGTTTGCTGCCCGCGGCCTCGCCCGCGATGACCAGATCGGTCTTCTTCGAGACCGAGCCCGTCACCTTGGCGCCGAGCGATTCGAGGATGTCCGAGAGTTCCTTGCGCTCGAAGTTCTCGAGCCCGCCCGTGAGCACGACGGTCTTCCCCGCGAAGAGCGAATCGCTGGTTTCGGCGGCGCGCTCTTCAGGAGCGCGGTAGTCGGCGGATTCCAGCGAGACGCCCTGCGCGGCGAGCGCCTTGAAAGTCTCCTTCGCCTGCGCGCTGTGGAGGTAGTCGTGCACGACCTGCGCGGTGAGTTGACCCAGCCCTGTTTCCGGGCGGTCCTTGGGTTCGCGCGCGAAGCCCAGCGCCTCGGCCTCGTCTTTCTTCTTGATCGCCTTCGGCGCGAGTTGTTCCACCGACGCGGCTCGGAGCGCATCAACGCTCGGGAACATGCGCGCGAGTTGTTTCGCGGTGGTCTCGCCCACATGGCGGATGCCCAGCCCGGCGAGAACGCGCGCCATGCCGCGCGACTTGGCTTCCTCGATGCCTTTCAGCAGGTTCTCGACCTTCTTCTCGCCCATGCGGTCGAGTTCGACGAGTTGCGCGGCGTGCTCGGGCAGGCGAAACACATCCGCGAAGGAGTTGAGCGGGATCGATTCGGTCTCACGGATCTGATCGATGGTCTTCTCGCCCAGCCCGTCGATGTCCATCTGGCGTCGTCCGACGAAGTGGATGAGTTTCTCGCGGATCTGCGCCGGGCATTCGGGGTTGACGCATCGCCGCGCGGTTTCTCTCTCAGCGCCGTCGTGTTCGATCTCGAGCGGACCGTCGCACACCGGACACTCGGTGGGGGGGACGAGTGGCTTGGCGGACTTCGGCCGCTCGGCGAGGACGGGCTCAAGGACCTGAGGGATGATCTCGCCGGCTTTCTCGACGACGACGGTGTCCCCGATGCGCAGGTCGCGCTCGGCGAGGAGCCCGAAGTTGTGCAGACTCGCGTGGCGCACGATCGTCCCGGCGATCAGCACGGGTTCGAGGATCGCACGGGGCGTGATCTTCCCGGTCTTCCCGACCTGGAACTCAACATCGTTCAGCGTTGTGGTCTTGCGCTCGGCGGGGTACTTGAACGCGATGCACCACCGCGGCGACTTCGCGGTTGTTCCCAGCGCGGCCTGCTGCGCGAAAGCGTTGACGCGCACCACCACGCCGTCCACGGCGTAGGGTAGATCAGCACGCTTGGTGTCGAACTCCGTGATCCACTTCAGGATCGCGTCGACATCCGAGATCGGTTTCGCGTCGCCCGCAATGGGAACGCCCATGTCGCGGATCGCGTGGAGGAAATCCGTGTAGCGCTCGAAGGAATCGTTCGGAACGACCTCGCCCATGCCGTGCGCGACGAAGCCGAGGCGGCGGTCGGCGACGACCTGCGGGTTCAGTTGTTTGAGCGTTCCCGAGCACGAGTTGCGCGGGTTCATGAACGGTTCGAGGTCGTTGGCTTCGCGTTCGTCGTTGATGCGCTCGAACTCGTCGTTGGGGATGTACGCCTCGCCGCGGATCTCAAGAACCTCGGGCGCATCGCCTTCGAGACGGAGCGGGACGGCGCGGATCGCGCGCGCGTTGGGGGTGATGTCGTCGCCCTTCTCGCCGTCGCCGCGGGTCACGGCGCGCACGAGGAGCCCGTTCTCGTACCGAAGCGAGAGGGCCACGCCGTCGATCTTGGGATCGCAGACGAACATGGGCGAAGCGCCGTCGCCGAGTTGTTTCTTGACACGCTGGACCCACGCCCGGACTTCGTCCTCGGAGTAGGTGTTGTCGATCGAGAGCATGGGGATCGCGTGGCGCACGGTCGGGAAGCGACCGGACGCCTCCTCGCCCACGCGGCGGGTGGGGGAGTTGGGGTCGTCGAACTCGGGGAACTGCGCCTCGAGGGCGGCCAGATCGGCGAGTTTCTCGTCGAACTCCCGGTCGGTCATGAAGGGGGCGGCGTCGATGTAGTACGCCCGGTTCGCGCGCGCGAGGTCGGCGCGGAGCGATTCGATACGGGCTTTCGCGTCCTTCTTCGTCACGGGGGGTATGGTACTGGCGCATGGCCCAATCCACCCAGCAGGCGAACATCATCGACGGCAAGGCGCTGGCCCGGAAGTTCCGCGAGGACATCGCGGCGCGGGCGGCGGCGCTGCGAGCCAAGGGGAACCCGCCGCGCCTCGACGCGCTGATCGCCTCGGAGTCTGACTCGTCCGCCCGGGTGTACGCCCTCAACCAGGGGAAGACCTGCGAAGAGTTGGGCATCGACTACCACCTGCACGAGTTGCCGGCGAACGCGAGTTTCGACGATGTCGCGGGCCGCGTGCTGCTCATGGGCACGAACGAGGACATCTCGGCGATCATGGTGCATCTGCCCCTGCCCGAGGGCGTGAGCGCGTTCGAGGTCCAGCGCCGCATCGCGCCGGACAAGGATGTCGAGGGCGTGAACCCGGCGAACATCGGGAACATCGTCTACGGCCACACCTCGCTGGTGCCTTGCACGGCGCTGGCGACGCTCAAGATGATCCAGTCCACCGGAATCGATCTGAAGGGCAAGCGGTGCGTGGTGGTGGGGGCGTCGAACATCGTGGGCAAGCCGATCGCGGTCCTGCTGATGCGCGAGGAGGCGACGGTCGTCTCGTGCAACAAGTTCACGAAGGGGATCACCGACCTGACGCGTGAGGCGGATGTGCTGATCGCGGCCGCGGGCGTCCCGGAACTGGTGAAGGCCGACTGGGTGAAGCCCGGCGCGGTGGTGGTTGATGTGGGGCTGTCCCGCGTTCCCGGTCCGGACGGGAAAATGAAGACGGTGGGGGATGTGGCGTTCGAAGAGGTCAGCCGCGTCGCGGGCTGGGTCAGCCCTGTCCCGGGGGGCGTGGGGCCCATGACGGTGGCGATGCTGCTCCACAATGTTGTGGAAGCGGCCGAGCAATAAGCGATGAAGAGCGTGTGAGGCGTGCAACGAGGCGGCCCTGAGAGCGTTTCAAGGGTGGAGAGCCCCCTTTGACTCCCCCCGATAGCGCCGCTTGAATCCCCGGAACGACTTCTTCAGCCCCGCGGCGGGGCCCCAGCACGGAGGCGATGGACGCCATGAGCACCACAACCGCATTCCTGAGCATGCCCCACGGGTGGGAGATCTTCCTGATCCTCCTCGTCGCGCTGCTGCTCTTCGGCAAGCGCCTGCCCGATGTCGGCCGCTCGGTCGGTCGCTCGATCGTCGAGTTCAAGCGGGGCATCAAGGGCATCGAGGACGAGATCGAGGCCGAGTCCTCGCGTCCCACCGCTGCGCCCAAGAAACTGGACGAGAACCGCACCGTCTCCCAGGGCCAGCCCGTCGATACGGCCCCGCCGGTCGACGCCAAGCCCAACACCGCGCACTGAGCGTCAGCCGCGTTCGCGCATCGATTCGACCGCTTCCGCCGCGTCGAGCAGGATCGCTGCGCTGAAGGGTTCGGGGACACCGTTCGTCGCGATGGCGTTGTGGAGCAGCGTTTCCGCGTACAGCCGCGCGTCGGGCGATGTGTCCCGGATCGCGATCTCCAGAAACACAGGAATGGCCCAGGGCCGGTTCGTGGCGTTGTCCGGCTGGGTGTTCTCGATGTGCCACAGCGCGGCCGCGCGCGCACGATCACGGTAGATGAGATCGCGTTGACCGAGCCACCACAGCGCCTGAAGCGCGCTGAGTTCGGATTCGGTCCAGACCTCGATCGCGTTGAAGACGCCCTGCTCGAAGAGCGGCCCATCGGTCGTCGCGGTGATCTCGCGCGAAGGAACCGCCGCGCCCGGCTCGGCGACCACCCACCAGAGGCGCGCATCCGGATCGGGCGCCTCAGGAATCTCTGAACCGTTCGCGGGAAGAAGCCCCTTCCATCGCAGGAAAGGGGTCCATGTGGAGCGATCGCCCGCACGGTGCGCGAACACGGCGTCCTCCAGGCCGCGCTTCGCGGTGAGACGCAGCCCCGTCGCCCAGCGCTCCAGATCGTGTGTCTGCATGCCCGTGACGGTACGCCCGGAAAAAACTCCGACAAAACGCCCGGTCCAAGGGGCTTTCGCATCCGCCCCGATTCGGTTTATAGTCTCTGAAGTGACCACCCGCGTCGGACAACCCGTGTCCAGACGGCTCGCCGAGCGATTCTGCCCCAAGTGCGGGTATCGCGGCCCGGAACTCCAGGGCCCCAGAGGGGTCTCCGTGTTCCTCTGTGCGTCCTGCGGCGAGGACCTCTACACACGCCCGGCGCGCTCGTACCTCGAAATGGAAGGCCTCGTCGACGAGCGGGCGGAGATCATCCGCTTCGTCGCCACCGGGGGTGGGCAGCGACCGCTTGCCACGCATGCGGCCAAGCGACGGCGGTTCTGGACGCACCACCTGATGCGCAGGATGGTCTTCGGAGCGATGTTCGCCGTCGCATCGGTCGGGTTCTTCCTGCTCGTCAGTCTGGCGGCGGTCGCGGTTCTATCCTCGTAACGCCCCCGGCGATCTCGCCAGCACGATCCGAACCACCACGGAGGTATTCCATGCCCGCAGTCGCGCAGTCCATCGAGTCCGTCATCGAAACACTTCGCGAGCGTCGGAAGGAGTCGGTGAACCGGCTGATCGACTGGCTGCGCATGCCCAGCGTGGGCACGGATCCGGCGTTCAGCGCCGACACGCGCAAGGCCGCCGAGTGGTGCCGCGATCAACTGATCGCCGCCGGCTTCAAGGCCGAACTCAAGGAAACGGGCACGAAGGCGAAGCCGGGCAACCCGATCGTCTGGGCGCACAACGAGGGCGCCGCCGACTACAAGGGCCCGCATGTGCTGTTCTACGGCCATTACGATGTGCAGCCCGCCGACCCGGTGAACCTCTGGGACTCGGGCCCGTTCGACCCGGTCATCAAGCCGGCGGTTCCCAACGGTCCGGGTGAACGCGTCGTGGCGCGCGGCGCTTGCGACGACAAGGGGCAGGTCGCGACATTCCTCGAAGCCGTGCGTGCATGGAAGGACTCGACGGGCGGCGTTCCGGTCAAGTTCACCGTGCTCATCGAGGGCGAAGAGGAGTCCGGAAGCGTGAACCTCGAGAACTTCCTCGAAGAGCACCTCCCCGAGATCAAGAAGTGCGATGTCGTGCTCATCAGCGACACCGGAATGCCCAGCGTCGAGCAGCCCGCGATCACCTACGGCATGCGCGGCCTCGCGTACACCGAGGTCGTCCTGCACGGCCCCGACCAAGACCTGCACTCTGGCCTGTGGGGCGGCCGCGCGCCGAATCCGCTCAACGAACTCACCAAGGTCCTCGGGCGGCTCTGGGACGAGAATCGCAAGGTGACCATCCCCGGCTTCTACGACCGCGTCGCGGACATCACCCCCGAAGAGCGCGAGCAGTGGAAGCGACTCGGCTTCGACGCGGCCGCCGCCCTCAAGCAGATCGGGCTCGGCGCGGAGGCCGATATCGGCGAAGCGACCTTCACCTCCATCGAGCGCGAATGGGGGCGCCCGACCGCCGAGATCAACGGCATCACGGGCGGTTACCAGGGCGCCGGCGCGAAGACCGTCATCCCCGCGTGGGCGAGCGCCAAGGTCTCGTTCCGCCTCGTCGCCGATCAGCGCGAGCGCGAGATCCGCGACGCGTTCTTCAAGTGGCTCGAGGGCCAGACCCCTCCCGGTTGCCGCTGGGAGTTCCGCGACCACGGCGGCGGACCCCCGGCCACCGTCGCGACCGATTCGCCCTACCTGCAGGCGGCGCGGCGTGCGCTCAAGAGCGCGGCCAAGGCCGATCCCGTGCTCATCAAGAGCGGGGGCTCGATCCCCGTCGTCGGGCTGTTCAGGCAGAAGGCGTCGCTCGAGTCGATCCTCATGGGATTCGGACTCGCCGACGACCGCGTGCACTCGCCCAACGAGAAGTTCGAACTCGCGTGCTTCCACCTCGGGTCAGAGGCGCACGCGCGACTGATCGCCGAGTTCGCACAGTCGTCCTGAGACGGACCGCTCAGTACGCGTCGATCGCCCCGTCATCATCGCCGACCACGATGACGCCCGCGTCGCCGCGCGCCATGGCTTCCGCCTTCCGCCGGTGTTCTTCGACGACCTCCCGCGCTCGACGGGTGAGTCGGATCTTGGCCAGTTCGCGGTCGAGCAGGCACGAGACGCCGTACAGCGAGCCGACAATGCCGGCGGCGCCGGCAAGGGCGATCAGTAGTAACGCCTCGGCGGAGAGCATCTCCATGGGGTCCGCATCGGGCCGCCCGGACGCCCGCTTGAGTTCGCTATGATGACCGCCGTGACTTCCCGGACGCTCCGGCGGCTTCTGACGATCGTGCTGGCGTGCTTCCTCGCCTCGGGCGGCGCCCTGCGCGCCCAGACGCCCGGAGAGCAGCCGCAGATCGCGATCACCGCCGAGGTATTCGGACTCGGGGGCGTGAGCCGAGAAGGCGAGTGGGCCGCCGTCCGAGTGGTGCTCAACGACCTTGGCGATCGTCCCCGCGCTGTCGCGGTCCGGCTCCATCTCCCCGATCCCGACGGCGACACCGCGCTCATGCAGCGCACCATCACGCTCAACCCGGGTTTCGCGCAGGGCCTCTGGCTCTACGGGCTCATGCCTTGGGGGCTCGAGCCCCGCGCCTACACCGTGACAGTCCACGACTTCGATGTGAACGCGACCGGCGAAGGCATCGACGCCGGAGTCGGCGCCCAACTCGCCGCTGACCGCGTGCGACCGCTCGCCACGATCGCGGCGATCCGTCCGGTCATGGCCGTCCTCGGACGCAGCCCGGCCGGGGGGCTCGGCCTGTACGAGTCGAGCGGGCCCCAGGGCCAGGATGCGCCATCGACCTTCCACGAACTCCCGCGCCTGGTTGTGGACATCACACCGGAATCGCTCCCCGATCGGTGGATGGGCCTCGCGATGGTCGAGTCGCTCTTCTGGTTCGCGGGCGAGCCGAGCGCGCTGAGCGAGTCCCAGGCTCAGGCGGTTCGCGAGTGGGTGTACCGCGGCGGGCATCTCATCGTGTCCGTGCCGTCGGCTGGCCAGTCGTGGACGAACCCGCGCGCGAACCCGATCCAGGACCTGCTCCCCGCCGTCGAGATGCGCCGCGTGGACGGCGTTGATCTCACCACACACGCGGCGCTGCTCCAGCCGCGTGAAGGGATCGCGCTCCCGACCAACGCCACGATCCACGAACTCCATCCCGCCGAAGACCCTGCGCCGGGCGAGGCGGATGTCGTGCTCACAACGCCGGAAGGCGCGCCGATCGTCGTGCGCCGAGCGTTGGGCGCCGGGCTGGTCACGCTGATCGGATACGACATGAGCGACCCGCGGCTGGGCGGGCGCATCGACACGCAATACTTCTGGCATCGAGTGCTCGGGAAACGATTCGAGGCGCTCTCACGCGACGAAATCCGTGAACTCGAACAGACAGGGCAGGCGAGTTTCCGCCTCTACGCGCCCTCGCGCCTCGACACCGACATCGGGCCCGAGATCGCCAAGCAGGGCCGCGCCGGCGCGGGCGTGCTGCTCGGCCTCGCCGTGTTCGCGCTCTATCTCGTGATCGCCGGGCCGGGCGGGTTCGGGCTGCTCAAGATCAAGAAGGCGACCCAGCACGCCTGGCTCGCGTTCGTCGCGTGCATCGCGTGTTTCGCGGCCATCGCGTGGGGCGGCGCCGCGGCGCTGCGCCCGACACGCGCCGAGGTCCAGCACCTCACCTTCTTCGATCATGTCTTCGGCCAGCCCGAACAGCACGCCCGTCTGTGGTTCAGCGCGCTGCTTCCGGAGTACGGCGAAGCAGAGATTGCGCTGGGAACCGAAGAAGACCGACGCGCGTGGACGCAGGCGCTCGCCGCATGGGCCGACGCGTCATCGACCGGGGGCCGCCCGTTCCCCGACACACGCGGGTATGTCGTCGACGCACGCGACCCGTCTCAGTTCGTCGTGCCCACGCGGTCGACCGTCAAGCAATTCCGCGGCGACTGGCTCGGTCGTACCACGATCGGCGCGCCCGTCCCCGTCGGCGGGCCGCTCAGCGTGCGCGACGAATCGGGGGGCACGCGCCTGCGCGGCTCGGTCAAACACTCGTTCCCGGGACCACTCGAGGATGTCACGATCCTCGTCGTGCGCGGGCAGAAACCGCTCCGCGGCGACCTTGGCCCCCTCGGCACCGGCCCGCTTTTCGGCCGCATCTCCGCCGCCCGCCTCACCGACGACTGGGCGCCCGACACGCCCATCGACTTCGAGCAGATCCCCTCCAACGCGTGGGACACGGGCGAGCGCTACTTCGAGCGCCTCGTCGATGTGCTTTCGCGCGGCGTCAACACCTTCGGCGGTCCCGCGACCGTGCCCGATCGCCGCGACACCCCGACGCGTCTCGAGGCGATCTCGTGGCACTCCTCGCTCAAGCCGCCCGATTTCACCAGCACGGCCGGCACTCAGCACCGACTCCTCCAGCGCTGGGAGTCTCACGGCCTCGACCTGAGCCCGTGGCTCACGCAGCCATGCGTGATCATCGTCGGGCACCTGATGAACTCACCGAGCCCGGCGCCCGTCTTCATCAACGGCCGCGAAGCCCCGAGCAGCGGCCGCACCCTCGTGCGCTGGGTCTACCCGCTCCCGCCCGAGCCGCCCACCGTCCCCGAAACCATCACTCCCGCCAGCGCGGGCGAATAAGCAGCAGGCGACCACCACGATGGCGATGATCGAAACCATCAACCTCACCAAACGCTACGGCGAACTGATCGCGCTCAACAACCTCAACCTCACCGTGCGCCAGGGCGACTGCTTCGGGTTCATCGGGCCCAACGGCGCAGGCAAAACCACAACCATCAAGATTCTTGCGACACTCCTCAAGCCGTCGTCGGGTCAGGCGATGATCGACGGGCTCACTATTGGCTACCAGAACCGACAGATCCGCCCGCTCATCGGGTATGTCCCGGACTTCATGGGCGCCTACGAGGACATGGTCGTCACCGAGTACCTCGAGTTCTTCGCCGCGTGCTACAACATCCACGGCCAGCAGCGCAAGCGCGTCGTGGGCGATGTGCTCGACCTCACCGATCTGTCGTACAAGGGCGACGCCGAGGTCAACTCGCTCTCGCGCGGCATGCAGCAGCGACTCTCCGTCGCTCGCGTGCTGCTCCACGATCCGAAAGTGTTGCTCATGGACGAGCCCGCCTCGGGCCTCGACCCCCGCGCACGCATCGAGATGCGCGAACTGCTCAAAGAACTTAAGCGCATGGGCAAGACGATCATCATCTCGAGCCACATCCTCAAAGAACTCGCCGAGATGTGCAATGTGGTCGGCGTCATCGAGCGCGGCGAACTGCTCTTCTCGGGCGATGTCCGCGAGATCATGCGCCGCGCACGCGTCGGGCATGTCGTGCATGTGCGCGTCACCGAGCGCTCCGAAGACGCCGCGAATGTCCTGCGCAAGGCGCCGGGCGTGACCAAGGTCGGGCTCTCCGACACCGATGCGGGCGTGCAGATCAATCTCACCCTCGACGAGGAGTCCCCGATCGACGCCAGCGACATCCCCGCGCGGCTCGTCAACGCCGGGTTCCGCGTGGCGCACTTCACCGAGGAGCAGATCGACCTCGAGGCCGCGTTCATGCGGCTCACGAAGGGCCTGGTCCACTGATCCAACCGGGCCACCGCCGCCCGTCTTCCCGGTACACTGGAACGAATCAGGCCCGTGTCGGGCCCGCTATCCGTGCAAGAGGTCTCCCACTCATGAAGCGATTCTCCGCCCTCGTCGCGGCCTCAGGCGCCGCCCTCGCCACCCTCGCGATCGCCGCGCCGCCGCCCACCGATGTTCGCCCGGTGACGGACAACTACCACGGCGTCGAGATCGTCGACGACTACCGCTGGCTCGAAGGCGACAACGGGACCAGCACCGCCGAGGTCCTCTCCTGGACCGAGCAGCAGAACGACTACACGCGCGGCGTGCTCGACAGCATCCCGGGTCGTGACAAACTCGAAGCGCGCCTCCGCGAGTTGATGGAGATGTCCAGCATCGGCACGCCACGCATGGCCGGCGCCAAGTACTTCTACACCAAGCGCGAGGCCGACCAGAACCAGCCGATCCTCTATGTGCGCACCGGTTACAACGGGAAGGACTCGACCCTCCTCGATGTCAACACACTCGACGAGCGCGGCCTGCTCTCGCTCGACTGGTATTCCCCCAGCGACGACGGCCGCTTTGTCGCCTTCGGCGTCAGCCATTCGGGCAGCGAGAACTCCACGCTCCACATCGTCGATGTGAACAAGGGGTTCTGGCTCGCCGACGAGATCCCCAACAAGGTCGGCGGCGTGCAGTGGCTCCCCGACTCCACCGGCTTCTTCTACAGCCAACTCGAGAACCCCGACGACGCGTACTCGCGTCAGATCCGCTTCCACCAGATCGGGCGCCATCACAGCACCGACCCGGTCCTGTTCAAGCAGTTCTCCACTACCTGGGGCCCGTTCGCCACGATCGACAAGAACGCGAAGTGGATGATCCTCGGCTATTACACCGGCACCCGCTCGAACGACCTGTATGTCATCGACCTCGAGAAGTGGTTCGACACGGGCGTGTTCGACAAGCAGGTCATCATCGAAGGCGCCGACGCGAACTTCAGCGGCCCGGTCGTGGGCGACACGCTGTTCATGGAGACGCCCTTCGAGGCGCCCAACGGCCGCGTCATCGCCGTCGACCTCAACAACCCGGGCAAGGCCAACTGGAAGACGATCATCCCCGAGCGCAAGGACGCCACGCTCACGGGCGTGCAACTCGCCGAGGGCATGCTCATCGTCAACTACCTCAAGAACGCCTCGACCTCGATCGAGAAGTTTGATCACACCGGCGTTTCGCTGGGCGTCGTTGAACTCCCCGGGATCGGCTCGGGCGGGTTGTCCACCAACGAGGATCGCTCCGAAGCGTTCCTCTCCTACAGCAGTTTCAATGTTCCCCCGAGCATCTACCGCGTCGATCTGACGCGCGACACGCGCGAACTCTGGGCGCGCCCCGAGGTGCCCGTCGATCCGAACCTCGCCGAGGTGAAGCAGGTCTGGTACACGAGCAAGGACGGCACCAAGGTCTCCATGTTCATCGTGCACAAGAAGGGCCTGAAACTCGACGGCGAGCGCCCGACCCTGCTCTACGGCTACGGCGGCTTCAACATCTCGATGACCCCGTCCTTCAGCGCGACGCTCTTCCCCTGGCTCGAAGCGGGCGGCGTCTACGCCGTCGCGAACCTGCGCGGCGGAGGCGAGTACGGCGACAAGTGGCACCGCGACGGCATGCTCGAGCGCAAGCAGAATGTGTTCGACGATTTCATCGGCGCCGCGGAGTATCTCATCGACTCGGGTGTCACCAGCCCCGAGCACCTCGCGATCCGCGGCGGCTCCAACGGCGGGCTGCTGACCGGCACGGTCGCGGTCCAGCGCCCCGACCTCTTCAGCGCCGCGATCGTCGCGGTCCCGCTCCTCGACATGCTGCGCTTCGAGAAGTTCCTCATGGCGCGCTTCTGGGTGCCCGAATACGGCACCGCCGAAGACCCCGAGCAGTTCGAGTTCATCAACAAGTACTCGCCGTACCAGAACATCAAGAAGGGCGTGAAGTACCCCGCGATGCTCGTGACCGCGGGCGAGAACGACTCGCGCGTCCACCCGCTCCACGCCCGCAAGTACGCGGCCGCGATCCAGGCCGCCACCGCGAGCGACCCGAACGATGAGCCGGTGATGCTCTGGGTCGATATGGACGCCGGGCATGGCCAGGGCAAGCCCCTCGCGCTCCGCGTGCGAGAGACGGCCGACCAGTACGCGTTCATCATGCAGCAGACCGGGCTGCTCCCGAAGCGCGACGAACGCTGATCAACGGCGAGCGATTTCACAACTGAACTCAGACGAGCCCTCGTTTCTCGAAAGCGGGGGCTCGTTTTCTGTTGGCTCTGCCTGTGCAGCGATGGCAAGAAGCACCTCGCCGAACTCGGGCGTCATGTGATTCACCCAGTCGCCCGCGATTCCTTTGCGATAGAACTCTCGCACTTCCTCGCCTGCGCGGCGGCCGGTCATCGCGCGGAAGTCCGACGCTTCCGCGATCCGCAAAGAGATCTCGTGGCCGCCATCGACGCCGAGAAACGCGAAGCACTCCGCAAGCACGCTGGCCGGGTCCGCCTTGTGCGCCTCGTACGAGACGATCTTCCATCGTTCGGGCGTGAGCGCGGCGAAACTCTTGCGCGCCGCCGCGATGGGCTTGACCCAGAGATGCTCCGCGTAGTGACGCGCGTACTCCTCGAATGTCGAATTCTTCCGATGCCCGGCGAGTTCGTGGAGGTGCTTCCACGCGCTCACGGCGGCGTCGCGAACATCGCGCGTGCAGAGGATGAACCTCGCCGAAGGGTACATGGCGGCGAGTTCGTCGATGTTGAACGCGTGCATGGGGGTCTTGTCGGCCACCACGCGCAGGTCGGCGCGGTCCCACTTCCCGCTCCCCTTGGCAAACCGGACGAGCATCCGGTCGACGATGGTCCGCTGGAGGAAGAGTTCGTCGTCGGTCGTCAGACCCGTGTGTGGTCCCGGGAACCACTCGTCGAGTTTCCCGTGGTAGTGGGCGAAGGCATCGCGGACGCGCGGCAGCAGGACTTCCGCGGCGTGGGTCTCGAAGGAGGCGGCGATCTGGGGGTGCTCGCCGATGGAGCGCACGAGCCAGGTGGTGCCGGTCTTCATCGGCCCCACGATGAAGCAGGGAGTCAGCGTCTCGACCCGGGCAAGGTCGTCCCGCCACTGGGCGAGGCGGTCGGTGAGTGGTGGAGGGGCGGCCATGTGGCTGCTATCGGGCGTGGGAGGGGGGCGGGTTGAGGCAAGGGCCCTCCTTGACCAAGGGGGGGAGGGGGTTAGCATTCCCGGCTCCACGGAGCGGTCGCGGCGTCGCCGCGTTCGTGGCTTTCGTGGAGCGTCGCTAGCAGTTGGAGGCGTGCCCATGACCTCGTCCGAAGAGGAAGAGGACGCCGACCCAGACTGAGCGCGCGCGACCTCGCCGCTCGCTGAGGTCGCGCGACCGAACGATCATCCCCGTTGATTGACGCCCGGAGGCGGGCGGATTTCGACAAAGGGACGGCCGAATCACCAAACATCCACCAGCCGGTGTCTCGAGAGCGCAGTCGCGCGAGGGCCCGGGAGTACTTCACGAGAACCCGAAACCGCCGGGAGCGCCCGGTCAGAAGCGCCGCGAGGCCCGCCGCGCACCAGACAACGCAGGAAACAAGCCATGTCCATGTTCAGTGACGACCTCAAATTCACCCGCAACTTCGGCATCTGCGCCCATATCGACGCGGGCAAGACCACCGTGTCCGAGCGCATCCTGTTCTACACGGGCAAGAACTACAAACTCGGCGAGGTCCACGAGGGCACCGCCACCATGGACTTCCTGCAGGAAGAGCAGGAGCGCGGCATCACGATCCAGTCGGCCGCCACCACCTGCCCCTGGAACTACCAGGGCAACATGTACAAGATGAACCTCATCGATACGCCGGGCCACGTCGACTTCACCATCGAAGTCGAGCGTTCGCTCCGCGTGCTCGACGGCGCGGTCGCGGTGTTCGACGGCAAGGAAGGCGTCGAGGCGCAGTCCGAGACCGTCTGGCGCCAGGCCGAGCGGTACCGCGTCCCGCGCATGTGCTTCATCAACAAGATGGACAAGATGGGCGCGGACTTCGAGTACTCCTTCAAGTCCATCGGCAAGCGCCTCGGCGCCAACGCCCTCCCCATCCAGTACCCCATGGGCTCGGGCAACGACCTCAAGGGCATCATCGACCTCATCGCGATGAAGGCCTACGAGTTCGACGCGAACGAACTCGGCGCGGTTGTCACCGAGGTCCCGATCCCCGACGACCTTCAGGACAAGGCCCAGGAATGGCGCCAGATGATGCTCGAGAAGGCGTCCGAGTACGACGATGTCCTCATGGAGAAGTACCTCGCCGACGAGGCGATTTCCGTCGAAGACATCGAGCGAGGCATCCGTAAGGGCACCCTGGCCCGCGAGTGCTTCCCCGTGCTTTGCGGCTCTGCGCTCAAGAACATCGGCGTCCAGCGCCTGCTCGACGCGGTCGTGAAGTTCCTCCCCGCGCCCACCGAGGTCGAAGAGGTGCAGGGCACCGATCCCGACACGGGCGAGCGGACCAGCCGCCCGCACGACTCCACGGCGCCCTTCTCCGGTCTCGTGTTCAAGGTCGTTTCCGACCAGCACGGCGACCTGACCTATGTCCGCATCTACTCGGGCAAGTTGACCAAGGGCGGCCGCGTGCTCAACCCCGCGAACAAGCGCCGCGAGATCGCGAGCCGCATCTTCGAGATGCACGCGAACACGCGCAACGCGCTCGACGAGGTCGGCGCCGGCAACATCGTCGCGGTCGTCGGCATGAAGGACTCGATCACGGGCGACACCCTCTGCGATGTCGATGACCCGATCATCCTCGAGAAGATGACCTTCCCCGAGCCGGTCATCTCGATGTCGATCGAGCCCAAGACCAGCGCCGACAAGCCCAAGCTGGCCGACGCGCTCGTCACCATTCGCCGCGAAGACCCCTCGTTCCGCTCGCACTACGACGACGAGACCGGTCAGACCATCATCGCGGGCATGGGTGAACTCCACCTCGAGATCATCAAGAACAAACTGCTGCGCGACATGAAGGTCAATGTCGAGGTCGGCAAGCCCCGCGTCTCGTACCGCGAAACCATCATGGGCGCCGCCGAGAACATCCGCGGCAAGTTCGTGAAGCAGACCGGCGGTCGCGGTCAGTTCGGCGATGTCATCATCAACCTCTACCCCTGCACGAAGGAAGAGGCCGAGGCCGAGGGTCTGGACTTCACCGAGGGCGTCGCGTTCAAGAACAGCGTCGTCCAGGGCCGCATCCCCAAGGAGTTCATCCCCTCGGTGGAGCACGGCATCCGTCAGACCGCGCTCTCGGGCGTGCTCGCGGGCTACCAGTTGATCAACATCAAGGCCGAGCTGATCGACGGTTCGTACCACCCGGTCGACTCGTCGCAGGTGGCGTTCGAGCAGGCCGCCCGTCTCGCGCTGCACGAGGCGTGCTCCAAGGCCAAGGTCACTCTCCTTGAGCCGATCATGAAGGTCACCATCACGACCCCCGAGGACTACTTCGGCAATGTGACGGGCGACATCTCCTCCCGCCGAGGCATGATCGTGGACACCGAAGAGCGTTCGAACACCCGCGTCATCACGGCGGAGATCCCGCTCTCGGAACTCTTCGGGTACACCACCGCGCTGCGCGGCATGTCCCAGGGCCGCGCAGCCGCCTCGATGGAGCCCCTGACCTACCGCGCCCTCCCGGCGAACATGGTCAAGGAAGTCGTCGAAGCCAAGGCGTAACCCGCCGAGCCCGATTCCGAATAAACCCACGCCCCGTCGGCTCATTCCCGGCGGGGCGTGTGTGTATCCACGCTCCGCTACACTGTGTCCGGGCCGATCGCGGCCCCGTACTTTCCCCGCGCGCAGGCCTCAGCCATGGTCCGACTCAGCAAGATCTACACCAAGTTCGGCGACGGGGGGCAGTGCATGCTCGGGGACGGCTCCACCGTCGCCAAGGCTCACCCCCGGGTGACGGCCTACGGCGAGGTCGACGAGGCCAACTGCGCGATCGGCGTCGCGGTCATCGAGGCCCGCCGCGCAGGCGACGCGTTCGTGAAGGTCGCTGCGGTTCTGGAGGGCGTCCAGAACGATCTGTTCGATGTCGGCGCCGACCTCTGCGCACCGATTGATGCGAAGGAGGAGGCGGGCGCCCGCCTGCGTGTCGAGCAGGCACAGACCGAACGCGTGGAAGCGCTGATCGACGAGTACAACGCGTCGCTCAAGCCGCTCAGTTCGTTCGTGCTCCCGGGGGGCACGCCCCTCGCGGCCGCGCTGCATGTGGCACGGGCCGTCACCCGCCGTGCTGAGCGGGCGGCGACGCACCTGCGCGCCGTCGAGCCCGAGCGCACCAACGAGCACGCGTGCGTGTACCTGAACCGGCTGAGCGACCTCCTCTTTGTGCTCGCCCGCTGGGCGAACCACGAGGCGGGCGCCGGCGATGTGCTCTGGACGCCCGGCGCCTCGCGAGCCGATGCAGGGAAGGGGAAGCCGAGCACGCGATGAGCAATACCTTCACCACGGAGTTCCACGCCGAATTCGAGGCCGAGAGGTCCAGGTGGCTGCGCACGAGAGCCCTGTGGTATCTGGGCGTTTCGTTCGGCATCACCACGCTGTTCCTGATCATCGGGCTCGGAGCGATCGTGCTGGGTGCGCCTCGCGAGGCGGGGGTGCTCTATGTCTCCGTCGCGGGACAGGCGATCGGCGTCGCGATTTATGTCTGGGCGTTCTGGTACATCCGCAGCCGGCTGATGAGCCGCGCGCAGACTGTCAAGTTCATCTACTGGCTCATCGTGGGCGTCGCCCTGTACACAATCTTTCTCAACCCCGTGATCCACCTCTCGTTCGCGAGTCCCGAGGACATCAAGGAGATCAAGGAAGCTGTCGGCGCGACGAATGTCGACGGTTCACGCTTCGATCCGAGCGGTTTGGCGTGGATCATCGGCGGGCAGGGTTTGCAGACGATCTTCCTCACGCACTTCTTCGCCGCGCTGTTCATCCCGTGGACGCCGCGCGAAGCGATCCGGCCTCTCATCCCGCTGATGTCGGTGGTCGGCGCGGTGCTTCTCGGGCTCGCGATCTTCGGCGCCGGGTGGCCCGCGCTGCTGATGCTCCTGCTCATGCCTCTCGTGGGCGTGCCCGGCTGGCTGATCTGCGTCTGGCGCCACGGGCGCTTCAAGGACAAGTTCATGTCCCGCGCGATCCGCGGGCGTTATAACGACATGAAGCGTGAACTCGTGGACGCGCGGCGCATCCACGAGGCGCTGTTCCCCAAGTCGCACCTCGAAGGCCCGGTGCAGTTCAACTACTGCTACGAGCCCATGCGCCAGATCGGCGGCGACTTCCTGTTCCGGCGCTACAGCCCCTCGCCCCACGGCGACGACCCGCGCCTCTCCGTCGCGATCATCGATGTAACCGGGCACGGGATCCCCGCCGCCCTCACCGTCAATCGCCTCCACGGCGAACTCGAGCGGCTCTTTGCGGAAAAGCCCGAGACGAACCCGGGCGAGTTGTTGGACGCGCTCAACCGGTATGTCCACCTCACGCTGGCCGAGCACAGCGTGTATGTCACCGCGCTGTGCATGCGCATCGATCCGAACCTTCCCGTCGAGCGTGCGCTGGAGTTCGCGAGCGGCGGACACCCGCCCGCGTTCCTTCGATCCGTCGACGGCACCGTGCAGGAACTGAGCAGCACAGCGTTCGTGCTCGGCGCGGTCCCCACCGAGGCGTTCGACGCCGGCCAGCAGGCCATTCGTTTCGGGCAGGGCGATTCCGTCATCGCGTACACCGACGGCGCGATCGAGACACGCGACCAGAGCGGCCGCATGCTGCGCATCGAGGGGATGCTCCGGCTTATCGCGTCGCCTGCCACCTGGGCCGAGGCGCAGCCCTGCGAGTCGATCCTGCGCCATGTCGACGCGCACCGGTTCGGGCCCATCGCCGATGACACGCTGATCGTGGAGATCTCCCGTCCGCTCCAGAGCGCGCTGGCGCCGGCGGGGAGCGGGAAGACTTCTGCGTCCGTCGGCTCGACGCGCTGAGCGCCCGCGCGCTTAGATCGTGCTCGCATTCTCAGTTGGAAGGCCGCGCGTGAATCAAGCCCGCATGTTGCTCACATGGTCGTTCGGTCCGGTCGGGGCCCGCGCAGGGATGCCCCTGCTCAACGAGGGCGGGGATCCGCTCGAGGCCGCGATCGAGGCGGCGACGGCCATCGAACTCGACCCGGCGATCGACTCGGTGGGGGTGGGGGGGCTGCCCGACGCGGACGGGAATGTCTCGCTCGACGCCTGCGTGATGACCAACCCCGGGCGGTGCGCTGGGGTGGCGGCCATCAAGAACTTCGACACGCCGTCCAAGATCGCCCGCGCGGTGATGGAGCGGACGATCCATTGCCTGCTCGTGGGGTCGGACGCCGAGGCGTTCGCGCTCCGCGAGGGGTTCATCCCTGCCGCGCTGCTCACGCCCGAGGCCCGCGCCGTCTACGACGCCTGGCGCCACGACCCCAACGCGATCGACCGTGACCGCTACAAGGGCTGGCTTCCCCCGGCGAATGTCGAAGAACTCCGCTCGAAGGGGCTCGCCGCCCGATTCGCACGCGGCGGAGAGGCGCCCGAGCCGCCTCACGACACGGTCGGCATTCTCACTCGCTCGGCCGACGGCCGCCTCGCGGGCGTGTGCACGACCAGCGGCATGGCGTTCAAGGCGCCGGGCCGCGTCGGCGACTCGCCGATCATCGGGCAGGGGCTGTATGTGGAACAGGAAGCCGGCGCGGCGTGCGCAACGGGCACGGGTGAACTGATCGCGGGCGTCTGCGGCTCATTCCTCGCGGTCGAGTGCATGCGGCGGGGCGCGACGCCCCTCGAAGCGGCCCGCGAGGTTCTGCAGCGCATCAAGCAGCGCTACACGCTGGGCGAGGAACACCAGGTCGCCGTGATCGCGATGCACCCGAGCGGCGAATGGGCCAGCGCGTCCCTTCGGCCGGGGTTCAAGCACACCGTCGCCGAGGGCGACGAGATCCGCGTCGAAGCGCCGACCGAGGTTGTCGGGGTGTAAGCGGCCCGCTCAGCGGCGGGAAGTGCGCGAGTACCGCCGGTTCGGACGGACAACGACTTCGGGCTCATCAAGACGGCTCACGCGGGTCGCGTGCCAGCCCTTCGGGGTTTCAACGGCGTCGTACTCGACGCGCGCGCCGTCTTTCAGAACGCGATACCCCTCGCCCTGAATGCAACTGAAGTGCGCGAAGATGTCCTGGCCTTCGGGACCGATGATGAAGCCGAATCCCTTCTTGGGATCGAACCACTTCACGGTTCCTTCGACAGCCGTGATTTGCTGCATGCCGGGATGTGCCTGCGGGATGATGCTCATGCGCCTGACCCTCGTCCGGGTTGCGGTTCGGGCGTCGACTCGACCTTGGGGTCATCCCTGACCCCCCGACGCGTTCAGGTCTGCGAGCGGAACATCCACACTTGCTCCGATCACGGCCAGTACGCGGCGAGCCGTAACAACTTGTCTTCCGGCCGCCCGTGCGACCGTGAACCCAACCTACATCCACTGTCGGTGAAACGCAATCACAATCACGACAAACGCCGAACGATCATGCGAATGACCGTTCGGCGTCTGCCTTATTCAGGTTGTCCCAGCGCGGGCATTGCGCCCTAAGTCCGGGATGTGCCTCGTTTTTGAGGCATCACGAGTCGCTCACGCGCCGGCGGGCTGTTCGGAAGACTGCTCTCCCGAGTCCGACTTGTTGCCGCCGCGACGGCGACGACGACGGCGCTTGCGCTTCTTCTCGCCGCCTTCGCCTTCCCCGCCCTGATCGTCGCCCGAGTCGTCGTCATCCGACTCATCGTCGTCGTTCACGGGGGTGGGCTTGGGCTCGGTGCGCGACGAGGAGTCGCGGTTGGAGCGTTCACGACGCTCGCCGCGATCACCGCCACGGTCGCCCCGATCGCGACGGTCACCGCCGCCGTTGCCCTCGGCGCTCTCGCCCTTCTCTTCGAGAAGCAGCGCGCGACGCGAGAGTTTGATGCGACCCTGATCGTCGACATTAATCACTTTGACGGTGATGGTGTCGCCGACCTTGACGACATCCGTCACCGACTTCACATAGCCGTCCGAGAGTTCGGACACATGGCACATGCCGTCGGTGCCGGGGGCGAGTTCGATGAACGCGCCGAATTCCTTCACCGAGACGACCTTGCCCGTGTACACCGCGCCGACCTTGACCTCGGCGCCCAGCGCCTCGACCTCGGACTGCGCCGAGAGCACGACCTCGGTGTTCGGACCCGAGATCATGACGGTGCCGTCGTCCTCGACATCGACATTGACTCCCCACTTCTCCTGGATGGCGCGGATCGTCTTGCCGCCCGGGCCGATCAACTTGCCGATCTTCTCGGGGTTGATCTGGATGGTGATGAGACGCGGCGCCAGGGGGCTGACCTCGGCGCGGGGCTCGGGGATGACCTTCTCCATCTCGTCGATGAGTTGGATGCGGCCGACGCGCGCCTGCTCGAAGATGGTCTCGATCTGTTCGAAACTCAGGCCGCGGGCCTTGAGGTCGAGCTGGATGCCGGTGATGCCCTCGCGGGAGCCGGAGACCTTGAAGTCCATGTCGCCGAAGAAGTCTTCCTCACCGATGATGTCGGTGACGAAGAGTTCCTTCTTGTCGTCCTCGTCGCTGAAGCGACCGACCGAGATGCCCGCGACGGTGTTGCGGATCGGCACGCCGGCGTCCATGAGCGCGAGGCAGCCGCCGCAGACCGAGGCCATCGACGACGAGCCGTTCGACTCGGTGATGTCGCTCACGAGGCGCACGGTGTAGGGGAAGTCGGCGGGGGAGGGGAGCACACCGAGCAGCGAGCGCTCGGCGAGGGCGCCGTGCCCGATCTCGCGACGGCCCGGGCCCATGATGCGCCCGGCCTCACCGACAGAGAAGGGCGGGAAGTTGTAGTGCAGGTAGAACTTCTTGGCGTACTCGGGGAGCAGGCCGTCGACGATCTGCTCGTCCTTGCCCGTTCCGAGCGTGCAGGAGACGAGCGACTGGGTCTCGCCGCGCTGGAAGAACGCGCTGCCGTGCGTGCGGGCGAAGAAGCCGACCTGCATCTCGAGCGGGCGGATCTCATCGGCCTTGCGGCCGTCGGCGCGCTTGCCCTGCTCGATGATCAGGGCGCGGGTGGTCTTCTTCTCCAGCGTGCGGAGGGCTTCCTTCGCCATCCCGCGACGGCGCACGGAGTCCTTCCACTCTTCAACCGTGCCCGAGGTCTTCTCGGGGTAGTGCTCGTCGAGGATCTTCGTCTTGAGCGCATCGACCGCGGCCCCGCGATCGGCCTTGCCCGGGACGAGGCGTGCCTTCTTCATCTCGGCGCCGGCGACCTTCTTGACATGCGCGACGATGTCGGCGTCGGGCAGCGCGAGTTTCTCGGGCATGACCTTCTTCTGGCCGACCTTCTTCACGAGTTCGTCGATGAGGTCGAGGATCTCCTTGATCGCCTCGTAGCCGAACTTCATCGCCTCGATGATGTCGGCCTCGGGCACCTCGGCGGCGCCGACCTCGATCATGTTCACGCCGTCCTTGTGGCCGGCGAGCACGAGGTCAAGGTCGCTGAACTCCATCTGCGTGACGGTCGGGTTGATGACGAACTGGGGGCCGTCATCGGTGAACACGCGGGCGACGCGCACGGTGGCCGTCGGCCCTTCGAAGGGCGCGTTGCTGATCGCGAGCGCGGCCGAGGCGGCGGTGCCGGCGATCACATCCGTGTCGTTCTCCCCGTCGTGGCTCATGACCCAGCACTGGACCTGCACCTCGTCGATGAAGCCCTCGGGGAAGAGCGGCCTGATGGGCCGGTCGATCATGCGCATCGTGAGGACTTCTTTTTCGCTCGGGGGACCTTCACGCTTCTTGAAGCCGCCCGGGAACTTGCCGGCCGCCGCGGTCTTCTCGCGGTAGTCGATCTGGAGCGGGAAGAAGTCGAGCCCCTCGCGCGGGTTCGCGCGCATGCAGGTGGCGAGCAGCGCGCTGTCGCCGTAACGAGCGATCACCGCAGAGGTGGCGAGTTTCGCGACCTTGCCGGTCTCGAAGGTGAGGGTCCGTCCGCCGATCTCGCGGGAGACTGAGATTTGAGCCATGCTGTGTTTGCGCTTTCGAAAACCGCTGGCGCCTGTCGCAAGGTCGCACGGCCCGGACGAAGAGCCCGGGACGCGGTCGGTCCACGCGTCCTGCGCAACCGCCAGCTGAGGAGACCTCCCTCGGGGTCAGGGGTCTCGGCGCAAGGGGCAGGAGGTCTCGGACAGTTGGGACGCCCCGCAAGGAAGCGCGAACTGCCTGTGAACTGCTGCCGCTCTGTGCAGAGCCCGTCCAATGGGCCGGGGAGGCAAAATTATCCGACCGGTTTAGTATAACAGCCCCGGACACTGCTGGCCGGGGCTGCGTGGGTGTTTCTGGGATCTCCGGGGCGTTTGCGGGCCCCAAACCGGCTTACTTGCGCAGGCCGAGTCGCTGAATAAGCGACAGGTAGCGCTCGCGGTCGGTGTTCTGGAGGTACTTGAGCAGGCGGGCGCGGCGGGCGGCGAGCATCAGCAGGCCGCGACGGCTCGAGAAGTCGTGCTTGTGCTGCTTGAGGTGCTCGGTCAGTTCGCGGATGCGCTGGGTCATGATCGCGACCTGGACCTCGGGAGACCCGGTGTCGCCGTCCTTGATCGCGTATTCCGAAACGAGCTGCTTCTTGGGGGCGCCAGACAGTGCCATAGTGATTCCTTCCCGGGCAGGTCGCCCGGCGGCCGTTCGGCCTCTTGGATTGGAGCGGTCCAGCCGGAGCCGGGCCGCACACTCCGTGATGTGGGACTATCCCCTCAGGCGACCGTTCGCCCGAGGGAGAGCAAGCGTAGGCGTGGGTCCGGATCAAATCAGCCCGGGCGGATATCCTCGCCCCCGATGGCCTTGCTCGCCCAGACCCATCCCGCCGCATGGTTCACGCTCGGAGCGGCCGCCGCCCTCCTGCTGACGATCCCGGTGGTCTTCCTGGTCAGCCAGCGGTTCATACGCCGCGCCCGCGCCGCCGAACGCCGGGCCCGCGACGCAAGGCGGCTCGCCGAGATCGGCGCCATGACCGGCGGCCTCGCCCACGAGATCAAGAACCCGCTCTCCACCATCGGGCTCAACGCCCAACTCCTCGCCGAGGCCATCCACGAGACCCCGCTCCCCGACGACCAGAAGTCCCGCCTGGTGCGCCGGATCGACGCCCTGCGACGCGAGGCCGAGCGGCTCCGCGACATCCTCACCGAGTTCCTGCGTTTCGCCGGCTCGGTTCACCTCGAACTCCACCCGGCCAACCTGAACGACATCGTCGACGAGATGGTCGAGTTCTTCCTGCCCCAGGCCGAGGCCGCGGGGGTCCGGGTGCGCATCGAACTTTCGCCCCGTCCCTTGCAGGTCGATATCGACGCCACCCACTTCAAACAGGCGCTGCTCAACCTACTCCTGAACGCGACGCAGGCCGCTGGCAACGCGACGGGCCCGAAGGAACTCATCCTGCGCACCGAGCAACGCAAGACCCCTGAAGGACTGCAGGCCGTCGTCCATGTGATCGACACCGGGCCGGGAATCCCCGAGGACAAGATCGACCGCATCTTCGAGCCCTACTTCACCACCAAGTCCGGAGGCACCGGGCTCGGCCTGCCGACCTCGCGCCGCCTCATCGAAGAGCACCGAGGCACGATCGAAGCCCACTCCGCCCCGGGCAAGGGCGCCGACTTCGTCATCACGCTCCCGGTGCGCGCGGACCCTCGATAAGCGTCCGCACATCCCACAGTTCCGGGAAGAACACGAGGTCCAGCGCGCGGCGGAGGAACTCCACGCCGCTCGATCCGCCCGTGCCCGTCTTCAGCCCGATGATCCGGTGCACCGTCTTGAGGTGACGGAAGCGCCACATCTGGAAGTACTGCTCCACATCGAGCAGTTTCTCAGCCATCTCGTAGGCGTCCCACCACTTGTCCGGGTTCTCATAGATGGTCTTGAAGACCGCTCTCACGCCCTCGCTCGGTTCGTAGGGCTGGCTCCAGTCGCGCTCGACGCGATCCTTCGGGACCGGCAACCCTCGCCGTGCAAGCAAACGCAGATACTCATCGTAGATGCTCGGGCGTTCGAGAATGCCCTTGAGGAACTCGTACGCCTCGGGACGGTCCTTGTGAACCTCGAGCGATCGCGGGCTCTTGTTCCCCAGCAAGAACTCGATCGCGCGGTACTGCACACTCTGGAATCCGCTCGCGTTGCCCAGCACGCCGCGGAACTGCACATACTCGCTGGGCGTGAGCGTCTCGAGCACCGCCCACTGGTTGAACAACTGTTCCTGGATCCGCTTCACCCTCGCGAGGATCTTGAAGCACGACTCCAGTTCGTCCCGCTGGATGCACTCGATCGCCTCGGTCAGTTCGTGGATGACGAGTTTCATCCACAACTCCGAGGTCTGATGCTGAATGATGAACAGCATCTCGTCGTGATGAGGCGGGTTCGAGAGCGGCTGCTGCGCGCCCAGGATCATGTCGAGGCGCAGGTACTCCGAGTAAGTCATGCGGTCGCGGAAGTCGCGATGGATGCCGGCTTCGAGTTCTCGCTGCGCCACGCTCATGTCTCCGTGTAAGCGCGGGCTTCATGGCCCGCGACGGAGCGTAGCGCGTCGGGTCAGGGAACGGGAACCTCAGCCACCCTCGCGATCGCTCGCTGCCTTCGCTCCCCCGACGAGCGCTCGGCCTCGGCCAGCGTGACCGGAGCCGACTTCCGAGGGGACGGGGCCGCGTCCCGGATCGCAAGAAAGTCAGCCCGGCTCGACGCGGCGCATCCCGCCGACGCGCACGCAAGCAACGCGAGCGCCCCGGCGCCCACGAGCCGCAGCCAGACATTTTCATGCCGATAGTCCGATCCGTCCATCCCTCAACCCTCAACGCCGGCCCGTGCAGGCCGACCCGCTTCCATCGGCCACGCACGCCGGCCCGCCGCCGGTTCGCCCACGCTCACTTCCGGAGGATGCGCAACGCCTTCCGGTCCTGACGGTCAGCCCGACCCGACGCCGCGCCGTGTCTGAGAACACCCCGCGCCAACCCTCCACGGCTACGCTTCCTCGATGCCCTCCGACACGCGCAATCCCGACACGACTCGCTTCGATGTCGTCGTTATCGGCGGCGGACACGCCGGCGCCGAGGCCGCCTGGGCCGCGGCCAACACGGGCTGCTCCGTCGCGCTCGTCACGCTCGATCCCTCGAAGATCGGCGTCATGTCGTGCAACCCCGCCATCGGAGGGCTCGCGAAGGGGCAGATGGTCCGCGAGATCGACGCGCTCGGAGGGCTCATGGCCCGCGCGACCGACGCGACGAGCATCATGTCCACGACGCTGAACCTCTCGAAAGGCCCCGCCGTCCGCGGCCCGCGCGCCCAGTGCGACAAACACGCCTACGCCGAGGAGGTTCGACGACTCCTCGCATCACGGTCGAACATCACGGTGCTGGCCGGCGCCGCTGAGCGATTCGTGCTCAAGAGCGACGCCATCGCGGGCGTCGTCATCGCGTCGCCGAAGGGTGATCAGTTCGAACTCCACACCCGCGCGGTGGTGTTGACGACCGGCACATTCATGCGCGGCCTGATGCACACCGGCGAAGACAAACGCGCCGGCGGACGCGACGACGAAGCGCCCGCCGTTGGCATCTCGGCCACTTTGCGTGAGCTTGGCTTCGAACTCGGCCGCCTCAAGACCGGCACGCCGCCGCGCCTCCGCCGCTCCACAATCGACTGGGACTCGATCGAGCGCCAGACCGGCGACGCGCGTCCGCTCCCGTTCAGCGACCTCTCGGATGCATCGCGGTTCCCCATTGCGCCGCAGGCCGAGTGCCGCATCACGCGCACTACCGACGCTGCCCACGAAGCGATCCGCGCGAACCTCCATCGCGCCCCGATGTTCAGCGGCCAGATCGAGTCCACCGGACCGCGCTATTGCCCGTCTATCGAGGACAAGGTCGTGCGCTTTGCCGACAAAGCGTCACACCAGGTCTTTCTCGAACCAGAGAGTCATCGCGATGAGTCCGTCTATTGCAACGGCATCGCGACCTCGCTCCCCCGCGATGTGCAGGACGCCATCGTGCGTTCACTCCCGGGCTGCGAGCGCGCGGGAATCCTCCGATACGGGTACGCCGTCGAGTACGACATGGTCCCGCCGCATCAGATCGACGCGACGACGATGACCAAGCGGGTGGGGGGGCTGTTCCTGGCAGGGCAGATCAACGGGACGAGCGGCTACGAGGAAGCCGCCGCACAGGGCGTGATGGCCGGGCTGAACGCCGCACGGTTCACACGCGATCAGTCGCTCGTCACGCTCGGGCGCGATCAGGCGTACATCGGCGTGCTGCTCGACGACCTCGTGACCAAGACGCCGCGCGAGCCCTACCGCATGTTCACCAGCCGCGCTGAGCACCGTCTGTTGCTCCGCGCCGACAACGCCGCCGACCGGCTCACGCCGCTCGCCCGCGAACTCGGGCTGTGTTGCGACGAGCGCTGGGCGCGTTTCACCGAGCGAACCGGTGACATCCGCGCGATGCACGCGGCGGCGTGCTCGGTGTTCATCGGCTCTGTCCCGCTCGCGCAGGCGGCGCGCCGCACGGAGTTCGACGCCGCGATGTTCCGGGCCGCGCTCCCCGCCGGCACTTCCTACAGCGACGCGGCCATCGACACCGTGCTCACCGATCTCAAGTACGAGGGTTACCTGCGTCGTCAGCGCGCCGACATCCGTCGCCGCGCGGAATCCGAGCACCGGCGCATCCCCGAGCATGTGCGCTACGAGACCATCGGAGGCCTGCGCAACGAGGCGCGTCAGGCGCTCTCGCGGTTCCGGCCGACCACCTTCGGGCAGGCCAGCCGCCTCGAGGGCGTGACCCCCGCGGATCTCACGCTGCTCATGATTGTGTCGAAACGCCCCGTCGCGCAGGCCTGACGGCTCAGGCCGCGTTCGAATCGGCCTCGTCGTCGTGGATACGCACCGCGGCCCGACGGCACCCGTTGATCACCGCCTGGATGGCCGCCGAGGATTCGTCGAGTTTCGACGACTCGTCCAGCGACTTGATCGCGGCGCGCGCCAGCCGGTCGATCGCGTCGAAGCCGTGCCCCGCCGCGCTGCCGACAAGTTGCTCGATCGCGCGGCGGACCTTCTGCGCGTCGCCCGTCTCGACGGAATCGGCGATCTCCTCGCCGATGCGCCGACAGTCCTTGACATACATCTCGACGAGTTCGCGCATGCGCGAGTCGTGGATCGACGAGTAGAGCATGGACGACGACTCGGACTCCGCGCCGCCCGCGATCAGGAACTCGGCCGCGGCCTGCCGGAGCAACTCGGGCCCGATCGGCTTCGCGAGCACTTCGTTCGCGCCCGCCTCGAGGTATTTCGACCGAACCGCGCGGTCCGGCGCGGGCAGCAGCGCGATGATCGGCCCCGCGTATCCCTTCGACCGCAACTCCGTCAGCACTTCCATCCCGCTCTTGTCCGGGAGCGTCGTGTCGAGGAAAACCAGGTCGATGGAGTTGTCCACCGTCTCGAACGCCGATCCGGCATCGAGCGAGTACACGAGTTCGAGTTGAGAGCCGCGCAGATGGAACGCCATGAGGCGCTGATCCGCGCGCGAGTCTTCCACGATCAACACGCGGCCGTGCAGACTCTCGATCTCGACTCGTTCGATGTTGAACGCCGGCTCGTCGCCCGGGGGAACGAAGTCCTTCGGATTGATCTGAGTCGCGAACTCGACGCCGACCTCGTGAAGCCTGCCTTGCACATGGACGCACCGCACGACGCGCCCCTGATGCGCGCAGAGTTTCTCTTCGCGATTGCGCATCGCCACCGCGATCTTGCTCCCCGGGTGCACATACCCGCCGTGCACGAACGCGACGCCGGTCGTGGAGATGTTGCGCGGCGTCACGAAGTAACTCTGCACCGACCCCGCCTGATTGATCGCGACCACGATCCGATTGCGGTATCGCCAACGGCGCGTCACGCGGCGTGAACTCGACGCGGCGCCGCCCGTCGACTTGTCCAGCGCATCGAGCAGCGCCTCACGCTCCTGGGCGTGCATCCGGACAGAATCGATGATCTTCTCGTTCTTCTGCATGCGGGATCGCCTCGGTGTAGGTAGCCCACCATCGGCGAACCGGCGGCGCAGCGAGAGAGCACGACCCGCGAAGTGCCGCCGTATATTCCGATCGCGCCGCCCGGACCGTTCTCGGACTACGCGAGCGAGAGCGAGTCCTTCACGCCCAGATTCGCGTAGATCTCGCGCGTCGCGGTGCTTCGGTTCAGCGTGTAGAAGTGGATCCCGTCCACCTGGTGGTCGAGCAGGTCGCGGCACTGCTCCGTCGCCCAGTGAACCCCCACGCGCCGCACGGCCGAGGGGTTATCGCCCGCACGCTGGATCGAACGCAGCAGCGGGGCAGGGAACCTGGTTCCCGCCGCAAGATCCGCCATGCGTCGCATCCCGCCGGCCGAGGTGATCGGCATCACGCCCGCGATGATCGGGACGGTGATCCCCGCGAGGCGGCAACGATCGCGGAAGTCGTAGAAGTCACGGTTGTCGAAGAAGAGTTGTGTGACGATGAATGACGCGCCTCCGTCGACCTTCGCCTTGAGGTGATCGATCTCGGTCAGGCGGTTGGGAGTCCCCGGATGCCCTTCGGGGTACCCCGCGACACCGATGCCGAACCCGCGCGGGTCGGCGATGTTCTTCCCGCCCGCCCTCGCATTGAACGCGCGGATGAAGCGCACCAGGTCGTCCGCGTACCGGAACGCGTCGAAGCGCCGGTCATGGTCGGGCTTGTCGCGCGGCGTGTCACCGCCCAGCGCGAGGATGTTGCTGATCCCCGCGTTCGCGTACTCCTCCACGATGTCGTAGATCTCCGCCTCCGTGTGGCACACGCAGGTGAGGTGGGGGAGCACTTCGAGCGATGTCTCGCGGCGGAGACGCAAGACAAGATCGGTCGTGAGCCGGCGCGTGCCGCCCCCGGCGCCGTAGGTCACCGACACGAACGAAGGGCGCAGCGATTCGAGGTCGCGCATCGCCTCGAACAGCGACGCCGCCGCGTCCTCGTCCTTGGGCGGGAAGAACTCGAAGGAGAAGGTCGCGCCGCACTGCTTGATGAGATCGTCGAAATGCATGGGAATCGCGGCGGGACGCTCTCGCGCGCCGCCGCGTGTTTGGTTCGATCAATAGCGGTAGTGGTCGGGCTTGTACGGGCCCTCGACCGGAACGCCGATGTAGTCCGCCTGCTCCTTCGAGAGCGTCGTGAGGTGCGCGCCCATCTTGGTGAGGTGCATCCGCGCGACCTTCTCGTCGAGTTGCTTGGGAAGCGTGTAGACCTGCTTCTCGTAGTTCTTGAAGTTCTTGAAGAGTTCGATCTGCGCGAGCGTCTGGTTCGCGAACGAGGTGGACATCACGAACGAGGGGTGGCCCGTCGCGTTGCCCAGGTTCAGCAGGCGCCCCTCCGAGAGGATGATCACGCTGTGCGCCTCGATGCCCTTGGCCTTGTCGGCCTTGAAACGGAACTCGTCCACCTGGGGCTTGATGTTCCGGCGCTCGATGCGGCCCTCCTCGACCCAACGCTCGACGCCGTCCATGTCGATCTCGTTGTCGAAGTGGCCGATGTTGCCGACGATCGCGTTGTGCTTCATCTTCGACATGTGGTCGACGGTGAGCAGACCCTTGTTGCCCGTCGCGGTGATGAACACATCCGCGCGGGGGAGCATCTCCTCGATGGTCACGACCTCGTACCCGTCCATGCACGCCTGGAGCGCGCAGATCGGGTCGATCTCGGTCACGAAGACGCGGCCCTTCTGACCGACGAACGCCTCGGCGCAGCCCTTGCCCACATCGCCGTAGCCCGCGACGACGCACTTCTTGCCCGAGAGCAGGACATCGGTCGCGCGCATGATGCCGTCGGTGAGCGAGTGGCGGCAGCCGTACTTGTTGTCGAACTTGCTCTTGGTGACCGAGTCGTTGACATTGATCGCCGGGAAGAGCAGCGTCTTGTTCTTCGCGAACTGGTAGAGGCGCAGCACGCCCGTGGTGGTCTCTTCCGACACGCCGCGGATGTGGGGAACCATGCGCGTCCAGAAGGTGGGGTCTTCGAGCAGTTTCTCGCGGACCACGGTCATCACGACGCGGAACTCGCGGTTCTCGATCTTGGACGGGTCGGGGATCGTGCCGTCCTTCTTGAACGCCTGCTCGGCCTTGTAGCCCTCGTGGATCAGCAGGGTCGCGTCGCCGCCGTCATCGACGATGACATTCGGGCCGTTGCTGCCCGTCTCGTCGGCGGGGAAACTCAGCGCCTGCAGGGTGCACCACCAGTACTCCTCGAGCGTTTCGCCCTTCCACGCGAACACCGGGGTGTTGTGCTTGTTCTTCGCGATCGCGGCGGCCGCGTGGTCCTGCGTGCTGAAGATGTTGCACGACGCCCAGCGCACATCGGCGCCGAGTTCCTGCAGGGTCTCGATGAGCACCGCGGTCTGGATCGTCATGTGGAGCGAACCCATGATCCGCGCGCCCTTGAGGGGCTGGCTCTTGCCGAACTCCTCGCGGCAGCCGATCAGGCCGGGCATCTCGTCCTCGGCAAGGTCGATCTCCTTGCGGCCGAAGTCGGCCTGCGAGAGGTCGCGCACCTTGTTGGGCAGGTCGCTCGTGAGCGGCAGCCCGGTGTTCATGAAAGTCGCGGAGCCCTTCGAGGGTTTCACGGCGGGGTCGGCAGAGGCGGTGGTCACGGTCGTCTCCTTCGGTGGATCAGAGTCAAGTCGGTCGTGTGCAATCGGCGGCCGGCGCGTGTCGTGCGGCGGCGTCGGGACGGTGTTGATTCATCAATCGCCGCGGTCCGGGGCATCGCCCGTCGCGACGAACAAACTCGGGCCCTTGCTGTCGGGCCACGCGGGGAGCGAGTCGACGCGCACGCGCACGAACCCGATGCGCTCGAGCATCGCCTTGATGCGCGTCTCGCTGAAACCGAGGTGCTTGTGCCCCATCTGCGTGCGGTACTCGCGGCGGTCGTGCTCGAACATGTCGACCACGAGCACGCGGCCGCCCGGCTTGAGGATGCGCAGCATCTCGTTCGCGGCATGCTCGGGCTCGGCAAGATGGTGAAGCACCAGCACGCAGACAGCGGCGTCAACAGAGTTGGCTTTCAGCGGCAGGTCCTCGAGCGGGCCCTGACGGAACTCAACGCCCTTGAGGTTCGCGAGCCGCTTTTTCGCCGCGCGGATCATCACCTCGCTCGCGTCGATCGCGATGACCTTCTTCACGCGGCCCGAGAGCATCTCGGCGGCGTTGCCCGTGCCGCAACCCAGGTCGGCGACGGTCCAGTCGCGCGGCAGGAGCGCGAGCAGCGCGGGCGCGGTGAACGACGAGCCGAACAGTTCCGTGCGCAGGTCGTCCCACGCGCCGGCGACGCGGCCGAAGAACGACGACGAGTCCGCCTTGCGGTCATCGAGCACCGAGTCGAGCCGGCGCAGGTCCTCGCGAAGTTCGGAAGAGTCGCCCATCTGGTCGCGCACGGTCACCCAGAGCGCCCGTGCGTCCACCGCCAGGTCGTCGAGGAGGAGCCGGTACATCGTGGCCGTGCCGTCCGCCCGCTTGGCGAGCCAGCCGCCGTCGCTGAGGACCTTCAGGTGGCGGCTCACGGTCGACTGGGGGAGTTGAAGGACGCTCGCGACCTCGCCCACGGAGAGTTCTTCCCGCTCCAGCAGGCGGCACAGGCGCAGGCGGACCGGCTCGCTCAGGGCCGCGAGGAGTTCCGTCACCGGGATGGCCTGGGTGGCACGCTTCATCCGTTCATCCGGATGAAGTGTAGAAGGGGGCCGGCGAGGGTGTCAAACCGCCGTCAGGACTCGCTTAGCCCTGCTCGACCGGCTGGAGCGCGAAGGTCGGGCCGGGGGTCTCGCCCATCGCGCGGATCCGGTCCTGCAGCGCGACATTCGATGGATCGAGGTAGAGCGCCATCCGCAGGCGGTTCAGGGCCTTGTCCTCGGCGCCGATCGACTCGTAGAAGTCGGCGAGCGCGATCTGGGGGGCGGCGGTCTGCCCGCGATCGAGCGTCGCGGCCGTCAGGAGCGCGTTCTCCGCGACATCGGCGTCGCCCGCTTCGGCGGCGAACTTCCCGAGGCGCATCCAGTCGGCGACGGTGTTGCGCTGCTCGGCGCGGCCGCGGAGCAGGCGGTACATCGCGGCGTTGTCGCCGGATTCCACCATCGACTGCGCGAGCAGGTCGAGGATCTCGGGATCGTCCGGACGGGCCGCGAGAGCGAGTTCGAGGTTCCGGCGGGCGGCGCGAGGATCGCCCATATCCAGTTGCACACGGCCGAGGCCGACGCGGCTGTACACGCGGCCCGGGGACTTGTCGAGCGCCTGCTGGTACTTCGTCGCCGCCGTCGCGTACTCCTCACGGGTTTCGGCGCGGTACGCCTGCTCCTCCAAGGAGATAACCGAGACGGTGTTGCAGCCCGTCAGGGTGGCGGCAAGCCCGAGGGTGAGGGCGAGGAATCCGGGGCGGAAGGTGCGCATCGTTCGTCGGCTCCAAAGCACAGCGTGCGTCGAATCGTGAAGGCGGGAGTGTACCGCGTTTCCGGACCCGAGGGGGACCGCGCTACGCTCATGCGTGCCCAGAATGGTCCTTCTCGAGCATTCCCGCCCCGACGGGACCGCCCACTTCGACTGGCTGCTCGCGAGGAGCGAGGAGGTCGAGGCGGCGGAGCGCGATCTGCTGACCTTCCGCGTCAATGTTCGGGTGGACGAGATCGAGGAAGGCACGGCCGATGCCGCCCGCTTGCCCGACCACCGGGGCCGCTACCTCTGGTTCGAGGGCGATCTGGGCGGCCAACGCGGCGTGGTCCGCAGGGTCGCCGAGGGGCTCTGTCAGATCGAACGCGACATCCCGGGCTCCGCAGTCGCTCGCTTCCGCTGGACCGTCGGTGGCTGGCGGACGCTCCGCGCGTCGGCGATCTGCGGCCCGAGCGGCATGCCCGACGCCTGGCTCCTCGAGATCGAACCCTCCGCCTGATCGCTGGCCCGCCGCCCCGAATCGTCCGATAGAAGCGACATGTGCGGCATCTTCGGCGTCATCGCGGCCCGCGATCGGACACCATCCATCTCGATCGAGCAGGCCGAACGCCTCCGCGACTCCCTCTCCCACCGAGGGCCGGACGGCGCCGGAACATGGCATCGCGAAGGCGCGATCCTCACGCACCGCCGGCTCGCCGTCATCGATCCCACGCCCGCCGGCGCCCAGCCCTTCGTCTCCGACGACGGCCGCTTCGTGCTCGTCTACAACGGCGAACTCTACAACGACGCGGAACTCCGCCGTGAACTCGGCGCGATCGGCGTGTCCTTCAAAACCCGGAGCGACACCGAAACGCTCCTCCGCGCACTCGAGATGTGGGGCCTCGACGCGCTCTCACGCATACGCGGCATGTTCGCTTTCGCGCTCTGGGACACCCGCGACCGGCTCCTCACCCTCGTGCGCGATCCGCTCGGCGTGAAACCGCTCTACTTCACCACCACAGAGCGGGAGATCGCGTTCGCGAGCGAACCCGCAACCCTCGCTCGCATGCCCGGCTTCACGCCGCGCCCCAACATGGCGATGGTGAGCGCGTACCTCACGACCATCCGCACCGTCTTGGGCAACGACACGCTGTTCGAGGACATCCTCTCGCTCGCGCCGGGCCAGATCGCGCAGTGCGACCTCTCGACCGGCACACCGACCGTTCGCGTGGCGACCTGGTGGAACGGGCCGCAAACCGGCACGGAGATCGACGAGGCGGACGCCGCGTCCCGCGCACGGGAAGCGATGGAAGACTCGGTACGCGCCCACCTCCGCGCCGATGTTCCGACCTGTTGCCTGCTCTCGGGCGGGCTCGACAGCACCATCACGACGCTCCTCGCGAGCCGCGACCACTCCGCGCTCCAGACTTATTGCGCTGGAGCCCAACGCGACCGCGACGACAGCGCCGCGCAGTTCGCGGGCGACGACCTTTCGTTCGCCAGAGACGCCGCCGATTTCCTCGGCACGAAGCATTCTGAGGCGATCGTTACGCGCGAACTCTTCGCCGAACGCTGGCCGCGGATGATCGATCAACTCGGCGTGCCGCTCAGCACGCCCAACGAGGTCGCGATCCACGCCGTGGCGTCACGCCTGCGCGAGGACGGCTGCGTCGTCACGCTCTCGGGCGAGGGCGCCGACGAACTCTTCGCCGGGTACGAAGGCCCCATGCGCAGCGCGGCAGAATTCGTACATCGTCGCCAACGCGGCGAAGTGAACACCGGCGGCGGCCGATTCGAACTCGAATCCAACGCGTGGGCGCCGCCCGCGATGAAAGAGTTGCTCTTCACGCCCGCCGCCTGGCGCGCCGCGGGCCACGACGAGCCGCTCTACGCGATGTACGAGTCGGAGTTCCGCCGCGCGGCGATCGAATCCACCGGCGACGAAGAAACGCCCTCGCTCGATGCGCACCTGCGGTTCCACCGCCGCGTGAACCTCACGGGTCTCCTCCAACGGCTCGACACCTCGACGATGCTCGCCTCCGTGGAAGGTCGCACGCCCTTCGCCGACGCCGTCGTCGCCGAGTTCGCCGAATCGCTGCCGATGTCCGCGAAGTTCTCCACGCGCTCCCCCGTGCTCGCGGGGGGGCCGCCGTCGAACGACTCCGATGCCGCACGCACGAAGATCTCGCTTCGCGAGGCGTTCCGCGCCGATCTTCCCGGCTCGATCGTCGACCGCCCCAAGGCGAGTTTCCCTTTGCCCTTCCAGGCATGGGTCGGCGATCACGCCGACGCGTTCAAGCGCGGCGGGTTCGCTCGCTCGATCTTCAGCGAGGCCGTCGTCGAGGTGGTCTCGCTCGACCCGCTCCGGAACTGGCGTCTCGCGTGGCCGATGCTGAACATCGCCATGTGGGGCCGCAAGTGGTGGGGGTGAACCACCAAGAACGCGTACACTCCCCGTGCGCCCGAACATGGACGACGATCCGAATAAACCAGTCCT